>UCOA01000040.1 GCA_900474095.1 Hyphomicrobiales bacterium | reverse complement strand
GGGGGCCGCCGCCGTCCGAACCCAAACAACATGTCGAGGATCGACCGCCGTTCCTGGGCACCGGCCTGTCTTGGCGGCTCGATCACGAATGCCGTGACGCCAACTGCAATGACGATCAGGCCGTTGAGCAGCGATTTCATGCCACGTCTGAATGCCGTCTTCGTGCTCATGAAACTGCCCAGGGCGTCTTTCGCGCGCTAAAGCCAACGCGCACCGGAGGATGCGTATTGGCTGCCTTTTGTATCTGCCGATCGTGGCGCAAGAATGCGCCGCAATTGCGGGCCTGAGTCCCAAGCGCGTCGCGATCCTTCAGAATCGCTTGCAGCGCCTTAGTGCGCGACATGCTTCTAGTTCCGCAAAGCCTTCAACAGATGCTGCGTCGGTTCGCCATCGGGATCGAGACCGTTGCGGCTCTGAAAGGCCTGGATGGCGGCCTTGGAGCCTGAGCCGAAATTGCCGTCGACTTCACCGTCGTAATAGCCGAGTTCCTTCAGGCGCGACTGCAGCTCGAACTTTTGCTTGATGTCGAGCGAGCCGTCCGGCCGGCTCCAGGCCTGCTGAATGCCGCCATAGCCAGCGATTTCGTCGGCAAGCAGGCCGACGCCGAGCGCGTAGGAATCGGACGCATTGTAGCGCTTGATGACGAAGAAGTTCTTGGTCATCAGGAAGCCGGGACTGCCGGCGCCGCCTGGCATTTTCAACTCGGCGCGCTGGTCACCATTGCGGAAACCCTTGCCGTTCGGGCGGGTGAAACCGAGCGCTTCCCATTGCGCCAGCGTCTTCGTCTGGCCGGCATACTGGCCGCCGTTCCGCGGCGCCGCAACTTCATAACCCCAGGTCTGGCCCGGCTGCCAGCCGTTCTTTTTCAAAAGATTGGCGGCGGTCGCGAGAGCATCCGGCACGGAATTCCAGATGTCCTTATGGCCATTGCCATCGGCGTCGATGGCGTAGAGCAGATAGCTCGTTGGAATGAACTGCGTGTGGCCCATGGCGCCTGCCCAGGACCCGTTCAACTCGCGCGGACCGATATCACCGTTCTGCAGGATCTTGAGAGCGGCAATCAGCTGGGACTTGGCATATTTGGCCCGTTTCGGATCAGCATAGGCAAGAGTGGCCAGCGCGCGCGGAACATAGTGCAGCCGCTCGTCCTTCACCAGGACGGCGCCGTAGTTGGATTCCATCGACCAGATCGCCAGAAGAATGGTCCTGTCGATGCCGAAATGCCGCTCCAGCGCGGCCAGCGTTCGGCCATGCTTGACCGCCATCTCCTGTCCGATCTTCGTCGTATAGGGGTTTACGCGGCTGTCGATATATTCCCAGATCTTGTGCTTGAATTCGGGCTGATAGCGTGCTTTCTCAAGCACGTCCGGGTCGGGCGTCTTTATACCTGCGAAAGCCTGGCGATAGGTGGCCTTGGTGATCCCGCTCTTTGCCGCCGTGGCATAGAAGCTGTTGATCCAAGTCTCGAAACCGGCATCTGCCGAGGCGGGTGACGAGGCAAACAGGGCTGTGGCTGTGATGAACGCGGCGGCGGCACGGCAAAGGAGATTTTTTCGGGTCTTTGTCATCAGCTGTCGTTTCCGTTGGTCGGCGCTCCGCACAAGATCATGTGGTTGATCGGCGGTACGCAAATTTACAGTCTTAGAGCCAGCTTCATGCACAGGTTACATGCATGTGGTTCCATTTTCGGGCCGTTCAGCCGAAAGGCAACCGCCAGAATGGGAATCTTACGGAAATGAAGTCAACAAATTCTTTACCATGAATAGGGGGTACCGTCTTCTTTCGCAAAAAAATAGCAATTTGCCGCTTAATCCCTATTGATAACAATTTGCCCCGTTTAAGATTGCAATGTCGTGATTCTGGAGATGTCAATGACTGACAAGCGTAAAGTTCGTAAGGCCGTATTCCCCGTGGCCGGTCTTGGAACAAGATTTCTGCCCGCGACCAAAGCCGTTCCCAAGGAAATGCTGACGGTCGTAGACAAGCCCATCATCCAGTATGTCGTCGACGAGGCGCTCGAGGCAGGTATTGAACATTTCGTTTTCGTCACCGGCCGCAACAAGCACGTGATCGAGGACTATTTCGACATTCATTTCGAGCTTGAGCAGACGCTGCGCGAGCGCAGCAAGAAGGCCGAGATGACGCTTTTGGCCCAGCAATTGCCGAAGGCGGGCTCGGTGAGCTTCACGCGCCAGCAGGAGCCGCTGGGGCTTGGCCACGCCGTCTGGTGCGCCCGCGAGATCGTCGGCAACGAACCGTTCGCGCTGCTTTTGCCCGACATGATCATGCGCGGCGAGCCGGGCTGCATGAAGGGAATGATCGACCTCTATTCGCAGAGCGGCGGCAACATCATCGCGGTGGAGGAGTGCGAACCGGACCAGGCGCATAAATACGGCATTGTCGGTGTAGGCGAGAGGGTCGGCGACGGCTTCCGCATCACCGATATGGTCGAAAAGCCGGCCAAGGGCACGGCGCCTTCCAACTTCTTCATCAATGGTCGCTACATCCTGCAGCCGGAAATCTTCTCCATCCTGGAAAACCAGGAGCGCGGCGCAGGCAATGAGATCCAGCTCACGGACGGCATGCTGAAGCTGCTCAAGTCCCAGGATTTCGCCGGCTATGTGTTCCGCGGCGACACCTACGACTGTGGCGCCAAGGATGGCTTCATTCTTGCGAACGTTGCATTCGCGCTCGAGCGCGCCGACATACGCCCGACCGTCGAAGCCCAGTTCAAGGCGCTCGTTGCGAAGCTGCAGTAAAGTCGGGCTGAATGGGAGAACCCCGCTTGCAGCAAGCAGGCGGGGTTTTCCGTGTTTAGCTAACGCCGCAGCGTCAAGCCGACGCCGACGCGCGCAACATTCGTCGAGGGGCCGGTATCCTGCGTGGTGTGCTCGTAGCCGATATCGCCGGTCAGCGCGAGATAACGGTTGAGATCCCAGGTGAGGCCGGCGCCGGCGAGCCAGACCCTCTGGTCCTCCGAGACGCTACCCGAAGGATAGTTGCGGAAAGTAAGGCTGTTCGACAGGCGGGCCACCAGGTTCGAGCGGAGCTCATGCGTCGCGTTGCTGCTCAGCGTATAGGCGAGTGCGCCGCTATCGCCGGCCGTGGTCGAAGGTTCGATGCCGGTCGAAATGCCGTAGGTTATGTCGGTGCCGCGCTGGGGCGACCAGTTGAGCAGGCCGTCGATGGTGAAGCCGCTCAGATTATCGAGGCGATTGTCGTCGAAGCGGTAGGTCTCGTAGCCGAGCGCGATTTCGCCGCTGAGCTTTTCGCCGAGATCGACCTCGACGCCGGCCCGGCCGCCGTAGCTGTCATAGGAGCGCTCGAAACCGGACGTGTCTGTTCGCAGATCGTAGATTGATTTTCCGGCGGACGCCTCGATGAACGGGACGAGCGCCGGGGAGAGCTCGTAGCCCGCCCGCAGGGTCACCGCACCGGCATGGCGGTTCCGGTCCTCCTGCGACAATGTCGAGCCGTCGCTGAGATCCACATCGCCATAGACGTAGCGGTCGTAATCCACCTTGGCAGAGCCGCGCAGGATGCCGAAGTCATGTGCAATGCCGGCGCCAAGCGTATACTGGTTGACGCCCGACTGCGTATTCGCACCGCTGATCGCGTTCGGATCGGTCGCGTCCTCGCGCTCGAAATGATAGCCGGCCTTCAGCGTTCCCGTAGTGTCGTGGCCGATGTCGAGGCGAAGGGCAGCCTCGAGGTCGGCGGTCGGTTCGGTCTCGCCGGAGCCGGAGAGGTTGCGCTGCCAGGTGCCTTCGCCGGTCACGGACAACTGGTGACGCGACCAGTCGGAGGTCAACGTGCCTTTCAAGCCGGTTTCGAGATAGCTGCGGCTATCCTTCGAACTGCCGGTCCTGGTGCTTTCGTAATTGAACGTCTGACCGAGGGCCGGCTTCAGGATGAAGCTGCCGAGCCGAATGCCAGGCGCGTCGTCGCGTTCGAGATCGAGCTGCGATCGCAGGCCATCGACGGTGTTTTCGCGCAGATTGGTGCGGGCCATATCCTCATCGATTATAGGATCGTTTAGCAGCGGTTCGCCTGCATCGGTGCTGATCGAGCCGGTGGTGAGGGCATCCTGGCCGGGCGCGGTACCAGCGGCAGCGGCAGCGTTCGCATTCGTCGTGCCGGGCGTGGTCATTTCAGGGTCGTCGCCGGAAGCCGTCGCGGTACCGTCGGATGCTGGAACAAGCACCTGGGCAACAACGATGCAGGGCGAAAGCAGCGTGCAGCCGACAACGAGCCAGGCGGCAGCGGCCGGGCGCAGGACGCAGGTCCTCTTCGTGCGTGGAAAGTTTGGCGTCATCTGCCGAATGCCCGGAAATCCGTTTACCAGTGTTGAGCAACCGTAAACGGATGTGGTTAACCATTCCTTTCCGAGACGGCTTTCGCCTTTAATTTCAGGCGCTTTCCACAGTCAACTGGCCGCCGCTGCTGCCGGTCACCTTGACGCGGGTGCCGGCGGGCAGATCCGGGCCGCTGACGGTCCAAGTCGTGTCGTCGAGCCGGATCCGGCCGCGGCCCTCGGCGATCGGCTTCTCAAGCACGGCGGTGCGGCCGATCAGACGGGCGCCGCGCTGATTGAGGAGCGGCTCGTCCGACGTCTCGGCGGTGCGCGCCATCAGTCGTCGCCCGGCGAAAACCGCAAGCACGGAAAGGAGGGCGAAGCACACAAGCTGCACCTGCCAGACCCAGAAGCTGGCTTCCCATAGCAGCAGCGAGACGGCGCCCGTCAGGATGGCCGCGATGCCGATCCAGACGAGGAACATGCCGGGCGCCACGACTTCGGCAGCCAGCAGCAGGAGACCCAGCGCCCACCAACCCCAGGGACCCAGTTCAAGGATAATGCGCTCGATCATGGATCAGCTTTCCTGTTGGGGCGTTGCGAAGGGATTGCGGACGGGCGCCGTGCGTGGCGTTGCCTGCCGCACGGGGGACGGCGAATTGCCGCCATCGCCGAACACGTCCCTGGCGATCGCGCCGATCCCGCCGAGCGAACCGATCAGCGACGAGGCTTCCATCGGCATCAGCACGATCTTCGAATTCGGGGCGGTGCCGATCGCCGCCATGGCTTCCGTGTATTTTTGGGCAACGAAGTAGTTGATCGCCTGCATGTCGCCGGCGGCAATGGCCTCCGAAACCATCTTCGTCGCCTTGGCCTCGGCTTCGGCCAAACGCTCCCGCGCCTCGGCGTCGCGAAAGGCGGCTTCGCGCTGGCCCTCGGCCTGCAGGATCGCCGATTGCTTGGCGCCCTCGGCCCGCAGAATCTGGGCATTGCGGGAGCCCTCCGCTTCCAGCACCTGGGCCCGTTTCTCTCGCTCCGCCTTCATCTGCCGCGCCATGGCATCGACCAGGTCCTTCGGCGGCTGGATGTCCTTGATCTCGACGCGGGTGACCTTGATGCCCCAGGGGCCGACGGCCTCGTCGACGACCCGCAACAGCTTGTCGTTGATCACCTCGCGATTGGACAGAAGCTCGTCAAGGTCCATCGAGCCCATGACGGAGCGGATGTTAGTCATGGTGAGGTTGAGGATGGCGCTTTCGAGATTGGAGACCTGATAGGCGGCCTCGGCCGCGTTCAGCACCTGGTAAAAGGCGACGGCGTCGGCCGAGACGCTGGCATTGTCTCGGGTGATGACCTCCTGCGTCGGCACGTCGAGCACCTGTTCCATCACGTTCATCCGGGCGCCAATGCCGTCAATGAAGGGAATGATGATATTGAGGCCCGGCTCAAGGGTTTTCGTGTATCGGCCAAACCGTTCGACGGTATAGCGGAAGCCCTGCGGGACTGTCTTTACCCCCTTGAAAATGACAAGAATGGCGAGGACCACGAGTACAACGACGGCAATATCCAGTCCGGCCAGAGGCATTGGGCGCTTCTCCTGTTGGATGCGTTTTATCGTGAACGCACTCTAGGATAAGACGTGGCAGTTGGCAGGTCTATTTGCAACGGTGCGCTGAAATATTCGAATGATTGCAGTCTTGCAGAGGGTTTACCCCCTCTGTCAGCGTTGCCGTCATCTCCCCCCAAGGGAGAAGCTTGTCCTTTTCCCTCGTTGCCCCGATTCGGCGGGCTCTTCGCCCCGGGGAAGATGGTTCCTACGCCCAGCCCTGCAACTCGCGGCGCACGACATGCTGCAGCACGGTCATTCCATCCGCGCCGTCGTTGAGACAGGGAATATGGGTGAATTTCTCGCCACCGTTGTGATGGAAGCTCTCGGCCGCCTGTTCGGCGATTTCCTCCAGCGTCTCCAGGCAATCGGAGACAAAGCCGGGATTGATTACGGCGATGCGCCTGGTGCCTTCCTTGCCGAGCTTCTCGACCGTCTTGTCGGTATAGGGCTGCAGCCATTCCTCGGGCCCGAAGCGGGACTGGAAGGTGACCTGCAGCTTTTCCTTCGGCCAGCCGAGTTTTTCGCGCAGTAGCCGGGCCGTCTTTTGACACTGGCAGTAATAGGGGTCGCCCTTGTCGAAATAGGATTGCGGGATGCCGTGGAAGGAGGCGAGCACGACCTCCGGTTCCCAGTCGAGTGTCGCAAGGTGACGCGTGATCGAGTTGGCCAAGGCGTCGATATAGACGGGATCGTCGTGATAGGGCGGAACGGTGCGCAAAGCCGGCTGCCAGCGCATTTTCAGCAGCGCCTTGAAAGCCTCGTCATTGACGGTTGCCGTAGTCGCTGCCGCATATTGCGGATAGAGCGGGAAGACGAGGATCCTGTCGCAGCCGTCCTTTTGCAGTTCCTCCATCTTCGACTGGATCGACGGCCGGCCATAGCGCATTGCCCAATCGACCCGCACATTCGGCTGATCCGCGAAGGATTTCGCCATCCGTTCCGCCTGATTGCGGGTATAGGTGCGCAGGTAGCTCTCGTTCAGATCCTTGTTCCAGATCGTCTCATAGGCCTTGCCGACCTTGGCGGGGCGGGTGTTGAGGACGATGCCGAAGAGGATCGGATACCAGAAAAACGGCGACCATTCGATGACGCGCCGATCCATCAGGAATTCCTTGAGATAGCGTCGCATCGACACCTTGTCGGTGCCGTCGGGCGTTCCGAGATTGACCAGCAAGACGCCAATTTTCCCGAATTTGACGGGCGGATGGTTCGGAGTGGTGGCGTCGGTCGCGGTCATGCGAAAATCCTGCGGGTAAGAGGGGCCTACCTCTATACGGCAAGGCCGGCCCTGCGGTTTCATGCCGTTCTTAAAAAGAAAAACCGGCCCGGGAAAGCCCGGACCGGTGTTGGACCAGAGACATATTGTCTTACCTGGCGGGAATCTGCAGTTCCTTGCCGACTTCCAGCTTTTCCGGAACCGGATTGCCGTTGGCGGCAGCAATGGTTTGCCAAAGTTCGCCATTGCCGTAAATGGCCTTCGCCAGGTCCCAGAGCGTGTCCCCCTTGACGATGACGTGCTTAGTCTCCGCCGCCGCGGTCTCTGCTGCCGGCTTGGTTTGAGGCGTTGCGGTTTCCGTCTTGGCCTGTTCGGCCGGCTTGGCGTCGGGGGTCACGGTCTTTGCAGCCGTGTCGGTGCTTGTCTGCGCTGAGGGCTGGGTCTCGGTCGCAGCGGCGATCTCCGTGATGCGGCCGTCGGTCATCGGCTTGTAGGGATTGTGCGCCGTCAGGTAGTCGGCGAGAACCGTCTCGAGCCCAGGACCGTAGTCATAGGCGTTTTCGGCCTTGGTTTTGAAGACGCTATAACCGTCGCCGCCACTGCGCATGAAGTTGTTGGAGACGACATTGTAGGTCTTGGCCGGATCGAGCGGGACGAAGGCTTCGCCCTCCTTGACCGCGACGTTCGAGACGCGGCTGCCGACGGGCTTGGACTTGTCGAAGGAGAACTTCATGCCCGCCACCTGCGGGAAGCGGCCGCCGCCTTCCTCGATCTGGCTCAGGCCGTTTTCAAGCGCTGCGGTGATGTCGGCGCCCTTGATCTGGAAGGTCGAAACCGTGTTCTGGAAGGGCAGAACGGTAATCGCTTCGCCCATCGAGACGTCGCCGGCATCGATCGAGGCCCTGAGACCGCCGCCATTGGTGATGGCGATGGTGACGCCCTGGCCCTTGACGCGGTCGAGCATGGCGTCGGTCACCAGGTCGCCCATCTGGCATTCGCGGGCGCGGCAGGATTCGCGGCTTCCATCGATCGGCGCATCGGTCTTGCCGATGATCTTGGTCTTCAGCTCTTCGATCGGCTTTGCCAGCTCCTTGATACGGGCTAGGATCGCTTCGTCCGGCTTGATCTTGGCATCGATCAGGATCGGATCGCCCTTGGCCGACTTGACGACGCCGCTGTCATCGAAGGTGACGGCGAGGTCGCCGAGATATTTGCTGTAGGACCCGGCCTGAACGACAGGTACCTTGTAGCCGCCGGGATTGTCGACCATCGTCGGATATGGACCTTCGGCCTTCTCGTCCGTGTTGGACAACAGGCTGTGCGAGTGGCCGCCGACGACCACGTCGACATCGGGGATTTTTGCGATCACGGCAAGGTCGCGCGGATAGCCGACATGGGTGAGCGCGATGATCTTGTCGACGCCCTCCTTCTTCAGTTCCTGAACGGCGGTGGTTATCGTATCGACGTCGATTCCGATCAGCACATCGTCGCCCGGCGAGGAGATTTCAGGGGTGTCGTTGGCGACCGCGCCGACGATGCCGACCTTCTGGCCGCCGACATCAAGTACCAGCGAGGGCTTGATGCGATCAATCAGCTTCGACTTGAAGCCGGCCAGCACGTTGGAGGAGAGAACCGGGAAGGTGACCTTGTCGAGGAAGGTGGCGAGCCCGTCTTCGCCGTCGTCGAATTCATGGTTGCCGACGGTCATGGCATCGAACTTCATCAGGTTGAGGAATTCGGCTTCGGCGGCACCCTTGTAGGTCGTGTAGAACAACGATCCCTGGAAGTTGTCGCCGGCATTCAGAAGCAGCACGTTTTTGCCGGTCAATTCCTGGCGCTGCTGGTCGATCGCCACTTTCAGCCGGGCGGCGCCGCCAAAGCATTCACCCTTGCCCTCGTCTTCGGCCGTGCAGGTGGAATCGAACTTGTTGATCGATTCGATGCGGGAGTGGAAATCGTTGATGTGCAGGATGTTCAATTCATAATCGGCGAAAGCGGCACTGGTTGAAAGCGCAAGGATCGAGGCCGTCATCAGCCCGGTTCGCAAATGTCTGATCATGTATGTCTCCAATTTGGCGGGTGGCAGCACAGCGGACTAGACCACAGTTGCGATTGTTCCGTGACGCCGTATCGACCGCGATGGTTTCATCAGATGCCGCAGACATCAAGCCGCAAAATCAGCTCTTTGCAACCATTTCCCGGCAAGGTTAAAAACCGGGGGGTTAAACCAAAAAAGCCTCCGCAGAGGGAGGCTTTTCGGTCTGTCATGAGCCGGATCAGCTCCTGCGAACAAGCGTGAATTGCGCGCCGGAATCCGTGGTGCAGTTGAGCTGCGCCTGGCTGACCATGGCGCAGTTGACCTTGGACTGGGTGTTGCGGACCATCGAGGTCATGTTGATTTCGACCAGCTTGGGCGAGAGACTGACGTAGTTGCCGGAGGCCAGCACCTGATTGGTGTCGGTGGTCCGTGTCGTGAAGGTGCCGGCTGCGAAAGTCGAGACGATGCCGTTCGGATCGGCCCATGAGCCCTCGACGCCTGCCGGTGCCATCTGAGCCGGCGGCGGTTGGCGCACTTCGCGCGGGCCCATGCAGGAGGCCAGCGTCGCTGCTGCGGACAGAAGGGTCAGGATTGCGATCGGCTTCATATATGTCTCCCGGATGCTGCGCGGAAAGCTGTCTTTCGGTTGAAAAAACCATGCCGTGATCAGGAGTTGAATGCAAGAGTGGGGCACGAGCAGGGCGGGATTATTCGGCGGTCAACGAAAAACACCCGGGGATCGTTCCCCGGGTGTGAATTTTGAAGCGTAATCAGCCGGTTCAGCGAACCAGGATGTTCTTGAACTGCCACGGATCCTTCGTGTCGAGGTCTTCCGGGAACAAGCCCGGACGGCCGTCGAGCGGGGTCCAGTCGGTGTAGTGGCCCTCAACCGGACCGAGATAGGGCGTTTGCACTTCGAGGCAGCGCTTGTAGTCGATCTCGTCGGCTTCGACGATGCCGGCGCTCGGGTTTTCAAGCGCCCAGACCATGCCGGCGAGAACGGCGGAGGTTACCTGCAGACCGGTCGCATTCTGGTAGGGGGCGATGCGGCGGGTTTCTTCCAGCGACAGGCGCGAACCGTACCAGTAGGCGTTCTTGTCGTGACCGTAGAGCAGGACGCCGAGTTCGTCGATGCCGTCTTCCAGTTCGTCCTCGTCGAGAACGTGGTGGACCGGCTGCGCGTTGCCGCCATTGCCGAACATTTCGTGCAGCGACAGCACCGCGTCGTTGGCCGGATGGTAGGCATAGTGGCAGGTCGGACGGAAGGTGACGTCGTCATCCTTGTCGCGGACCGTGAAGAAGTCGGCGATCGAGATGGATTCATTGTGGGTGACGAGGAAGCCGTACTGCGGACCAGGCGTCGGGCACCAGGTGCGAACGCGGGTGTTGGCGCCCGGCTGCTCAAGGTAGATGGCGGCCTGGCAGCCTTTCTTGTGCCTCCTGGCGTTCTTCGGCATCCAGTTCTCATGCGTGCCCCAGCCGAGTTCGGCCGGCTGCATGCCTTCGGAGATGAAGCCTTCGACCGACCAGGTATTCCAGAAGACGTTGAGCGGCTTCGGATGCTTGGTGCGCTGCGTGTCGCGTTCGGCGATGTGGATACCCTTGACGCCGACCTTCTTCATCAGCTTGGCCCAGCCTTCGCGGTCATGCTGGTCCGGCTCGTCGAACTTCACGTCGAGATCGTTGGCAAGGTTGAGCAGCGCCTGCTTGACGAACCAGGAAACCATGCCCGGATTGGCGCCGCAGGTGGAAATGGCCGTTGCGCCGCCGGGGTTCTTCGCCTTTTCCTTGCGCAAGGTTTCACGCAGCGCGTAGTTGGTGCGATCGGCATTCTCCATGTTCTTGTCAAAGTAGAAGCCGAGCCAGGGCTCGATGACCGTGTCGATGTAGAGAACGTCGAGCTTGCGGCAAAGCCTCATCAGGTCGACCGAGCCGGTATCGACGGAAAGATTGACGCAGAAACCCTGGCCGCCGCCTTCGGTCAGAAGCGGCTTCAGCAGGTCCTTGTAGTTGTCCTTAGTGATATGCGACTTGATGTGCTTGACGCCGTGCCTTGCGAGAATTTCGGTGTGGTCTGCGTCGTCGCGCGGGTCGATGACAACCATCCGGCTCTTGTCGAATTTGAAGTGGCGCTCGATCAGGGGCAGGGTGCCGCGGCCGATGGAGCCGAAACCGATCATCACGATCGGCCCGGTGATTTCGCCGTAAACCGGGTAGGTTGTTTCTGTCATTTTGCTTTTTCTCCTGGGGACGGGTTCTTTGACTGTTTAGCGGGCGGATTTCGCCCTGTCATGCCTCGAATGGCCCTAGAGCATAGATTCCTGTCACAATAAAGAGCCGGAAAGCGCGGGTGCGATGCCAATCGCAGTCGTCGCGCGATAAGACTTTCATGTGATTGAAGAGGATAAAGAATGCCAACGCTCTACGCGTTGTCACCTTCTGGTGGCGCAGGATAGTGCAGTCACTGCCGCGCATTCATGTCTTCACGCCCGGGCCAACCGGGACCGTTTCCCAGTTCTGGCCTGCAAAAATCACGCAGCTACGACCGCTGACGTTGGTCACCAGCATGGTCCAGCTGCCGCCCTTGGAGACATAGACCTCGAGGAGGGCGGCCTCGTTGATAAGGCCGACGGCAAGCAGTGTCTCGGAATAATGCGAGCCGAGAAATTCGACGATCTTGGAATGTTCGGCGCAATTGAACCTCGGCTGCGCCGCTGCTGGATGCGCTATCACCGCAAGCGCCATAAACGCAGGCCCTGTGAGAATGCGGATCAGTTTACGTGTCATGACGCCTCCTTTCGCCGGTAATCTGGCGGAAAAGGAGATCGGTTTGACCTGTCCTGCCGGGCCGGCATTTCTATGGTCGGAACCTAACGCGACACATCTAACTGGTGCCGCCACGCAAGCATTATGGCAGAATTTTCATTGTTTTTCAAAATATTATTGGATGGCAACAACCGCGTGACGCTATAGCGGCTTTGCATTAGATAGTGTGACTTGGTCCGGATGCGCTCGCGCAAATGCCGGAAGACTCTCGCATTTTTCTGCGATCGCCGCGGTACGCGGGCAGACGGAAAGATCGACGGTCCATCGGCGGGCATTGTAGATCTGCGGTACGAGGCAAAGGTCGGCCATCGTCGGTTGGCCACCGTGGCAGAATTCGCCGGTCTGGGGGGCGTCCAGCATCCGCTCGAAGGCAGCCAGGCCCTCGCCGATGAACTTGCGCATCCACGCCGATCGCGCCGCCTCCGGGTCTTTCGATTGCTGCATGACATGGAAGACGACGCCGAGATTGCAGACCGGATGGATATCCATGGCAACTGCATAGGAAAGGGCCCTGACGCGCTGGCGCCCGGGAGGGTCTGAGGGGAGCAGGCCGGAGCCCGGCCGCGTCTCGGAAAGATATTCAATGATCGCCAGCGACTGTGTCAGCATCTGCCCATCGATCTCAAGCGCCGGAACCAGGCCTTGAGGATTGCGAGCGAGATGCTCCGGCTGCTTGTGTTCTCCGGCCAGGAGGTCGACGGGAACGGAGTGATGGGGGATCGCCAGCAGGTTGAGCGCGATCCGCACCCGGTAGCTGGCCGACGAGCGCCAGTAGTCGAACAGAACCGTTTCGCCCATGACGATGCCCTCAGCGCTTTTCGTAACTGGTGACGGTTTGTTCGATTGCCCCGAAAATCGAATGCCCGGCCGCGTCCTTCATCTCGATGCGGACGGTATCGCCGAACCGCATGAACGGTGTGACGGCAGTGCCGGTCTCGATGGTTTCGATCGTGCGGATTTCGGCGATGCAGGAATAACCGACACCCCCTTCCGAGACCGGCTTGCCGGGGCCGCCATCGAGTTTGTTGGAGACGGTGCCGGAGCCGATGACGGTGCCGGCCGCAAGCGGCCGGGTTTTTGCCGCATGGGCGATGAGCTGGCCGAAATCGAAGGTCATGTCCACGCCGGCATCGGCGCGGCCGAACGGCTTTCCGTTGAGATCGACAAGAAGCGGCAGGTGCAGTTTGACGCCGTCCCAGGCGCTGCCCAGTTCATCCGGTGTAACGGCAACCGGCGAGAAGGCCGAGGAAGGTTTCGACTGGAAGAAGCCGAAGCCCTTGGCGAGTTCCGCCGGGATCAACCCGCGCAAGGAGACGTCGTTGACGAGCATGACGAGCCGGATCGCCGCGCGAGCTTCGTCGATCGTCGCTCCCATCGGCACATCGTCGACGATGACGGCAATTTCCGCTTCCATGTCGATGCCGTAGGACTCGTCGGCCATCCGGATCGGGTCACGGGGGCCGATAAAATTGTCCGAGCCACCCTGATACATCAACGGATCGGTCCAGAACGTCGGCGGCATCTCGACGTTGCGGGCCCTGCGGACCAGTTCGACGTGATTGACATAGGCCGAACCGTCGGCCCATTGATAGGCGCGCGGCAGCGGCGAGGCGGCCTCGTGCTCATGAAACCGCGCGGATGGTTGCGCTCCGGTTTCCAGTCCTTCTGCGACCGCAGCCAGACGCGGCGCAACATGCTCCCAGTCGTCCAGCGCCGCCTGCAAGGTGCGGGCGATGTGGCCGACCTCGGAGCAGCGGGTCAGGTCCCGGGAGACGACCACCAGCCGGCCGTCCCGGGTGCTATCCTTGAGGGTTGCAAGTTTCATGGTTTTGAATTCCGTTTTCGAGTGATTGGATGTCTTTTGCGGCAGCGCCGACGTCACTTGATACCGGGCGTGCCGTCGAATTTGCGCTCCAGGCCGTCCCAGCATTCGAGATAGTCGTCCTGCAGCGTTTCGAGTTCGGCGGCGTAGCGGGTCAATTGCTGCGGGTAGCGGGTCTCGAACATGAAGGCCATGGTGTGATCGAGCTTGACCGGCTTGAGCTCGACATTGGACGCTTTTTCAAACCCCATGGCATCGGGGCCGTGCGGCAGCATCATGTTGTGCAGGCTCATGCCGCCCGGCACGAAGCCCTCTTCCTTGGCGTCGTATTGGCCGTGGATCAACCCCATGAACTCGCTCATGATATTGCGGTGATACCAGGGCGGTCGAAAGGTATGTTCGGCCACCAGCCAGCGCGGCGGGAAGATGACGAAATCGACATTGGCGGTGCCCGATTCCTCCGTCGGCGCCGTCAGCACCGTGAAAATCGACGGATCGGGATGATCGAACAGGATCGCGCCGACCGGCGAAAAAGTCCTGAGGTCGTATTTGAACGGTGCGTAGTTGCCGTGCCAAGCGACCACGTCAAGCGGCGAATGGCCGATCTCGGTGACGTAGAACTTGCCGCACCATTTCACATGCACGCGGCACGGCGTTTCCTTGTCTTCATAAGCTGCCACCGGCGTCTTGAAGTCGCGCGGATTGGCGAGGCAATTGGCGCCGATCGGGCCACGATCCGGCAGCGTGAACTTGGCGCCATAATTCTCGCAGATATAGCCCCGCCATTCGGCCCCGTCGCCGAGACGCGACACCTTGAACATCATGCCGCGCGGGATAAGGCAGATCTCGGCCGGCTCGACATCGATGAGGCCCATTTCGGTGAACACGCGAATGGCGCCGAGCTGCGGCACGACCAGAAGTTCCCCGTCGGCGTTGAAGAAATAGTCATCGACCATGTCGTCGTTGAAGGCGTAGACATGCGCCGCCATGCCGACCTGGGTCATGACGTCGCCTGCTGCCGTCATCGTGCGGATGCCGGCGAGGAAATTGAGTTTTTCAGATGGTGCTGGGATCGGGCTCCAGCGCAGCTGCCCGAGCGGAAGGGAGTGGTCGTTCAGGCACGGGGCCGATTTCCAGAAAGGGTAGCTCGCATTTGAAAAACGGCGTGTGTGGCGCACGCTCGGGCGGATGCGATAGAGCCACGAGCGCTCGTTGGTACCGCGCGGTGCGGTGAAGGGCGAACCTGAGAGCTGCTCGGCATAGAGGCCGTAGTTGCATTGCTGCGGACTGTTCTGGCCCTGCGGCAATGCGCCCGGCAGAGATTCCGTCTCGAAATCGTTGCCGAAGCCCGGCATATATTGCGGGCTGTTCGCCACCGCCTCGACAGCGGTGTCTCTGGTTTTCTCCAGCATGGCTTGCATCTCCTCGGCAGGTATGGTTACAAATGTAACTGTCTATTTTGTAACTATCAAGGAAGTCATGGACACCAAGAATGTCATAAGCGAGTTCGATCTTGAGCAGTTTCTGCCGTTCCGTCTCAATCGCGCGGCGGAATTCATCGCGCTGCGTTTCGCGGCCGCCTACAAGGCTGAATATGGGCTGACGCGGCCGGAATGGCGGACGCTGGCGGCGCTTGGAAGCTCGGGGCGCATGACGGCGACCGAGGTTGGTGTTCATTCGACGATGCACAAGACCAAGGTCAGCCGCGCCGTTTTCGCCCTCGAGGAACGTCGGTGGCTGAAGCGCACCCAGGATGACGGGGATCGTCGGGTCGAACATCTGGAACTGACGGCTGCCGGGACCAAGGCCTATCAGGAGCTGACGCGGCTTGCGCGCGACTATTCGGCGGAGTTGGAGGGGCTTTTGGGAATGGACGGCCTGCAGGCACTGTCGTCCGGGTTGACTGCCGTTGAAACCGCCATGAGCAAACGGCGCCGCTGAGGCTCTCTCAGTGCTTGCCGCGTTGGCGGACCGGCAACCCCTGAAAGTCCTTCAACGTCGCCAACACGATCGAGGTCTTCACGTGCTGCACGCTGTCATGCGGCAGGAGCACGTCGTTGACGAAGTGCGATAGCCCGGCCAAATCATAGGTCACGACCTTGAGGTGATAGTCCATTTCGCCGGTCAGCGCGTAGCATTCCAGCACCTCCGGCAGATCGGCGATCAGGGCGGCGAAACGTTTGGCATTGTCACGGTTGTGGGTCGCAAGCGTGACCGCGATCACGACCATCAGATCGAGGCCCAGCCGGCTGCGATCGAGCATGGCCCGGTAGCCCTGAATGAAGCCGTCGGACTCCAGTCGTGCCCGGCGGCGCGAACACTGCGACGGCGACAGGGCGATCAAATCCGACAGTTCGTTGTTGGTCAGGCGGCCGTCTCTCTGCAATTCGGCAAGGATCTTCAGGTCGTACCCGTCCATCTGTTCCATTCGTGCATACTCCAGTCAAATAACGCACAGATCATGCATTAGTTTGGCCATTTTACGCAAGAACGCAAACACAATGCACGAGATTTGCGTCATGATCGCCTTAACAGTCGATGAGTTCAGAGGAGAGAACCATGGGACCATTCCCGCATGACGCACCCCCATCCGGCATCACCGCCGAGAATCCGGCCGGTACGGACGGTTTCGAGTTTGTCGAGTTCTCCCATCCGGAGCCGGAGCAGCTGAGAGAACTGTTCACCCGCATGGGCTATAGCTGCGTTGCCAAGCACCGCACGAAGGACATCACTGTCTGGCGCCAGGGCGATATCAATTACCTACTGAATGCCGAACCTGGCAGCCATGCCATGCGCTTCGTCGCCGATCATGGCCCCTGCGCGCCGTCCATGGCCTGGCGCGTCGTCGATGCCAAACATGCTTTCGAGCACGCCGTGTCGAAGGGCGCGACGCCTTACGAAAGCAAGGACAAGGCGCTTGACGTCCCGGCCATCGTCGGCATCGGCGGGTCGCTGCTCTATTTCATCGAGACCTACGGCAAGAAGGGTTCGCCCTATGACGCGGAATTCGAATGGGTGGGCGAACGCGATCCGAAGCCGGAGGGCGTCGGCTTCTATTATCTGGATCACCTGACCCACAATGTCTATCGCGGCAATATGGACAAGTGGTGGGACTTCTACCGCGAGCTTTTCGGTTTCAAGCAGATACACTTCTTCAACATCGACGGCCGCATCACGGGCCTGACGAGCCGGGCGATCACCTCGCCCTGCGGCAAGATCCGCATTCCGCTCAACGAATCCAAGGACGATACCAGCCAGATCGAGGAATATCTGCGCAAGTACAAGGGCGAGGGCATCCAGCACATCGCCGTTGGAACGGAAGGCATCTACGATGCGACCGACAAACTCGCAGCCAACGGCCTGAAATTCATGCCGGGTCCGCCGGATACCTATTACGAACTCTCGCATGACCGCGTGCACGGGCACGACGAACCGATCGAGCGGATGAAGCAGCACGGCATCCTGATCGACGGCGAGGGGGTGGTGGATGGTGGCACGACCCGCATCCTCCTGCAAATCTTCTCAAAGACGGTGATCGGCCCGATCTTCTTTGAATTCATTCAGCGCAAGGGCGATGAAGGTTTCGGCGAAGGAAACTTCCGAGCCTTGTTCGAATCGATCGAGGCGGACCAGATCCGGCGCGGTGTGCTGCACCCGGCGGCTGCTGAATAAACGAAAGCGGTGACAATGACCAAGCCCCGCCGGTTTCGCCCGGCGGGGCTTTTGCTTGACGCCTCCGGATTTGCGAGTTCGAAGCCGCGTCGAGCCATCATGCGCGCAAAAATTGTTGTCAGTCCTTTGATTTCTGTTTTGACGTTCGTTCTTCGGACACAATGTCACGGTTCATTACACAACCAGACGGCATGCTTACCGGGTCGGCACTACTCGTCATATTTCGCGATGGTGCTGTATTGCGCCCGCCCTACAATGAAGGCCGCAATACGGAATCGGTACGATGGATGATATAGCGGCCAACCTGGCGTCATTGAGAGACGACACCGATGTCCTCATCGCCCTCTACGATCATGACGATCGCCTGCGTTACGCCAACCGTGCCTTCCGCTCGACCTTCCATATCGAGGACGACGAGACGCCGCTCTGGCCGGATCTGATGCGGCGCAATCATACGCTCGGCCGCGGCACCGTCATCAGTGTGCGGGACTTCGATGCCTGGGTGGTCTCGGCCCAGTCGCGGCGCGGCAAGATACCGTTCAGGGCCTTCGAGACGGATGTCGTCGGTGGCCGCTGGCTGTGGATGACCGAGACCGTCGATCGAAACGGCTGGATGCTATGTATTGCAAGCGACATCACCCACCTACGCCCGGACGAGCGCTCGCTGCGGCAGGACCGCGACTTCGCGTTGAAGGCATCCCAGACCGACGAGCTGACCGGTGTTTCCAATCGGCGCTACATGATGTCGAAGCTCGCGGAGCTGGTAGGGAACCAGACGGTCTCGGGCCCTGCCAGCGGCTGCATCTGCATTCTCGATATCGATTTTTTCAAAGGCATCAACGATCGGTACGGCCATCAGACGGGCGATGACATTCTTCTCGATTTCGCCCGCAGGGTGCATCCGCTCGTCCGGCGGCGCGATTGCTTCGGGCGCATCGGCGGCGAGGAATTCATGCTGATCTTTCCGGAGACGACATTGCCGGAGGGTCGCAAGATCGTTGACCGGGTGCTGGACAACATCAGAACCGCGCGCCCCTTGGCGGCCGTGCCACAGTTTTTCTATACCTGTTCCGCCGGCATTGCCGTCCTGGAGCGGGGCGATACCGCAAGGTCGATCTATTCCCGCGCCGATACGGCACTTTACGAGGCCAAGCATTCCGGCCGCGACAGGATAGCGGCCAGCCTGCGCTGATCGTTATTCCATCAGCGCCTCAAGACCCGGCGCGGTCATTGTGGCGGTGAAATCGGTGATCGAATAATCGGCAATGCCGTACAGGCTGAACGGATCGGCTGCAATCAGCGCGCCGATTTGCAAACGATCGCCGCGCGCCAAGATGACGCCACCACTGCGCGGATTCTTTCGACCGGATGCGAGGATCAACCCTGCTTCATAGCCGGCCTTCAGCCAGGCAATATGTGTTTCCAGATGACGATCGACCTCAGTGAGGTCAACCTTGTATGTGAGTGACAGGATGAACAATCTCAATCTTCCCTTTTGAGTTCAGCCTTGATCAGGCCGCGCAAAGAATTGCCGATGTAGAGTCTGCCGTTTTTCACATCGGCAAGGTTCAGCCGCTGCACGCGTGCGCGGCGGGAGCAGATCAATTCGGTCCGAAGCACGCCGGCGAGCAGCCCGCAGGAGATCGGCGGCGTTTTCAGGACGCCCGTCCCGTCGTCGAGGAAGATCGAGGTGATCGTGCCCTCGCAGGGCTCGCTCTTCTCATTGAGCAGCAGCACTTCGTCGGCATCCGCGGTCGGATATTCGGCGCGGGCGGCTTCGTAAATCTCGCGTCGGGTGGTCTTGTGGCGCAGGAGCTTGTCGGCCGAATCGAGACGGTTAGCGGCGATTGTAACGCGCCAGACGGTGTCCTCGGGGAGAGGCGTGAAGGGGGCGGTGGTGACGGCGATTTCGCCGAAGGGGCTGAGCGTCAGTCGAACTCGCAGAGGCGATGGCGATCGATGTGAGGTCGCCGCGGTCAGATCTCCCGCCTCAAGGGGGAGACGTCCCGCAGGGACAGGGGGGGATAAAATCTCTGCAACTGCTTCTGCCAGGCGTTGCTCCGCCTGTTCCGCCCCCGCAAACCCCAACCGCCGGGCGGATCGTTTCAGCCTTGCCAGATGCAGCCGCAGCCGCACGATGCCGGTGCCCGGTTCCCATCGCATCGTCTCGATCAGGGAAAAATCGATCATCGGTCGATCCAAGCGTCGCCGACCGCGAAGCGGGCCTTCAGCAGGCATTCTTCATATTCCGCTTCGGCGGTCGAATCGAAGACGATGCCGCCGCCGACATTGAAGATGGCCTCGCCATTTGGAAAGAGAGACAAGGTGCGGATGGCGACATTGAAACGCATGGTGCCATCCGGCGCGATGAAGCCGATCGAGCCGCAATAGGCGTCGCGCGGGCCGACTTCCAGATCATGCAGGATTTCCATCGCCCGCATTTTTGGCGCGCCGGTTACAGAGCCACAGGGGAAGAGTGCTTCGAAGATTTGAGTGATCCCGACGTCTGGCAGCAGTTTTGCTCGGACGTGGCTCACCATCTGGTGCACGGTCGGATAGGTCTCGACGTCGAACAGGCGCGGCACTTCCAGACTGCCAACCTCGGTGATGCGGGAGATGTCGTTGCGCAAGAGATCGACGATCATCCGGTTCTCGGCCTGGGACTTCGGATCGGCCTGCATTTCGCGGATGATCTCCTCGTCTTCCGCCGGACTTGCGCCGCGGCGGGCGGTGCCCTTCATCGGATGCGTTTCGATCCAGCGCTCCTTGTCGATCTTGAAGAAGAGTTCCGGCGAGCGTGACAGCAGTACAGGACCATCGAGCGAAACGAGTGCCCCGTATTTCACCGGCTGCCGCTCGATCAGCGACCAAAAGGCCGCGAGCGGATCGCCGTTCCAGCGGGCAGTGACCGGCATGGTGAGGTTCGCCTGGTAACAATCGCCCTGCCGCAGATGTTGGTGCAGGCGGTCGAAGCGCTGCTTGTAGGCGTCAAAGTTCCAGCTTGCGCGAGGCTCGGCGATGAACGGCTCGTTCTCGATGCGGCGCCGGGGTTCCGAAAGGGAAGAAGCTTCGGCAGGTCCGTCGAAGACACCGAAGGACATCAGCGGCGTGCGGCGGTTCTCCTCGGCGAAGGGGGCGAGCTTCTTTTCGAAGAGATGACCCGCCTCGTAGCTCATGAAGCCGGCAAGCCATTTCCCAGCCCGGTGCGCGGCTTCCATTTCCCTCAGCCCGCGCCAGAATTCCGCCTTCGTGTGGGCGGTGAGGACGTGGGAAGGCTCAGCGAAGACGGTTGTCCTGTCTTCGCTGTCGTCCCGGAAAAGAACATAGGGGCCGGTGTCGGTCATGCTGCTCACGTCGAGGCCCGAAACTCGCTTCCATCCCGTACTCGTCGAAAATTACGCCTGCCTATCAAGCGCCTCGAGTTCGTCGATCAGCCCCTCCAGCATCGACAGTCCCTGTGCCCAGAACGACGGATCGGTGGCGTCGAGGCCGAAGGGGGCGAGCAATTCCGAATGATGCTTGGTGCCGCCGGCCTTCAAAAGCTCGAAATACTTCTGCTGGAAGCCGGTTTCGGCTTGTCTGTAGACCGCGTAGAGCGAATTTACCAGGCAGTCGCCGAAGGCATAGGCATAGACGTAGAAGGGTGAATGGATGAAGTGGGGGATATAGGCCCAGTAGGTCTCGTAGCCCTCGGAAATGCGGATCGCCGGCCCAAGGCTCTCTCTCTGAACGGACAGCCAGAGTTCGCCGATGTCGTCGGCGGTCAGTTCGCCGTTTTTGCGGGCGGTGTGGACCTTGCGCTCGAATTCGTAGAAGGCGATCTGGCGCACGACGGTGTTGATCATGTCCTCGACCTTCTGGGCGAGCATGGCCTTGCGCTCGCGCTTGTCCTTCGTTTTGTCGAGAAGGGCGCGGAAGGTCAGCATTTCGCCAAAGACCGAGGCGGTTTCCGCGAGCGTCAACGGCGTCGAGGCCATGAGGGCACCCTGAGCGCCGGCGAGAACCTGATGCACGCCATGCCCGAGTTCATGGGCGAGCGTCATCACGTCGCGCGGCTTGCCCATGTAGTTGACCAGCACATACGGATGCGCCGAAGGCACTGTCGGATGTGCGAAGGCGCCCGGCGCTTTGCCCGGGCGAACCGGCGCATCGATCCAGCCGCCATCGAAGAAGCGGCCGGCGATGTCCGCCATTTCCGGTTCGAAACCGCGATAGGCGGACAGCACGGTTTCCTTGGCATCAGCCCAGGGAATGAGCGAGGTCGGCGTTTCGGGCAGCGGCGCGTTGCGGTCCCAGAATTCCATCTGTTCCATGCCGAGCCACTTTGCCTTCATCGCGTAGTAACGATGTGACAGGCGCGGATAGGCTTCCTTCACGGCGGCGGCCAGTGCGTCGACGACGTCGCGCTCCACCCGGTTGGCCAGATGGCGGCTGTCGGCGATATCTTTGAAACCGCGCCAGCGATCTGAGATTTCCTTGTCCTTGGCGAGTGTGTTGGTGATCAGGGTAAAGGTCCGAATATTCGCCTTGAAGGTCTTGGCCAAGGCCTCCGCTGCCGCCTTGCGGATGGCGGGGTCCGCCTCCTGCAGCATGCTGAGCGTCACTTCGAGCGGCCGGTCCTCGCCGTCGACATTGAATGTCAGCGACGCCATGGTTTCGTCGAACAGGCGGTTGAAGGCGCTGGCGCCGGTCATGGATTTTTCGAGGAAGAGCTGCTCCAGCTTGTCGTCGAGTTGGTAGGGCTTGTCCATGCGCAGGTCGACGATCCACGGCTTGTAGTGGCCCGCC
>UCOA01000053.1 GCA_900474095.1 Hyphomicrobiales bacterium | reverse complement strand
GGCTTTGTAAGCGGGTGCAGGCATCGGACAAAAACTATCCGGCGAGAAAGCCCGGCCTAACTCAGACCGCCAATGTGGAAGCTCTTCATTTCGAGATATTCCTCAATGCCGACCTGCGCGCCTTCGCGCCCGAGCCCCGACTGCTTTACGCCGCCGAAAGGCGCCACTTCGGTGGAAATCGCCCCTGTGTTGAGCCCGATCATGCCGAATTCGAGCGCCTCGCCGACTCGCCAGGAGCGCTTGAGGTTCTCGGTGTAGAAATAGGCGGCGAGGCCGAACGGCGTGCCGTTGGCGATATCGATCGCCTCTTCTTCCGTTTCGAAGCGAAAGAGCGGAGCAACCGGGCCGAACGTTTCCTCGCTGGCGAGCAGCATTTCGGCCGTCGCCCCGGTAAGGACGATCGGCGCGATGTACTGTTTGCCTTCCGGCAGCGAACTGCCCCGTGCTACCACCTTAGCGCCCTTTGCCAGCGCGTCTTCGACATGAAGGTTGATCTTCTCGATCGCCGCAGCGTTGATCATCGGTCCTATGGCGTTGCCGGGTTCGGTTCCCGGGCCGACCTTCATCGCGTTTACGCGCGCGCTGAGCTTTTCGGCAAAGGCGGCGTAAACGCTGCCCTGAACGAGAATCCGGTTGGCGCAGACGCAGGTCTGCCCGCCATTTCGGAATTTGGACGCAATGGCACCCTCGACGGCAAGGTCGAGATCGGCATCGTCGAAGACGATGAAGGGTGCATTGCCGCCGAGTTCGAGCGACAATCGCTTAATACTGTCCGCAGCGCCGCGCATCAGCAGCGAACCGACGCGCGTTGAGCCGGTGAAGGAGATCTTGCGCACCGTTTCGTTCGCCATGATCTCGTTGCCAATCTCCGTCGGCATGCCGGTGACGATGTTGATGACGCCAGCCGGAATGCCAGCGCGCTCGGCAAGGACACCGAGGGCGAGCGCCGAATAGGGCGTGAACTCAGAGGGCTTGATCACCACCGTACAACCGGCCGCCAATGCGGGGGCCACCTTGCGGGTAATCATCGCGTTCGGAAAGTTCCACGGTGTGACGATGGCGCAGACGCCGACAGCATCCTTGAGCACGACGATGCGGCGATCCGCCGTCGGCGAGGGAATGGTGTGGCCGCCGATGCGGCGGGCTTCCTCGGCAAACCATTTGACAAAGGACGCGCCATAATGAATTTCCGCGCGGGCTTCGTCGAGTGGCTTGCCCTGCTCAAGTGTAAGGAGCAGTGCAAGATCCTCGAGATTTTCGATCATCAATGCATGCCACCGCTCTAGCAGGGCGGCGCGCTCGGCATGGGTCTTTTTCTTCCACGGTGCAAAAGCGGCGCTGGCTGCCTGAATGGCTGCGCGAGTTTCAATGGTACCCATATCCGGAATAGTGCCTAGCGTCGTCTGGCTCGCTGGATCAACGACGTCAATCGTCTTGCCCGTGGCAGCACCTAACCAGGCACTGCCGATCAGGCCGGCCTGCCGGAATAGATCTTTGTCCTTCAACTGAAGCATAGTGTTCCTCTCTGACGATCAGTCGTCGGCTGCAAGAACCGCCGCGGTGCATGAAGGTCCGTCCCGCGCCGTCGGCATGCCCTCAACACAGGATCACCGACGGGTGCGCCTGACCGAGGGATGGAGACACGGGACCAGACTGCCCCTCCACCTGTTCCTCTGCTAAGACTAGCGAAGGATGACAAGCAGCATGTATCGACTAGCGGTGTGGTCGCGGTGGAAAATAACGTTTTTGCGGCACGCGGCAGTCACATCTTCGGTCGTTGCCACGAGGTTTCTGCCGAGGAGCCGGCTCCCGCCGAAGGGCCGGGTGCCGGACATCTTCTCAGCGGCTAGCACGGTACAAGGCGATTTGGTCCTGGATGCGATAGCCTTGAATAATAGCCGGCATAAACCATGGGTTGCCGTTGTAAAATGGAATGAAGGCCGGCGGTCGGAAGTCAAAGGCGCTGTGCGCCTGTTGGCGATGGCCCAGCAGCTTGTGGGCGGCGTGTATGCCCACCCACGGTGCCCAGACGACGCCCGAACCGCAGAATCCGGTGGCATAAACCACACCGTCCTTTTCGAAGATGCGGGGCAGCATGTCGCGGTGCATCGCGACATTGCCGAACCAGGTGTGCGACAGACGGACGTTTTCAAGTTCGGGGAAGAGATTCACGAGTCCCTTGCGCAGAACGAGCTTAGGCCCATCCGGATCGCCAGCGCGAGAGCTGTCGCGCCCGCCCAACAGGATGCGTTTGCCGTCCGGCGTCGGCCGATAGTAGAATCCGAGCTGGCGGCCTTCGGTCATCATCATTTGCTTCGGCATCAGCCGCGCCATGACGTCAGGCGCGAGTTCCTCTGTTACGATTATGCGGCTGCGAACCGGCACCAGTCGGCGGCGCAGGAAGGGCACCGCACCATCGGTATAGCCGTCCGTGCAGACCAGGACTTGGCGCGCCTGGACCGTGCCGGCCGACGTCACGACGCGGAACTCGGAGCCATCTTTCTGTACTGAAGTCACACGCGTCCCGGAATGGACCGTCAGTCCCGAAGCCAGTGCCACCCTTAGGAGTTCAGCATGGAACTTGGCCGGATGCAGCCCGCCAATATCCATCCGCACCATGCCGCCGCGATAGAAATCGGTGCCGATGTAGTCGCGTTGTTCGGCATACGGGACGGCGTAAGATTCGATACCTAGCCTTTTTGCCAGGGTCTCGGCGTTGCGGGCGGTCTTCTCGTATTGGTCGAACCCGATGACGCCCTTGAACTGGCCGACCAGATTGAAGTCGCAGTCCAGCCCTTCGGTCCTGATGAAGTCATAGAGGAACTCGCGGGCGATCTTGCCCTCGGCCTCGATGGCGATGGCTTTGTCTTCGCCGAAGCGCCGGGTGATTGTGGCGTAGTCCGGGCGGATGCTTCCGCTGGTAATGCCGCCATTGCGCGACGAGGCGCCCTCGCCCGGGTTCATCGCATCGAAGGCCGCGACCGAACGCCCCTCGCGCGCCAGAACGAGCCCGGCCGATAACCCGGCGTATCCGGCGCCTATGATCGCCACGTCGAGTTTCTTGGCCAGCGGCTGCCGCGGCAGTGGTTTGACGGGTGCCGCTTCCCACCAATAGGGTGAGTTCTTGTCTGCGATTGTGGAGTCGTCCATGGGATTAACTTCTCGTTGCGTTTGGCCAAGGCCTTCTGGGATTGCCGACAAGGAAGACAGGCGACTTTTGGGCCTGCTCGTTGATCAAAAGTCAGCAGCTACGGTTAGCACACGACCTCTCGAAACAATCGACGAGCGGGGCGACGCTTCCCCCGTCCTGCCGATCCGATCGGATTTCCTTGCCGTCAATCCCCGCGAACATCGAACGCGTCGCGCAGGCCGTCGCCGATGAAGTTGAAGCTGGTGACCGCGATGGTAATGGCGGCACCAGGAATGATCGCCAGCCAGGGTGCGGTCCCGAGATACTGCTGCGCACCGTTCAGCATGTTGCCCCAACTGGGCAGCGGCGGCTGAATTCCATAGCCAAGGAAGCTGATATAGGCCTCCATGAGGATCGCCCGGGCAACAGTCAGGGTGGCCGCGACGATGATCGGACCGATGGCGTTGGGCAGGATCTCGCGGAACATGATATGGGTTCCGCTTAGCCCCAACATGCGCCCGGCCTGGACGAACTCGCGCTCGCGAAGCGAGCGGACCTCGGCCTCGACAATCCGGGCAACCTCCATCCAGCTGGAGACGGCGATGACAACGGTAATCATGATCGGGCTGGGTTTCAGTGCTGCGGCGAGGGCCAGCACCAGGAAGATCGACGGGAAGGACAGAAAGCCATCCACTGTGCGCATCAGCGCCATGCCGAGCCAGCCGCCGCGGTACCCTGCGATCACGCCCACGAGCGTTCCGATGAGCGTCGACAAGAGCATGGCGGAAAAGCCGACGAGCAGGGAAATACGTCCCGCCATGAAGAGCCGGGCCGCCACGTCCCGCCCCAGGGGATCGGTGCCCAGATAGTGGCTGCCGGTCAAGGGGGGAGCAAAACGGGCGCGCAGATCGATATAGAGTGAATCATAGGGCAGCAGGTACGGACCCAAGACACACGCCAGCGTCAGTAAGGCGATCATGACCATCCCGAGCAGAGCCAGATGGTGGCTCATAAATCGGCGTGCGGTTCGGCTGTTCCACCAGCGGTCCAGGTTCGAATTTGCGGCGATGGCGGTCATAAGTGATGACTCCCTGTTGAGCGTCTCATGACGCGCTTAGCTCAAACGGATACGAGGATCGATGACAGCGACGGCGATGTCGGCGATGAGATTGCCGAGGATCACGAGAATGGCCGAGAACATCAGCAGTCCCATCACCACCGGATAGTCGCTGTAGCCGAGGCTATCCAGGAACAGCCGACCCATTCCGGGCCATGTGAACACCGTCTCGGTAACCAGGGCGCCCGTCAGCACGCTGGGAAGCTGCACTCCCGCCAGCGTGATCATTGGCAGCAGGGCGTTGCCGACGACATGTTTCATCAATATCCGCCGCTCGCTCAGTCCCTTGGCACGCGCTGTCTTGACGAATTCCTGGCTGATGACGTCCAGCGTCGCGGATCGCATGTAGCGGCTCCAGATGGCGACATGGACCAGCGCCAGCACTATGCTCGGCAGGATCAGGTGATGCATGTAATTCAGTGCCGAGCCATCCCCGATCGTGTACATGTTGCCGGCCGGCAACCAGCCCAACTGAAGCGAAAAGACGTAGATGCCGATAAGCCCAAACCAGAAGGTCGGGATCGACAGCGCCACCATGGCGCCGACCGTCCCCAGATAGTCGAACACCGAATACCGGTGCGTGGCGCCACGGATGCCGATCCACGTTCCGACGGCGATCGCAATGATCGTGGAAGACCCCATTAACAACAGCGTTGCAAAAATGTGCCGGCCGATCACGTCCAGAACGGGCGCACCGTCACGGAAGGAGTGACCCCAGTCACCCTGCACAAGGCGCCAGGCCCAGTCCAGATATTGCATCCACAGCGGACGGTTGAGGCCCAGTTGTTCTTTGAGACGGTCGAGATCATCCTGGGTCATGCTGGGATCAAGCCCAAATTGCGCCAGCGGGCCACCCGGGATCAGGTTCAGGACGACGAACCCGATGACCGAAACGATCAGGAGCAGGACGAGGCTCTGGGAGAGCCGGTTTAATAGGAAGCCACGCATTCAGCTCTCCTCATGACAGCGTCAATGGATGGGCCGCCGCCGCAACTCGCGACGGCGGCGGCGGAGGTCAGCTCTTCCAATGCCATCCGGCAGCATGCCAGGATGCGACGCGGGTGTTGGCATTCGACTCGAAGCCCTCCAGCCCTTCCTTGCGGCCAAACACGTTGGTGTAGGCAAACAGCGGCAGGAACGGCAGGTCCTGGCGGACGATTTCCTGCACACGAAGATAGATGGCGCGCCGTGCTTCCGGGTCGAAGGTGCGGGCACCTTTTTCGAGCAGCGCGTCGACCTCGGGGTTGGAGTATTGGCCGGTGTTCGAGCCCTTTCCGCCCTTTGCAACAATTGCGCTGGTGTGCAGGCGATTGGTGACGTCGGGGTCGGCCGCGATAACATTCGTTACGCCGGAGATGGCGGAGTCGAACTGCGATTTGAGCCAGAAATCGCCCCACATGACCGCCCCTGGCAGGTTCGATATTGTCATCTCGACGCCGATTTCGGCGAACGATTGCTGTAGGAACTGCTGCACCTGCTCACGCAGATTGTTGCCTGCCGTCGTTGCGTTGGAGAACGACAACCGAACGCCGTCCTTCGCGCGGATTCCATCGGGACCCGGTACCCAGCCGGCTTCGTCGAGGATCTGGCGCGCCTTGTCGATGCTGTACTCCTGCGCCGGCAGGTCCGGATTGTAGTAGTAGGAATTCTGCGGCATGAACGTCTCGGTGGGTTTGTGGATGCCGTAATAGATTGCGTCGATGATCGTTTTTCTGTCTATTGCGGCATAGAGCGCCTGGCGCACCGCCGGATCCTTGAATTGCGGCTTCTCAAGATTGAGATAGATCGACTCGACCGAGGCCCCAGGCTCCAGGGTCACCACACGACCCGACAATTTGCTGGCTTCCTGGTAATGGTCGGCGGTTATGTATGCCTGGTCGACAAGGTCGATGTCGCCGCTTACAAACTGGGTGTAGAGGACCGTCATGTCAGGAATGTATTTGAGGACGAGCCGCTCGACATATGGACCTTCGCCGAAATAGTCCGCGTTCGCGACGAGTTCGATATGGTCGCCGGCAATGCGCTGCGCCCACTTGAATGCGCCAGTGCCGACAGGCGCCTGACTGAAGGCGGCGGCGTTGGGGTCGGCCTCTTTTTCGAGGATGTGCTTGGGAACAATGAAGGTTTCGGCGAGAAACGACAGGTAGGGGGCGAAGGCCTCCTCCATCCGCCAGGTGATCTCGGTCGGCGAGACCACCGTGATATCGCGCACCAGCGAATGGCCCGCGGTGCGCCACGCGCGGAATTTCGGATTGGTGATGAGCTCAAGGGTGAACTTCACATCCTCGGCCGTGAAGGGCTCGCCGTCGTGCCAGCGGACGTCATCACGCAGACGAACACGCCACTGCAGGCCGTCCTGCGAAATGCCGCCATTTTTCTGTGTGGGCACTTCGGCCGCGAGATTGGGCTGAAGAACGCCCTTGGGGTCCATTCGAAAGAGCGCATCGAACACCGAGAAATGCAATGCATCGTCAACTTCGGTATGCGCCATCAGCGGGTTGAAGACGGTGGGTTCTTGCGAAAGCCCGACGACGACGCGGCCGGTCGGGGTTGTTGGAAGGTTTTGCGCAGAGGCAGGCTTGCCGAAGAGGTTGGGTGCGGCAAAGCAGGCGACGCCGCCCGCTGCCATCAGGCGCAGCGCGTCGCGTCGCGAGTAGGTCGATCCGGTCGTGAAATCTTTGGTCATAATCTTCTCCCTAGTGGCGATATTCGCCGTGGTTCTCAAACGTTCGCAGCAATCGGCCGGGTGCTCCTCGGTCGCTCTCCAGGAATCGCCGCCACCAACTCACGTGTGTAGGCTGATTGCGGGTCCAGGAAGATCTGAGATGGCGGACCGTGTTCGACAATTCGCCCTTTCTGCATCACTGCGATTTCGTCGCAGATCTGGCTGGCGACACGCAGATCATGGGTGATGAAGATCATCGATACGCCGGTCTCTCGTTGGATTTTGTCCAGCAGCTCGAGAATCTGAGCCTGGATGGACACGTCGAGAGCAGAGACTGCCTCGTCAGCAACCAGCAGCGTTGGTTTGAACATCAAAGCTCGGGCGATCCCGATGCGTTGGCGTTGCCCACCGGAGAACTCGTGCGGATAGCGGCCGAAGGCGCCGGCATCGAGGCCCACATGTGACAGCAACGCTCGTGCCTCCTCACGCGCCTGGGAATAGGACATCCCGTGCGCGACGGGTCCCACGGTAAGGATTTGTCCGATGGTCGAACGCGGGTTCAGCGATGCGAAAGGGTCTTGGAAGATCATCTGGATTCGAGGCCGCAGCGGACGGAACTCGGATTCCGAAAGCTTGGCGATGTCGTTGCCCTCAAACAGGATTCGACCGCCGTCGCTGTCCTGGAGCTTGATCAGAAGTCTTCCCAGCGACGATTTGCCGGAGCCGCTCTCGCCGACAACGCCCAGGGTGCGCCCATGCGCCAAGTCGAACGAGACATCGTTCACCGCAGGCACGACACGCTGGCTGCCGAACAGCGCGCTGCCGCTGCGATATGTCTTGGCCAGTCCCTCGACCTTCAGGATCGTCGCCTTGCTGACGGTATCCTGGGGGATACGATCCTCGCCGGTCAGGCGCGGGACGGCCGCGATCAGGCGCTTTGTATAGGCATGGGTGGGTGATTTCAGGACCTGCTCGGCGCTGCCTTGCTCGACGATGCGCCCTTTCTCCATGACCACGACACTGTCCGCGATTTCTGCGACGACGCCGAAGTCATGGGTGATGAACATCACGCTCATGCCCTTGCGACGCTGAATGTCCCGGATCAGCTCGAGAATCTGCGCCTGCGTCGTGACGTCGAGTGCTGTCGTCGGCTCGTCGGCGATCAGGACACTCGGCTCGAGCGTGAGCGCCATGGCGATCATCACGCGCTGGCGTTGGCCGCCGGAAAGCCGGAACGGGTATTGGAAGTACATGAGTTCCGGATCGGGCAGACCCACCTCAGTCAGCAACTCGACGGCCCGGCTGCGCCGCGATGCCTTCGTGCCAACCCCATGGGCGGCCATGGCTTCCGTAATCTGTTCGCCTACCGTCATCAGAGGGTTGAGCGCCGATAGCGGATCCTGGAAAATCATCGATACGACGCGGCCGCGCATATCCCGCAGCTTTTTCGGCGATGCGCCGATTATCGCCGTGCCGTCAAGATGAATGGACCCCGACGAGACGCGGATTACCTTCGGCAAGAGCCCCATGATCGTATTTGCCGTCACCGACTTGCCTGAACCAGACTCGCCGATAATGCAGAGTATCTGACCCCGCTTAAGATCAAACGAGATGTTCTCGACGGCATGAGCCCGTTCCATGCCTTTCGGCAGGTCGACTGTCAGGCCGCGCACCGAAAGTGCCGCGTCGTCTACCAGTTTGGGCTTCGTGTTAACGGCCATCAAGGCTCCTCCTCTTCAACGGTAAGTCTGCTGTGGATTACGACTGTGCTCCTCGCTCCGCAGGTAATCTATGTAAGTCGTTGCTTATTCTCTGCCGGTCCTCATTGCTCCGCAAGTGAATGTGAACGGGACCAAACCCTGCATTCCCAATTTCGGACACGGACCAGCGATCGTCGGCCATTCGGACCCCTCGAACGCGTCTATCTCGACGTGTCAATGCTCCGAATGCCAAGCAGTATGGCCGGATATGTTCCCATGGAATCGCTGAAACTGCGGTTGTCGCAGCAGGAACTACCGAAAGGAAGGTCGAAATTAGCATATTCTCATTCCCTGGATCCGCGAGGCTAAGTCCGCCCAAGTTCGACAAAACCCTGGACGATACCAAACTGGTAATCGCTGGTCCGAGAATGAACCACCGCATTCTCCGTACAGCGCTCGGCGCTATAGCGCTGCGCGAGTCCTCAGTTCGGGCGCATCGTTCGGCATGAAGATCGTGCCGACACCCTCATGATGATGCTCAAGGGTGAGTGCCTGTTCCGGGTTGCCGGACGAATTATGGGCCCATGCCGCGCCATGGAAATGAACGCCCTGCCCGGTAAAAACTCTGCAGCGGAAGTAAACTTCAAATGATTAAACGTGGGCGACGGCACCAGCGTCCTGTGCGCGAAGCCGAAAATGCGGTGAGCGATGCTACCGCTTGTAGCGAAGGTCGGTAAGAGCCGCAAATCTGTTCTGCCCTGGTTGCCCACGATGTGCAGGGACCCAGGGCTTGCCGGTGTGCATCGCAACGATGGGCCGCGCGGTTGGGTCGCCGTCCCATGCCGTCGTAATAGTTTCCTTCAACACCCAGGTTGGGGTTGCGGACCGACGCACATACTCAACGCGTTCGGCGTTGAACAGAGCGACCTTTTCACGCCGGACTTTTTCAGCCTGTTCGTAGCATTGAAGCCGATGAAACCGCGCCGACGACCACGCCCTGAAATCCCCAAGACGGGCCTGATTATGCCTCTACGGCGCAAATTTCATTGCTGGGCGCAGCTTAAGCTCGGCTCCGATCAATCGGAGGAGAGTCTACGCCCGGGCCCAAAGGAGGTGCGAACGGCTCTGTTCGCAATAATCGCCTTTCAAGAGGACGGCAAACCACAGGATATTCTTTCTGTGCGCCAAATCCGGAGCACGGCTGTGGGAGCCGAAGTTTACTATCTACGCAAATTCACATCATCGCGCAGATCCTGCGCAGGAGTATTCCCATGCCCAGCGATGCTAAGTTTCTTCTGCTTGACGCCGATGACGTCGGGCAGCTCATGGAGCCGGCCAAGGTCTTCGATGCGATGAAGCGGGCCTTCACGCTGCATAGCCAGCGCGAAGGTCGCGTCTTTCCTGTCGTGCGCGAGCAGCTTCATACAGGCGGCGTTTTTGGCATCAAATCGGGGGATGTATCGAGCGCGGATTTGCTCGGATTCAAGGCAGCCGGTTTTTGGCCGAGCAACCGAAAGGTCGGAAAAGAACCTCATCAGGCCACCATCCTTTTGATCGATCCGCACACAGGCAGGCCCCTTTGCTTGATCGACGGGAACACCATTACTACTGTCCGTACCGGTGCAGCAGGCGCTCTCGGCCTGACGCTGCTTGCGCGGCCGGAGAGCACATCCGTTTGCATTTTCGGCACTGGCACTCAAGCGCGGATACAGCTCAGTTTTGCCTTGCGCTACATGCCGATGATCCAACGTGTCTCGTATCTGACGGTAAACGGCCAACCCGACGATGGGTTCGAAAGGGAATTCGGGCATTTATGCGCCCTCATCCACGCTCAAGACGCTGATGCGGCCGTCAGGGAAAGCGACATTGTCGTGACTGCAACACCGGGCGGTGGGCCCTTGTTTTCCGCCGGCGCGGTCCGCGCAGGCACACACCTCAATTGCGTAGGAACCGACACGAAAGGCAAGCGCGAGATCCCCGAGGGTATTCTTCGCCGATCCCGACTCTTTACAGACGATCGCGAGCAATCTCGTTCGATTGGCGAAGGTCAATGGGATGCCGAATGCCCCTCGATCGAGATCGGAGATGTGTTGACGGGCAACGTAAAGGTGACGCGTGCTCTCGAAGATATTACGATCTTCGACATGACCGGATTAGCCCTTCAGGACTTGGTCGTCGCTGAAATGCTTTGGCACCTGGCCACCGCAAAGGGTCAGGGCACGGCCCTGTCCTGGCCTTGGTAGAATCCCATTGCCGCGCGTGGGCGGACGCTTGCACCCTCCCGCGCCGCCGTCAGCACATTTTTTTAGGGCACGCCCCAGTCAATGCAGCAACTTCAAGGCCTTTCTGGATGAACGTGCTGCCTTTCGGGCGGGCTTTTCGGGTAACGCCGCACATCCGTCTATCAGTCGCGCCCTCATTCCCTCTATGAAGTATATGCTCGCGGGCATGTCGTCTTGCCCGGTGATGGCGAGTGCGCAAATTCCGTTCAACGTACACCGGAGGGAATACGATCAGTCTTGCCAGGATATCTTTGACGTTCAAAGCGATTAAGTTGCCTTCGGAGTTCGCCAGCTACTACCTAGACCAGGTCGGAGGTAAAAGTTTTCTATGCTGAATAGGGAATGAGTTCAGCTAAAGATTTCGAAAGGAATGCCATAACAAGCCAAATCTGCTGGTCTTGGCGCGCGATAGTGTGACTGGGATTGCAATCTGCGTGAAGGTCAAAGACACTGGTGGGCCGCTGGTGGAGTTGCGCGATCCGGCGAACGGAGCGGATACCCGAAAATGCAAAAATCAGTGCGCCTCAAATCGTTCGAATTGATCGCCCAAGATATCAACAGTGTTGATGTGACCTTGCTTCACGCCCTGTCGATGGGCGTCGGTTGGCCACACCGGCCCAAAGACTGGGATTTCCTACGCCGCGCCGGCCGGGGCATCGTTGCGGTCGATGGGATAGGGCGTGTCTTCGGAAGCGCAATGTGGTTCCCCCAGGGGGACGATTTCGCCACCATCGGCCTCGTGATCACCTCACCCCGCACGCAAGCACAAGGAAATGGGCGCTGGCTCATGGAACAGGTGTTTGAGCAGTGCGGCGACCGAAATCTGACGCTGAATTCGACCAAAGCCGCTTACAACCTTTATATTTCGCTCGGATTCACGAAGGAAGCGATTGTCTATCAATACCAGGGAGACGTCACACCTGGGCTTCCTCCGCTACCTGATCTAAACGGGCAACTGAGCGAGCTGTCGAACGACAAGCTCCATGAGATCAAAGCTCTCGACACGCAGGCCTTCGGGATCAATCGCGAGAGGCTGCTTGCGTTGCTTTCAGAAGGCGCGTCCATTTGCACGCTCCGGCGCGGCGACGAAATCGTTGGTTATTCCATGTGTCGCGAGTTCGGGCGCGGCCATGTGGTCGGACCGATCGTGGCAAGCAATGATCAGGATGCAATCCATCTCGTAGCCGTGCATCTCAAGGATCTGGCAGGCCAGTTCGTGCGCATTGATACGCGCGAGAAAGGCGTCTTCCCCGAGTTTCTTCAGCAGAGCGGGCTGACGCTTTCCGAGACCGTCGCGACCATGTCCAAAGGACGCCGCTTCCTGAACCAAGTTGACGGCGAACCGGCGGTTTTTGGCCTTGCCGGCCACGCGTTGAGCTAACTCACGCCACTTCGGTATCGGCTTTCTGCAACGAAAGGTTTGAAATCGAAAGACTAAACGCGATGGCGAACCTTAACGATGGCGACGCGTTGTTAAGCCGTTAGAGCCAGCCTTCGGACCAATGCCGAGCCGTGAGCTCAATCAAAGCGCCTCCGACAATCACCATCGACCGGCCGCGGGAACACGGGCGATGCGGGCATCGATCCGGTAGATGTCGCGCAGCCTCGGAAATGTCGGCTCAGACCCTCAAACTCGTTGTTTGCTCGGTAAGGCGGGAAAACCGCGTCCCGCGATGTGAGTCTCATCGCGCATGGAATGTAAGGAACGGCCGACAGGAATTGCTCAAGACAGCCTGTCCTTCGGAAGAAAACGCTGAAAAGAGGCCCGCTTTCGGCATGCAATCCGGCGATAAGCCAGTAAGCTTTGATCCAAAGCCATCTGCCATGTCCCGACAGCATGCCCATCCATGCTCATAGAAGCCCTCAAGTCCAGGTTCAGACAATGCAAGCCGTTGAAATCCTCGAACAGCTGGTGGCTTTTCCCTCCGTCGTTGGCCAGCCGAACGGCGCAATCGTCGAATGGATTCACGCTTATGTGGCGGGGTTCAATCAAGAGGTGACCATTCTTCCGGGACCGGAAGGCGATCGCTCGAACCTTTTCGCAACAATTGGTCCGAAGAACGTCCCCGGCTATATCCTTTCGGGCCACATGGACGTGGTGCCGGCCAACGAACCGGAATGGACGTCGGATCCCTTCGAGTTGCGCGCGCAGGCTGATCGTTTCTATGGCCGCGGCACCTCAGATATGAAGGGCTTTCTTGCAGCAGCACTCGCCGCCTTGCCGGCACTCGCATCAAGACAGCTTTCGCAACCAATCCATTTTGCCTTTTCGTACGACGAGGAAGCGGGCTGCCGCGGCGTTCCGCATTTGATCAAGCATCTTCCCGAACTCTGCGCCAAGCCCGAAGGCGCGATTATCGGCGAACCGAGCAACATGCGCGCGATCTGCGCCCATAAAGGCAAGGCAGCAGCGCGCGTTGAAATCCGCGGCCGGTCGGGCCATTCCTCGCGACCCGATCAAGGCTTGAATGCCATCCACGCCATGGCGGAGGTGCTGGCCGACGCAGCCGCCGGCGCCGAACGTCTTGCACTTGGTCCTTTCGATCCGGCTTTCGCCCCCCCTTACTCCTCCCTCCAGGTCGGTACAGTCAGGGGCGGACAGGCCGTCAACATCATTCCCGATCTGTGCGTGGCCGAATTTGAAGCGCGCGCCATTGCCGGCGTTTCCCCCTCTGCACTTCTCGCCCCGATCAGAGAAAAGGCTGAGAGCCTGCGAAGCCGGGGGCTGCAGGTAAACTGGGATCTGATGAGCGCCTATCCAGCCTTGTCGCTTGCGAACGATGCACCACTCGCGCAACTGCTCAGGGAGCTAACGGGCCAGGAGCCGCTCGCGGCGGTTAGCTACGGAACGGAAGCCGGTCTCTATCAGGAGGCTGGGATCGACGCGATCATCTGTGGCCCGGGCGATATCTCCCGCGCGCACCGACCGGACGAGTTCATTCTTGTGGATGAGTTGATCGCTTGCCAATCCATGATCGAAACGCTCGGCGCGCGGCTTTCCAGATGAAGAAGGCACGCACCGTGACGGGCGCGGATGCAACAGCCGACCTAACGAGAGAATACGAATGACTTTGCTATTCAACTCCGACGCCAAACGCGGCCTTATTTTCCGGGAAGCTTTTGCCCGTGAGCTTCCGGACGTTCCCTTTTCCATGGACCCGGCAACCGTCGATCCCCACGACGTCCGTTACCTGATAACCTGGACGGCGCCCGACGACCTCGATCGTTACTCCAATCTGGAGATCCTCTTTTCAATCGGCGCCGGCGTCGATCAATTTCAGATTGACCGCCTGCCGGAGAGTGTGAAGCTGGTGCGCATGGTCGAGGATGGCATCATCCGCATGATGCAGGAATACGTGACGCTTGCAGTGTTGGCGCTGCACCGCAATCTTCCGGCCTATCTTCTCCATCAGAAAAACCACATATGGCAAGGCATTCCGCAGGCGCGGGCAGCAGACCGGACCGTCGGCGTTCTCGGCCTGGGTGCACTGGGCAGTGCTGTACTCGATCGCCTGAAGCCTTTTGGATTTTCCTTGTCCGGATGGAGCCGCAGTCCGCGCGAAATCGAAGGTGTGGCCACCCATAGCGGACAGGACGGGTTGCAAGATTTTCTCAGGGGCATCGATATTCTGGTCTGTCTGCTACCATTGACGGAAGAAACGCGCGGCTTGCTGAATTCGGATCTGTTCGCCATGCTGCCGGTCGGTGCCAGTCTCATCCACACCGGACGCGGCCCGCAGCTCGATCATGCCGCTTTGGTCGAAGCACTTGACAGTGGCCATCTGGCGGGAGCCGTCATCGACGTAACGGACCCGGAACCGCTGCCTCCCGGCCATGCCTTCTGGTCGCATCCGAAGATCATACTGACGCCACATATTGCGAGCGTCACCCAGGCGGACACGGCGGCGCGCGCCGTCATCGACAACATCAAGCGCCACCGCACAGGTCTCGATCCGATCGGCCTGATCGACCGGACACGCGGCTACTGATCTGACAGTCAACCAAGAAAGGTTATCCATGACTCTGCTGCAAACCATCGACACCAATCCTGCCGCCACGCCGCGGGAATCGAAGCCCTTGCCGGAACGCCTCATCAGCGGCGACCCGTCCTTCAAAACCTGGCCACAGGACGTAACCCGCGGCGAGATGATCCACACTGGCATCTGGGAAGCGACGCCAGGCGAGACGCGCTCGATCAAGGGCGAGACCTTTGAGTTCTGCCACATCCTGTCCGGCATCATTGAGATCACGCCCGACGATGGGGAGCCGATGCTATACAAGGCGGGGGACAGCTTCATCATGAAGCCCGGCTTTACCGGCGTCTGGAAAACCATTGAGACAGTCCGCAAGATCTACGTCACCATCATGTGACACGATCCTGGGCTGTCCCCGCTCGCTTTGAAACTTCGGCGGCCGCGCATGCTCATGCGTCGTGCCGCCACTTCTTCGTAACTTTCCGACCAGGCAACTGTCGTGCTGCCGCCCCGAAGATCCAACTGACGGGACTTGGTAAAACGGCGTTTTCGTCCGTCTGCGGGCGCCAGTCGACACATGATGCGGGGGATCTGACAGTAATCTTGTGCAAACCTATCACAAGGATACCTACAGTCTGGCGGCCGGCCCTTTCACTCGCGACCTGTCGCCCGCCATTCGCATGACGCGGCGGCTGCAGGCCGCTTGGGTCAATCGTTACGGTCGCTCGCGCGATCAAATCCTGCCGACCGGTGGCTACAAGCAATCGGGGATCGGCAAGGATCTCGGCCGCGAAGCCTGTCTCGCCAACCGCTAGAGCAAGAGCGTGCTTATTAGCCTCTAAGGATAACCGATGAAGACCTACAAAATTGCCCTTCTGCCGGGAGACGGTATCGGCCCTGACGTGACCAATGCGGCTTGGGTCGTTCTGGAAAAAGCAGCCGACATAGGCGGCTTTTCTTTGGCCGCGACCAGCTATCCCTGGTCCTGCGACTATTACCTCCAGCATGGTACGATGATGCCCGCCGATGGCATAGACACCCTGAAATCCTTCGATGCCATCCTGCTCGGCGCGGTAGGCTGGCCAGCGAAAGTGCCGGATTCTGTCTCGCTACACGGGCTTCTTCTGCCCATCCGCAAGGCCTTCGTCCAATATGCCAACATCCGCCCGCACCGAGTGCTGCCGGGCGTTCAAGGTCCGCTGAAGGCAGACGCCTTCGATATTCTCTGCATTCGCGAAAACACCGAGGGTGAATATTCCGGCGCGGGCGGCCGCGTTCATCAGGGTGCCGACAATGAAGTGGCGGTCGAAACCTCGATCTTCACCCGCAAGGGCGTGGAGCGCATCCTGCGCTTCGGCTTCGAGCAAGCGCGTGGGCGGCGCGGAAAGCTCGCTTCCGTCACCAAGTCCAATGCACAGAAATATTCAATGGTGTTCTGGGACGAGATCACCCAGGCGCTTGCGCGCGAGTATCCAGATGTATCGGTGACGAGCTATCATATCGATGCGATGGCCGCCCGCATGGTCATGGCGCCGGAAAGCCTCGACGTAGTGGTCGCCTCTAATCTGTTCGGCGACATCCTCACAGACCTTGGCGCCGCCATTCAGGGCGGGCTAGGTTTCGCCGCCTCCGCCAATATCAATCCGGATCGCTCGGCGCCATCCATGTTCGAACCCGTCCATGGCTCGGCGCCAGACATCGCCCATCTCGGCATTGCCAATCCGATCGCCGCCATATGGTCGGGCGCGATGATGCTGGATCACCTTGGCGAGAAAACCGCCGCTTGCAATGTCATGGCCGCGATCGAGGCGACGACTGCACGTGGCATCGGCGCCTTCCCTGGCAAGGACAAGACAGAAGCAATCACCACAGCAGTGATTTCGGCGCTTGGCTGACAAATGACACGATGAACGAGCTGAAGGACACCAGCCTGTTCGTGAGACGGGCTCATCGGTGCGAATGGCGCGGCGTAGCGGCACAATCGAGGGTCGTAGACCCGGCAACATAGCATAGGCTGGGGTATTGTCCCAGACATCGACGGCAGTCGTACCCGCGCTGTAATCGCGGGCGCACCAAGGCGTGCTGATCATGGCCCAAGAAGACGCATGCCGAACGTGCCGCTAGCTCCGAGCCTGGCATGACCTTGTGATTGAAGTATCGCAGTTCTTGCCAGGAGCTTGCTGACACGGCGCGCAACCCCCGCGACACCGGGCGTTGCCACCATCGCCGCGGTTATGCCGACGGCCTACTGCGCAGCCTCAGTGGAAAGTATTGGTGTGGCGTTCGCCTGCCGATCGTCGGCCGCGTCACCATGGACAGCACACCATCGATATCACCGCCGTCCCGGAAGGCAGGCTGAGGCTCGGGAGCATCATGGAAATCCTCGGCCTCCAACCAGACGCTCGAGGACGTCGCCCGCGATCAGGCACCATTTCCTACGGAATTAAGACGGGTTATGGCAATCGGTTATCACGAGCCGGCGCTGAAGCATGTGCGCGAGAAGATCGTTGGCGGTCTTCTGACGCCGAAGGATGAGACCGGCTGTTGCTTCAAATCGCTAAGGGGCTGGCGAAGAAGGCTCCGGATTGACCGGAGCCTTGAGTGGTTCTAAAATGGTCTGGCGCGCGGGTGGCTTGCCTGAAACATTCGGGACGTGCCAATCTCAGGCGGCGCGGCGCGAACCACGGGATTCCGCATTATTGGAACTGTTGCGGGCATCAAGCACGAACTGCGAGATGAGTTCCCGGAGACGACACGCTTCGTTGGCAAGCGTCGCGCTCGCCGCATTGGTCTCCTCGACCATGGCGGCATTCTGCTGGGTGACTTGGTCCATCTGGTTGACCGCCGTGTTGACTTCGGCAAGACCGACCGACTGTTCGCGGGCCGAGGTGGCGATTGCGTCCATGTGCTGGTTGATCGTCACGACATAGGTCTCGATGGTCTTCAGGGCATCGCCGGTTTCGCCAACGAGTTTGACACCGCTTTCGACCTCGGCTGTGGAGTTTCGGATAAGCTCCTTGATTTCCCTGGCGGCCTTTGCGGAGCGCTGGGCAAGTTCACGCACTTCCTGGGCGACGACGGCGAAGCCCCTGCCCGCATCCCCTGCACGTGCCGCTTCTACGCCGGCGTTCAGTGCCAGAAGATTGGTCTGGAAGGCGATCTCGTCGATGACGCCGATGATGTTTGAGATCTGGCCGGACGATTCCTCGATCCGGCGCATCGCATTCACCGCATTGGCGACAACGGTGCCAGACTGGGCCGCACTGGCATTTGCAAGCGCCGCGACGCTGCGAGCCTCTTCGGCCCGTTTGGAGGAATTGGCAACATTGACGGTGATCTCATCAAGCGCCGCGGCCGTCTCCTCAAGCGAGGCGGCCTGCTGTTCCGTGCGCTTGGAAAGATCTTCAGCGCTCTGGCTGATCTCCCGCGTGCCGCTATCGATTTGCCCCGTCGACTGCGCTACCGCGCCCATCGTTTCGGCCAGTTGCCGTATTGACGCATTGAAGTCGGTGCGAAGGCTTTCGAAATCCTCGGCAAAAGCGTCGACCAGCTGAAAATTCAGTTTGCCTGAGGCTAAGTGTTTCAGGCCGTCGCCAAGCCCAGACGTTGCCCGCCGCATCGCGTCGGACTTGGCCTTTTCCGTCGCGTCATTGCGAAGCCGCTCGTTGTCGGCGAGCGTGCGTTGTCTTGCGGCATCGTCCTCGAGCCGGCGATTTGCAAGGGCGTTGGTGCGGAAAACCTCGACGGCCGCAGCCATTTCGCCGATCTCGTCGGCACGCCCGGCGTAGGGGATGGCCGAGGATGCGTCACCGCCGGCGAGCCGGTTCATCGCGGCAGTGATGTTGTGGACGGGCGAGGCAATTCCCTTAACTGCAAAGACAGCCGCTCCGATCATTACCAAACCGCAGACGGCGACCAGCACCAATGTGATGAGAAAAGAGCTGTTGTAGGCGACCTCGGAGTTGTCAAAGGCGGTCTTTGTTTGTTCGTCGTTGAAGGCCATCAGAGCGGCGACGGCTAACGTTACCTTCTGCACTTCCGGGAACATCCTCTGGAAGAACACCATCCGGGCTTCGGCATCCTGGTTTTTGCGCGCAGCCGAGGCCATGTCGTCCGCCGGCGACAGATAGGCGGCAACGGCTCCTTGAACGTCTCCGACGAGGGCTTTGCCCTTTTCCGATTCAAAGAGCGGCGCGATCCCTTGAAGGGACGTCGTGAAAATGGCCTGCCGCTCGACCAGGAATTTCTCCGCCGCAGCCATTTCTTCCGGCGACTCGGAGAGGATGAGGCGGGAATAGGCGAAGTTCATGCGAAAGAACGCCCCCTCCAGACTCTTCAGGCCGACCGCTTTCGGCATCCTGTCGGTCGTTATCTCTTCCGCATGGCGATGGAGGGTCTGCATGTTGCTGATCGACAACCAGCCAAACAGGGCAAACATCAAGCCAAACGCGGCGAACAGACCAAGAAGCACGGTTTTGATTTTCGGTCGGATCATTTTTCCTCACCCTGCAGGCTGGCCATCACGCGGCCGGCCCGCATCCACTGCCCAAGAAACCAGCCGAAAATTCATTCTGCAGCAGGTAAGCAATACACCCCTACGTCATGTCGGGTGCAGATCGAGACGATCTCATTAAATGTAGAAAAACAAACATAATTTTGTATTAAATTATGTTCTAATTTACGGTAGTCGCGGATGCGCACAATTATAGACGCCGCGCAACTCGGCGTACCCTCCCCTCCGCCCAAGCGTCATTGTGCGTTGCGGATTAATGGCGCTGCCGCCGTCGGCGTATCAACAGAAAGGCCACTTGCTCCGCGGCCGGCTCCTGGCCTAGATCAATCCGAACCGCAGCTCCGATTTGCGGTCCGCCGTCGCTGGTCTTTGCGAACAAGCAATAGGCCAGGCTACCAGCCGGGTCGGTTCGCAGCCTGTCGCCGGCAAGAAGGTCCTGGTTGACGCCAACACAGGACCCGCTGATGCCCCTCTTCACCCAACCACCATAACGGTACCAATCATGTCGTTTCTAAAGACTATTGATCAAAATCGATCATTCGCGCCGAACGAATCGAAGCTCCACCGGAAGCGCCTGATTTCAGGGAACCCACAGTTTAAAAGCTGGCCCCTGGAATCCATCATCGCGGCCGCGCGTGCGCAAGGCCGCCACGGCGACCTGTGTATGTCGTAACGGGCCTTCTCTCTGAGATACAACGGCTTAACAGACTTCGGGCAGCCTTTTGTGGAAGGTCGAATATCGGCCGTCGGTGCTCAGACCCGGTCGGTCTCGCTGCGAGATCTTGCTATCTCTGCCGCGCCACCGCGCCATTCGTTGATCAGCATGTCGCGGAACCGCAGGGCCGAAGGTGACAGCCGCGCACCTCGGCGTTCTACGAGGCCAATCGATCGCACCACTACCGGGTTTTCCAACTGCACTGTCGCAATCAGCGGGTGTTCGCGTTGCGGCGTGGCAAGCCGGGGCAGGACCGAAATGCCCAATCCGGCCTCGACCAGTCCCAAAGACGTTGACAGGTGGTTCACCTCATAAAACCAGTTCAGGTTCAGCCGCAGATCTGCCATTGCCAGCGCTTGGTCCAACACCGCGCGGTTGCCTGATTTCTTAGACACGCCGATCAGCGGCTGCCCCTCCAGCGCCGACCATGACAGGGTTTTTTCCGAGGCAAAGGGATGGTCACGTCGGCAGGCAAGGACGAACGGATCCTCCATCAGCGGTGTAAAGGTCAAATCGTCCCGCGTCGCCCCGGTGATGTTGATCCCGAATTCGACTTCGCCATTGGCTACAGCATCAAGACCTTCATTGGCGGACAAGTCCATGATACGAAAACGGATTCCGGGAAAACGATGGTTGAATGCCTCGATCACGCGCGGCAGAAAGTAGAACGCGGCGGTTGGCACCGAAGCCAGCGTGACCTGCGCGCGATGTCGCCCGCCCAGCTCGGAAATCGACAGGATCGATTCCTCAAATTCATCGACCAGACGGCGAACCAGCGGGGCCAGTTCGCGCCCGATCTGAGTGGGCGCGACACGCCGTGTCGTCCGTTCGATCAATTGCGCGCCTACAGCCTCTTCCAGCCCGCGGATGCGCCGCGACAGCGCCGGCGGCGACAGATGCAGCACCGTTGCAGCCTCGTGAAACGACGACAGGTCGAGGACCGCTAGAAAGGCGCGTAAGTCCAGAAATTCGAAATTATTTCTCATACCGGAATAATGTACGAATTCTTTGCAATTAACAACACAGTAGTTTTGGCTCACTCTGGTCCATGGAGACGGCGCGATCTTGCCGCAGGAGAGAATCATACATGGACGACCAGATACGCATTCCTTGCGTGCTGATGCGCGGCGGCACCTCGAAAGGTCCGTTCTTTCTGAACAGCGATCTGCCCAGCGACCCCCGGCAACGTGACGAGTTGCTGCTCGAGATGATGGGATCGGGGCACCCGCTGGAAATTGACGGGCTTGGTGGCGGCAATTCGCTGTCATCCAAGGTCGCCATTGTCGGGCCGTCGACGCGCGACGGAGCCGATGTGGATTACCTGTTCGCACAGGTGAAGGTTCTGGAACGCGCGGTCGATACCGGGCCGAATTGCGGCAACATGCTGTCGGCGGTCGGGGCCTTTGCCATCGAAAAGGGGCTGATTTCGGCGCAGAGGGGCGAAACCACCGTGCGCGTGCATAATGTGAACACCGGCAAGATCATCGAGGCGCGGATTCAGACACCGGGTGGCGAGCTGCGCTATCAGGGCGAAACCGCGATCGACGGCGTGCCGGGCACTGCCGCGCCGGTTTATCTTGCCTTCCTTGAAGCAGTAGGCGCAAAGACCGGTATGCTGCTGCCTTCGGGCACACCGCAGGAAATCATCAACGGCGTCCCCGTCTCGTTAATCGACGGCGCAACCCCCGTGGTCATCGCGCGGGCCGAGAATTTCGGTCTGACCGGATCCGAAAGCGCGGCGGAACTGGATGCCAGCAGGGAATTCATGGCCCAGCTTGAGGAAATCAGGATCGAAGCCGGGCGGCGGATGGGTCTTGGCGATGTTCGCGACTCGGTTCTGCCCAAACCCGTATTGATCGGGACGCCGCGCAACGGTGGCACGCTGGCCGTGCGCTATTTCACGCCGCATGCCTGCCACACGTCGCTGGCCACAACCGGGGCCGTGTCGATTGCCATTGCCGCGACGCTGCCCGACAGCATTGTTGGCGCCATGCTGCCCGAGCTGAGCTTTCCGGCCGACCTGACGCTGGAACATCCGACCGGGCGCATAGATGTTCGCGTCGAACGGGACGAAACCACGCTTGACCCGGTCGTCTTCATCACCCGCACCTGCCGGCGACTGTTTGAAGGAGCCGCGCTGGTTCGGCGCAAAAACTGACTTAGCTTTGGGCGCTGTGTGGCGTCGCAGACTGTTTTACCAAGGGAGGAAAACACATGCTTAAATTCACTCGTCGATTTGCGCTTGCCGTAAGCGTGGCGACCATATCGCTTGCCGCGCTGCCCGCCATGGCGCAGGACTATCCGTCAAAGCCGGTGACCATCGTTGTGTCCTATGCCGCGGGTGGCGGCACAGACGCCATCGCGCGCGTCTTTGCGGCGCGGTTTGAAAAGGCGCTTGGCGGTCGCGTCATCGTGGAAAACCGTCCGGGCGCCGCGGCCAACATGGGCACCGATGTCGCCGCCAAATCCGATCCCGACGGCTACACGCTGCTGATCGGCAACCAGGGTCCGATGGTCGTCAACCCGCATATCTTCAAGCTGCGTAACGACCCGGCCGAGACGCTGGACCCCATCGCCATGATCGCCGACGCCACGCTGGTGGTCGTCGCCGGTCCGCGCCTGCAAGTCAATTCGATGCAGGAACTGCTGAAGCAGGCGAAGGCCGGCGAGCTGGTCTATGGCTCGGCGGGCAATGCCTCGGCCAGCCATGTCGCCACGCTGCTGATGGGCCAGATGGCCGACATCAAGCTGAAGCACGTACCCTATAAAGGCGCAGGCCCGGCGATTAACGACCTCTTGGGCGGTCATATCGATTTCATGGTGACGACCGTGCCGTCGGTGATCGGTCTGATTCAGGATGGCACGCTGAAGGCGCTGGCCGTGACCGGGAAAGACCGCTTTGCTGCGCTGCCCGACGTGCCTACCGTGGCCGAATCCGGCCTGCCCGAATACAGCGCCTCGGCTTGGTATGGTCTTTTGGGACCCAAAGGTCTGCCGGAGGATGTGCGCACCAAGGTGGCCGATGCCACCGCTAAAACGCTGGCCGATCCGGCCTTCATCGAGAGCCTGCGAAAGGACGGTGGCGTTCCGTCGCACCTCGTCGGTCAGGCGTTTGCCGACTTCATGGCTGCCGAGCGCACCCGTTGGGGCGAGGTCGTCAAGGCCGCAGACATCAAGGTGGAATAAGCCATGACCCAAGAGGTTATCCACGTTGATCTCCCCGCTCGTCCGCCAACCCCGCCTGCCTCCCCGCCATCGTACCCATGGCTCGGCCGCGAAAGGCTGGCTGGTATCAGCCTCGTGGTATTTGGCCTCTTCGCGCTTTGGGCAGGTTCCGACCTGCCCTTCCAGGGCGAGGGTGGCGTCGGCTCAGGCCTGTTGCCGCGCGCATTGTCGATCATGATCATCCTGCTGGGGCTAATGCAGATCGCGGTGACATGGAATGACCGGGCGGAAACGACCGGAAGCTGGCCCATTCGCGACATGCTGCCGGTTCTGATCGGCGTCTTCCTGTTCGCGATCACCATCCGCGGCTATGACTTCGGCGCGTTTTCGGTGCCGGTGCTGGGCATGGCGGTGGCGACGCCTCTGTCGATCATATTCTCCGGCATCGCTGCCAAGGATGTGCGCTATGGCGAACTGCTGATCTTCGCGGCGATCCTGACCGTGGTCTGCATCGCCCTGTTCCGTTACGCGCTTGGGCTGTCGCTGGCTGTAGCGCCCTGGTTGATCGGATACTGACATGATGGCCATGTTTGAAAATCTGGGTCTGGGCCTTTCGGTAGCCTTTACCCTGCAAAATATCTTCTTCTGCTTCATCGGCTGCCTGATCGGCACGTTGGTGGGCGTGTTGCCGGGCGTGGGCCCGGTGGCGACAATCTCGATCCTCTTGCCGGTCACGCTGTCGCTGGACCCGACCGGCGCGCTGATCATGCTTGCCGGCATCTATTACGGCGCGCAATACGGCGGCTCGACCACGGCAATCCTGGTCAATATCCCCGGCGAGGCGACGGCGGTGGTCACCGCCATCGACGGGCATGAAATGGCCAAGAAGGGGCAGGCGGGTCTTGCGCTGGGGCTGGCGGCGATCGGCTCTTTCATCGCGGGCACCTTCGCGACCATCGTCATCGCGGCGCTGGCGATGCCGATGACCAAGCTTGGGCTGCTGTTCGGCCCCGCCGAATACTTTTCGCTGATGATTATGGGTCTGGTGCTGGCGGTGGTCTTGGCGCATGGCTCTCTCGTCAAGGCGCTGGCGATGATCGTCGCGGGGGTTCTGCTGTCCTGCGTCGGCGCCGATATGGAAACCGGGCGCGAACGGATGACCTTCGGGCTGCAAATGCTGACCGACGGCATCGAGTTCGTGGTGCTGGCAATGGGCGTCTTCGGCTTTGGCGAGATCTTCAAGAACCTTGCCGACCCGGAAAAGCGCGACGTCATGCGCGGCACGATTGGACGGCTGCTACCGACCCTGACAGAACTGCGCCAGAACCTTGGCGCGATCCTGCGCGGAACCGGCCTTGGCTCGATCCTGGGCGTGCTGCCGGGCAATGGCGCGATCCTTGCGCCCTTTGCCAGCTATGCGCTGGAAAAGCGTATTTCAGACCGGCCGCAGGATTTCGGCAAAGGCGTGCCGCAGGCTGTCTCCGGCCCGGAATCGGCCAATAACGCCGGCGCGCAGACCTCGTTCATCCCGCTGTTGACATTGGGACTGCCGCCGAACGCTGTCATGGCGCTGATGGTCGGCGCGATGATGATCCAGGGCATCGTCCCCGGCCCGCAGGTGATCCAGAATAACCCTGACCTGTTCTGGGGTCTGGTCGCGTCGATGTGGATTGGCAACCTGATGCTGGTCATCATCAACCTGCCACTGATCGGTGTGTGGGTGAAGCTGCTGAAGGTGCCCTACCGCCTGCTGTTTCCGGCGATCGTGGCCTTCTGCTGCATCGGCCTGTTCTCGATCTCGAACGACGCGGGTCAGGTGATCATGGCGGGCATCTTAGGGCTGCTGGGCTTTGCGCTTTACAAGTTGCAGTTCGAGGCGGCACCGCTTGCCCTTGGCTTCGTGCTGGGACGGCTGCTCGAGGAAAAGCTGCGTCAGGCGCTGATCATCTCGGACGGCAGCATGACCACCTTCCTGACCTCGCCGCTGTCGGCTGTCCTGCTGCTGATCGGCCTTGTCGCGCTGATCATTGCTGTCCTGCCCTCAATGCGCAAATCGCGCGACGAGATCTTCACGGACTGATGACTTCCGGACACGGCCTTCGGGCCGTGTTCCTTTCTTGCATATTTCAGGAACTACAGGAGGAACTCATGGAAGTGACCGGAATGCTCACGGGTGCACAATTGCTGGCCCATGTCGGTTTTCCCGCGACCGAGGTGCTTGGACCCGATGCGTCCGAAGACCAGATCCAGGCGATGATAGACGGCCACGGCCTTGTCTTCGTCAAGCCCGTCTTTCGCGGCGGCGTCGGCATGAAGGGCAAGGCCGGGTTGATCGGCAGGGCCCGCGACCTGCGCACGGCCCTGGCGGAAAAGGAACGGCTGTATTTCGCGGAACACCGCCACGGTAACGCCACCGCCAAGGCCAATGGCGTCACCTTCGAAGCGGGCGTTCCGGCCGAGCATGAGATCTATTTTTCGATCACCGACGACACCCGATATCGCGCACCGACCATGACAATCACCCATCGCGGCGGGGTCGATATCGAAGAGCTGGACAAGACCGAAATCGCCTCGATCCCCTTCGATGCCCTGACCGGGTTAAAGGCGTTTGTCGTGGCCAATGCGCTGACTGATATCGGCGCGCCGAAAGAGGTGATTTCGCCGCTGGTCCAGCATCTGCCAAAGTTGTGGGAGCTGATGCACCACTACGGAATGACCACGCTGGAGCTGAACCCGATCCGCATGCGGCCGGGCAAGGAAGGGCGCTTGACGCCGATTGCCTGTGACTTCAAGTGCGGGTTCGACCGCGACGATCCTCGTGTTGGTCGCCTGGGCCTGCCGCCGCACCTTTTTGCTGCCGACATTTCGGATTTCGAACAAGAAGTGAATCAGCTGCGGACCCACCAGGGTCAATCGGATGTGTTCGTGATCAACGAAGCCGGCAGCATCCTTGCGCCGACCTTTGGCGGCGGCGCAAACAGCCTTGTGACCGAGGTTCTGGGCGAGGCCGCGATCATCTCGTCCGATTTTGGCGGTAACCCGCCCTATGAGAAGATGAAGGCGGTGGCCGCGATCTGCTATCGCCATTTCCTGAAACAAACCAACGTGCTGTTCATCATCGGCGGCAAGTCGAACAACACCGACATCCTCGAAACCTTTCGGGGCATGGGCGACGCGCTGCGCGAACATTTTTCCAAGCATGGGCCGGTACCGCTCTACGTCGTCGTGGGGCGCGGCGGTCCGAACCTGGTGCGCGGCATGGGCAATCTGGCCGATACGCTGGACAGTCTGGGCGTGCCGTACCGCTTCTTCGGCTTCGACAGCGCGATTTCCGAGGTCGTGAATTACGCCAAGCGCATCGACGACTGGATGCGCGCCGGCGGGCGCGAGCAGATCGCACGCTCCATGAACATCGCGGCCTAGGGAGAAAGCCATGCGACAACAAGCAATTTCCGGCCTACCCTATTTCCTTGGCCTGGACCGGCTCGAAGCCATCGCCTCACCCGAGGATCGTGTTTGCGTGCTGAATATCCTTGGCGGCGAAAGTCGAACCGTGACCCCGGTCAGCAATGCCTTTTCCGGCGGCAACGTTGTCTTCGGCACCTCGCCCGGCCGTTCGGGTCAGGTGCTGAAGACGCCTGCTGGCGATATCCCGGTGTTCAACACCGTGCTGGAGGGCATTCGCGCCGGTCACAGCTTCAACACTGGCGTGGTGTATCTGCCGCCTGCTGGTGTGCGGGACGGCGTGGCAGAACTGATCCGCGTAAATCCTGACCTGCGCAAGATCGTCATCATCACCGAAAAGATCGCAGTGCATGACGCACGCGAAATTCGGGCGATGGCGCAGGCGAATGGCATCGATGTCATCGGCGGCAATTGTCTTGGCGTGGCAGACAGCTGGAACCGCGTCCGCATCGGCGGCGCCTTGGGCGGCGATCACCCCGAGGAGTCTCTGGTCAAGGGCTCGGTCGCGATCTTTTCCAACTCGGGTGGCTTCACCACGACCATTGCACAATACCTGACCACGGCGGGTTGGGGCACGACGACGCTGATCTCGTCGGGCAAGGACGTCTATATCCAATATGCGGCGCGCGACTTTGCGCTGGCCTTTGCCAAGGATCAGCGCAGCAAGGCGGGAGTGCTCTACGCCGAACCGGGCGGCTATTACGAAAAGAACATCGACTGGCAGAAGCCGGTCGTGGCCTGCGTCGTCGGCCGCTGGAAGGCCAAGTTGACCCGCGCCGTCGGCCATGCCGGGGCGATGGCCGGCTCGGGCGACAGCGCCGAGGACAAGGAACGCTGGTTCATGGAGGCATTCGGTGTCGGGGGAATCTACACGCCCGAAACACCGCATGTTTCCGCCAAGGGAGCCCTTGTCACCAATATCGCCGATATTCCTGCGGCCCTGACAGCCGTGATGGCGCTGAACGGCATCCAGCCGGATTTCGCTCCGCGAGGGTCCTTGTCGCTCAAGCCGTGGATCGCCAACGATCAGGGCCTGACACTGCCCCCTGATCTGGTCCTGCCCACTGTCGTCGCGCCAGCGCCCTACGATGAACAGATCGCCGTCCGGTCGCAGCAGATCGGCGCGGTGATGGCGCGGCAGTCGATGAAGGACGCCTCGGGCGCGTCGCTGATGGACCCGCAGACGCAGGTGACCAGCGTCCACGGCCACCGCGTGCTGGATCTGGCGCTGCAACCGCTTGAGGCGATGTTCGCGCTTCCCTTGGTCCACGAAATCGCCGATGCCCATGACCGAGCCTTGCTGGACGTGGCCGTGGCGGCCGAGGTCAATCTGGTCGGCGACCCGATCCTGCTGGCGGCGGATGCGGCGCGAGATGCCGGAAACTCGCCCAACACGGTCATGTCGGTAGCGGCGGCGATCACCGGCCCGCGCCGGGTTGAACGCGCGCTGGCCTGTGCCCGCGCGCTGATCACGTTGTTCGCCCAATCGGGCCTGTGCGACGGCCGGGACGACGACTTCGACGTGTCGGATATCTCGGTGGACGATGAAACCCGGGCGCTGTTCCTTGCCACGCCCGAGGATGCAGATGATCCCCGACCTGAAGCCATGCTGGCCGCAATCAAAGCGCGGGGCGGCAAGTCGGTGTTCCTGCGGTTTTTGCTGGGCTTTGACCAACGGCTGTCGCGCGACGCGATCTTGGCCGCGATCACCACGACCATCGCCTGGGGTCCCTTGGCTCGCAAGCGCATCAGCCGTCTGACGGCCGAGACGCTGCCGTGGTATCTGCGGCTTTACGGCGTCATGGTCGGCGCGACCATTCCGGGCGAGCATCACCGCTCTGGCAGCCTGTGGGGTATTCCGCGCGAGGAACGTTTCTCGCACTGGACCATGGCCGATATCTGCTGTCTGGCGATGACCGGCAAGAAGCCCGATCCCACCGAGGCGCTTTATGTCCAGATCCTGATCGGGCTTCTGATCTCGAACGGGCCGGGGTCGATCACTGCACAGGGGGCCAAGGGCGCGGTGTCCGCCGATGGCCCGCAGACGCCCGGCCGGGTGCAGATCAACAAGGCGATGGTCGGCTTCCTGACCCATTCCGGCTATAGCCACGGCGGTAACGGCTTCGAGGGCATGGCATTCTTGCTGGAGCAGTTCCGCGGTAAGGGGCTGAAGGACCCGACAGATCCCGCGCATGGGCTCGATCTGACGGCGATGGCACGGGAATTTGCGCTGGCCTACAAACGCGAAAAGGCGCAGGCCAAGGAACTGGGAACAGAGGTCCGCGCGCTGCCTGGCGTCCACCATCCGGTCTTCAAGGGCAAATCGGAAAACTTCGACCCGCGCGAACGCTTCATCGCGAAATTCATGGAGGAACGCGGCGAATACAACGTTTTCCACCGTTTCTACCGCGAGCTAGTGCGCCAGCTTTATGAGGTAGGGGCCAGCCGTTATGTATTCTGCGTGAACGTCGATGCGATCATCGCGGCGCTGTTGCTGGCGGTGCTGTGGAAGGATCATCAGGCCGGCAATATGACCGACCGCAACCTGGAAACCGCCGCCTTCACCATCTTCCTGTTCGGGCGGATGATCGGTGCGGCGGCGGAAATCGACGACCACCTCAATCGGGGCCGGAACATGGACACGCGCACGCCAGCCTCGGCCTGCAAGCACGTCGTCTAAGACGGGGCTCAGCCGCAAGGTCCGCGCCTGATGGCTCATCAGGATGTTCAACCTTGTGGCCACAGCGCGCCGCGGTTTGTTCGCGCGTGGCGGCCTCGGCCCGGTCGGGATCAAAGAAGGTCCCAGCTGGGCCGAGACGATGCCCGGATCGCTGATCATAGTACCCCCACTTCGTCAAACGCTCGTAACCTTCTGCCACAAAACCGGCCGCCGCCTTTGACTCCACCTCAATCCACAAGAAGCCAAACTGTCCCACAAGGGCTAGTTGTAAATCGCGGTCTCGCTTTGAGCCCAAGCCCTCTCCCCACGAACACCCCTTCCCGGCGCGGTTTTTCATTAGTTCGCGATCACAGTTGAGACCACAAAACTCGACGGGGACCTTGATGTCAGTTCTGTCCGGTTTATGGCCTCCACGCAGTTGTGGGTTTTGGGGTCTCGCGTCTGAACGAGGCTAGGTGACAAACAGTACCTTGCGTTACACCCGCGGTCGACGGCTACATCATTTCCGGACGTCTGATCGCTGAACCATCGATGAACCGGCTCAGTCTATAGGGTGAGATGTCCGTCATCGGCGTTTCATTCAGGACGATCTCACTGACCAGCCGACCGGCCCCCGGTCCGATAGCAAAACCGTGTCCGCTGAAGCCCGCGGCAATCACGTAACCGGGCAGTTGCTCCACTCTTGAGATAACGGGGACGAGATCCGGAGAGGTATCGATGAGCCCTCCCCACGCGCGCTCGACCCCAATCCCTTTGAGCGCCGGGTACTCGCTCTCAAGGTTCTTGATGGCGAGCTTGACAAGTTCAGCGTCGGGCGCCGGATCGAGAATGCGGTTCTTTTCAAACGGCGAGATCTCGTCGTTCTCCCAACTGCCGAACGCATCGGGACCACTCCAGAAGCTGCTGTTGAGGCGATATTTGAGCTTCTTGCTGATCTTGCTGCGGTACATCTGGTAGAATTTGAATGCGTATCGCATTCCTCGCGGCGTGATGTCGAGCGTACCATGTCCCGGCACGGCAACCGTGTAGGAGCCGTCTGTCCGACGCCGCAACACGAAGTTTGAAGCCGAGAGGCATCCTGCTTGAATGATTTCGGGCGCGGGGGTCGTCTTGATCGCTGTCCCGGAGATGTTTGCGACCGGAAGCTCAATGCCATAACGATGAGAAAAGCGGGAAGCCCATGCTCCGCCAGCGCAAACAACGGTGCTCGCTTTTACAAGTCCTCGTTCCGTCCACACTCCTGTTACCCGGCCGTTGGCAATGTCGAGGCCCCGAACGGCGCAGTTCTGATGGAGCGATACGCCGTTTTCCTTCGCGGCCTCGGCGATGGCAGGCACAGCAAGGCTGGGCTCCGCTCTCCCATCGGTCGGAGACCAAACGCCGCCAACCCAGGAGGATGTGCCACCCGAAGTCCGCTCGTTAGCCTCGGAAGCACTGAGTATCTGGCTGTGAAATCCCTGAATGCGTGCGGCCTGGCCCCACTTTTCCCACCGGGCGACATCCGCCTCGTTTTTGGTGCAGTAAAGTATTCCGCTTCGACGAAACCCGAGATCGCGGCCTATCTCGGTGCCCAATTCCTCCCAGCGCCGCAGACTGTACATGGCAAGGGCCAGTTCGTGGATATCGCGGTTCTGCTGGCGGACCCATCCCCAGTTGCGGCTTGACTGTTCGCCGCCGACGATGCCCTTTTCGAGCAGAGCAACGGACACCCCTTTTCGGGTGAGCTCGTAGGCCGTGCAGGTACCGACGATCCCTGCCCCGATGACGACGACATCGACCTGGGTTGGAAAAGAGGTGCTGTCACTGACTTTCTGAACCTCGACCGGCATAATTTCTATTCCTCTGGCTTCATTCATGAATATCCGGTCATCTCCGACAGGAACGCTGGCACCCGCAAGTTATTCATCGCGAACACGCAACGTTTCCGACCCCTCGCCGATGCGATGACGTCGACATCTGTTCCGCCGACCTCACGCGCGCGCGTCATCGGCATGCTGCCTCTGATAATCCTTCTTCCGGCAGTGCATAGCTGGTACCCCTTGGACTTCAGCGCCATTCGCTACCAATCCGGCATTGGTCCCGTGATTAGTATAAGATTGGTCTTGCTATTGGTGTCAATACAGATCAAATTGGTTCGCAAAAATTATTGGAGGGCACATGAGCGTGGTATTGAAAGATTTTATTGAGGCGGAAGGTCTGGAACCAGGAGATCGATTGCCTCCTGAGCGAGACTTGGCGCTGAAACTTGGACTGCCCCGTACCGCCCTTAGAAGGATGCTTGGTTCGTTAGAGAAGGAAGGCCGCGTTATCAGGCACGTTGGCAGAGGGACCTTTATCGCTGGCAGCGGCGTAAGCTCGAGTGCCCTTCGTCGCCCGTTAAGCAATGAAGGAGACGCATTGCGCACCTATCCGGGGGAAGTTTTCGAGGCTCGGCTGATCATGGAACCCAAGATCGCCGCGTTGGCAGCGTTACGGGCGACCACGCAGGAAATCGAAGAAATCCAGAAATCAATCGATCGAGGCAACTCATCGGAATCACTAGGCGAATTCGAAAAATGGGACGCTGTTTTTCATCGCATCATCGTCCAAGCCGCGCGCAACGGTCTTCTTGCGTCGCTCTATGAAGGTATTCACTCAGTGCGGGCGGGAAATCTGTGGGGAAAAATGAAAGAACAATCACTGACCGCTGAGCGCAGGAAGGCCTATATCATCAGCCATCAGGCAATTCTCGACGCAATCAAAGATCGTGATAGCAGAGAGGCTGAGCGAAACATGTACGAACACATTATAGAAGCCAGAACAAATATACTCGGCCCCAATATCTGAAACCTAATTTGATCGATCTGGTATTGAAAGGGTGTTGTCGCGTCTTCACTGAAACCGGCTCGGCCGCGATCTTCGCTATCTCGCCAGTCTGGTCGATAATCTTACTAAGTATCAGTCCCAAGGTGCTGGCCAGCTGTTGCCAAGAAAAATGCGCGAGGTGAAGCGTTCGGAAGATATATTCGCCATTTGATCCGCCTAACGTGCGTCTGTCCGTTTAAGGGGCAAACTGCCTTCGAAGCCAGGAGAGGAAGTTTCGTCTCCTGGCATCGCCTTCGAAGGGAAGGCGGCTCAACAGGATATAGCTATAGCCGTTGCTGGAGAATCCCCGCGGCGCCACCAGTTGCCCGCTTTCGACGGCGTCCGCTACCAACGGTTCTGGGCCGATCGCGGCGCCTAGCCCAGCGATTGCCGCCTCGATGCTCAGATAGAAATGTTCGAACACTTGGCTGCCGGGGGGATTTAGACCTCCAATCCGACTATCCGCGATGTACCGGGACCATGCATCTCGACGAGTAGCCGAATGAATGCGTGGCAGGGAGAGGATATCATCGCTGCCGGAAACCAACAGGCGTGGCGCGCATACGGGGCCGACACGCTCTTCGACCACCGTTTCCATAAAGAGCTCCGGCGACCAGGAAAAATCGCTTCTCCTTAGTGCCAAATCGATATGGCTCCTGTCGAAGTTCACCGGACCGCCAGCGGCCAATACAAGAACCTCGACATCCGGATGAAGTGCATTGAATTGCGGGAGGCGTGGGATTAGCCAACGCTGCGTGAATGTCGGTTCGCATGAGACCACCAGCGGTGCCGAACCGCCACCTCTGATTTCATCGCAACAATCGCCGATCTGGCGGAGCACCTCACTCATCGTAACAAGCAGCCGTCGCCCCGCCTCGGTGAGGAAAACAGCCCTGTTTCGTCTTTCGAAAAGGGCCACTCCCAGATCTTCCTCAAGCAAGCGTATCTGCTTGCTGACGGCGCTATGCGTAACAAACAATTCATCGCCAGCGCGCCCGAAATTCAAATGACGTGCGGCGGATTCAAAGGCTCTCAGTGCGGATAATGAAGGGAATCGGGCGGCCATATCTGTGACTTCAAGTTATCTATTTCTGTCACAATTGATCGTTTTTTCGTCCGAAGCAATAGCGTTAATATCCTCGTCGCCGCATAGAAACCGACGGGACAGCGATTTTGAAGGTAGGAATTCTAGCCGATGATCTGACGAGTGCAACGGATGGCGCCGCACCATTCGTGAGCATGGGACACAGATGCGTTGTCTTCACCGATCATCGGCGATCGCCGCCTGATGATGCCGCTATTGTCTCGGTAAACAAGGCAAGCCGCGCAACATCCGTTGAGGACGCTGTCGATCGGGCGACGCTGGCGGCAAAAAGCCTAGTGTCCGCAGATATTCTTTACAATACCGTCGATTCCACCATTCGCGGCCACGTTGGAGCCGAAATAACGGCTGCGCTCGCGGCTTCCGGTAGGTCTATTGCAATTGTCGCTCCGGCTTTCCCCGCAGTTGGGCGTACCACTGAAGGAGGACGTCAGCTTCTTCGTGGTGTGCCGTTGGAGAACACAGAGTTTGCAAAGGACCCGCTCCACCCCATAACAGACTCGCATCTTCGCGCTCTGTTTCGGAGTATCCCAGACGCAGAAGTGCGTTTTCTTGGGCTTGCGGAAATTCGAGCGTTGAAGTCCGGCGAACTTATCGCTGATGGCCGGAAGTTGCTGATTGCCGATGCGGCAATGCAGGAAGATCTGGCCCTGCTGGTGAAATCGGCGGCGGATCCGAAGTCCATCCTTTGGTGCGGTTCTCCCGGACTGGCGACCGCGTTGGCGGACTACGTGGGATGGGCTGATGACATCGCACCGTTGTCCGCCACGGCGTCGCTGAATCTCTTCGTCATCGGCAGCGTCAATCCGCTGAGCCGCGAGCAATGCTCAAGGCTGATAAGCACCGGCAAAGTCCGGCAGATCATAGTCGACGCCGAGGAGGCGTCTCGCTCTCCCATTCTTGCGGCCCAAAACGCCCTTGTGCAACACAGCCAATCTGGATCTAGTGGAGATGTCATTCTAACGACGTCTGAGAGCGGCACGTCGGCCAATCCTCGGGCCATCGCGATTGCTCTTGGCCAGGCGGTACGCACGATTATGGAACGTCATCCCGTGACCGGGCTCTTCCTGACTGGGGGCGACACGGCCGAATCAGTGTTGAGCGAACTCGAGATCGGTTCGCTGGATATTCTGGGCGAGATCGAGCCCGGAATTCCGATCGGCCGCATGACCGGATCGCATCCCATTTACATTATCACAAAGGCGGGTGGCTTCGGTTCGTCGAATGTCCTGCTGAAATCAGCCGAGGTGCTTCGAGGCCTTTGGCTTGGAGACAAGAAATGAAGAAACCTATTGGAATAACGATGGGCGATCCCTGCGGGATCGGCCCGGAAATCGTCGCGCGCATTTTCGCGGATGGACTGCCGGAGCAAGCGGTGGTGATTGGTGACGCCAAGGTGATGGATCGTGCGGTCCGAGCCCTCGGTCTTCCTCTCCAGGTGAAGCCCATCGCGTCAGTCGATGAGGCTGTCTCAGACAGCAAACTCATAGCCGTTCTCAACGTCTCCGATCTGCCGGACGACTTGCCGATCGGTCAGGTAGACGCTCGCGCTGGTCGCGCCAGCTACGACTATGTCGTGAGAGCGGTCGACGAAGCGCTGGCAGGCAACATCGCGGCAATCGTCACCGCGCCGATCAACAAGGAGGCAATGAAGAAGGGTGGGCTCAATTATCCCGGGCATACTGAAATTCTTGCAGAACGGTCGGGGACCGACAAGTTCGCGATGATGCTGGCAAACGACGAACTGCGCGTCATCCTGGTCACGATCCACGTCTCGTTGCGCGATGCCATCGACCTCGTGACGCAGGATTCCGTGCTCAGGACGATCGAACTGGCGCACAGGGCAGGCAAGGCTTATGGCATTGCTTCGCCCCGCGTTGCCGTCGCCGGCCTCAATCCCCATGCCGGTGAAAACGGCATGTTCGGACGCGAAGATCTCGACATTATTGCGCCGGCGGTCAGCCGAGCTCAGGAGCTCGGAATAAACGCATCTGGTCCGTGGCCCGGAGACACGATTTTCATGCGGGCCCGCAAGGGCGAGTTCGATATCGTCGTCGCGCAATATCACGACCAGGGTCTCATTCCGGTCAAGTATCTTGGCATCGACAACGGCGTCAACGTCACCATCGGTTTGCCCTTCATTCGTACCAGCGTCGATCACGGCACGGCATTCGACATCGCGGGCCGAGGTACGGCCGACCATTCCTCTCTTCGCTACGCCTTCGATCAGGCGCTGATTCTCAACGCAATCTAGGAGCGCTTTCGATGCCCCAGACTTCCCCCGACTTCATTTTCATGCTGACCAACCAGGACCGGACCGTTGCCGACGCGGCTGAGCGCCTCAAGGATGTGCTTGCGGCCGGCATCACGCATGTGGGTTTCAAGGATATTGGCCTGCCGTTCGATAAACTTTTGGACCTTGCTTCAGCAATCAAATCATCGGGTGCGACGCTCTACCTAGAAGTGGTCAGCCTCGACGAGGAGAGCGAGCGACGATCCGCGCAGGCCGCAGTCGACCTCGGCGTCGACATCTTGATGGGTGGGACCCGACCGAATGTCGTTCTGCCGCTTATCGCCAGCAGGAATATCCGCTACTATCCCTTCCCCGGCAAGATCGTCGGTCATCCGAGCAAACTCGAAGGGACGATCGACACGATCGTAGAAAGTGCTCGTCAATTGACCGCAATCGACGGCGTCAGCGGTCTCGATCTGCTCGCCTATCGCTTCGACGGCGATGTGGAAGCGCTGATGACGCGCGTGTGCGAGGCCGTCGAGAAACCTGTGGTGATTGCCGGGTCCATCGACAGCCCGGAAAGGATGGCGGCCGTAGTGCGATCTGGTGCAGCAGGGTTTACCATCGGAACGGCAGCTTTCAATGGCGCTTTTTCCGGCAGCTCCTTCCTCCAATTGGAGATCGAGACGGAGATCGACGTGCTCGAGCGGATTCAGGCCGACCGGGGTGATATTACCCGGTCAGCATTGATCCACAGCTGAAGCCAACACTCGGCGCTGGCGGGCACCGCTACTACGGCTGTCTCGTTGAACGCGATGCGATCGCCGTGTTCGCTCAAAACGTTCCTGCCCGACCGGCAGAATACAGCTCCGATCAATCAATTCAGGTCAGCGGCCGCCTGGCGGCTGACCTGGTTGCTAACGATAAGCCTTGCGTTGATCCCACGCCCTTCCGCCTGTCGCGCTTCTTTGACGGTTCCAAAGTCAAAGTGGGCGGGCTTTGATCGCGCCGGACAGGAGCAGCGACAAAAATCGCAAACGAAATGCTGCGTTGAAAAGGGGGATATATTGATGGCCGTTAACACGAAACCCAAACTGGGAGACGACGCGGCACTTTCGGTGCGCGGCCTGACAGTCGACCTGCCGAAAGGCATGGAACGGGCTCATATCGCCCCTCCCGCGTCGTCCTACTCTGAGACCAAGGACGGACGGCCTATCTTGTGTCTCGTCCAGAGGCAATAAGATGCACTGGTTTGGCGTTCAGCGTGAAATGCATCGCACTTTGAGCCAAAAAGTCAGCCAATAGCCTGGCTCGCAAGGCAGAAAGTTCGAACTGCCGCTATTTGAGACTGGCCTTTTGCACCCCGAGCCATCGCAATGACTCCACCCTCCTGAGGCAGCCCCCAGTCTTCGAGCAATGATGACAGGCCGCTCAGTTGAGAGATGTCAATGCGGACGAAACGACCTTCCAAATCCCTCGCCTGTTCGAAGTTCGCTGCAACGACCCGGCCCGACGACTTCGCCCTTCCCGAACTGCCGCGCAGCCGCAAAGGCGACGATATTGTCACCGTTCCGGATGACGGCAAACGTAACCTCCTTCACCAGCGCACTGAAGCGCATCGCGCTCGGCGCCGAAAGCCGCACGATCGAGCGCTTTGATTGCCGGAAGGGCGTCCAGTCCGATCCACGACAATTTGATGCGTTGCAGCGCCAGGGCACCATCTAGATGGTGAGCCTCGAAAGGCGTGAGAGCGATCGTTTCCGTTGATCCACGCTCACCTTGGAACAACAGCGGCAGGTTTTCCCGGTCCGCGCGTGAAGTTAAGGGAACTCAGGCTGTACTGCGACAACAGCGATGCGCAAGCTCTTTGTTGATGGGCATACTGCAGGAAGCACGAGCTCGGTTTAAGAGCGCTTGAGCGAATAATCCGCCCAGCCATTTTCGGGAATTGCCGAGCGGCAGACTTCCTGCCAGTTCCCTCCGTTCCCGCCTTAAAAATAGGAGGCAATGTGCGTCGGAACGGTCTCGTTCGGTGCAGTGATTAAGTGACGGTGACGAAGATTTTCCGGACCGTCTCGATCGTTTTCCAGACCCCGACATAGCCGGGTTTCATCACGAAGCTGTCGCCCGCGCGATAAATGACCGGCGCCTTACCCTTCTCGGTCAGCTCTATCACTCCTTGCAGGATATGGCAAAACTCAAAGGTTTCACCCTTGATAGAGTGCGTTTCGCCGGGAGTGGCCTCGAAGACACCGGAATTGACCCTACCCTCTTTGGCGCTGTCCTGCGCCCAGGTTTTGAAAGCGGGGGCGCCAGCGATGAGGCGATCCGGCGCGGCAGTCGTGTGCTTCGGTTCGAACGAAGGATTCGGCTCGATGGTTTTGAGTAGTGACATTTAGCTCTCCATTTATTCCAGAGTAAAAGCAAATCCGCCTCGTCGTTAGACGAGATGATTCAAGTTGGCTTTGGCCTCGTTTACAAGATTGCCAATACCGGTAGGAGGACGAAGCGGTCAGAATTGCCGGCGCCTACCAACTGGCCGCGATGTATTTTGTTTCGAGATATTCGAGCATGCCGTGGTGGCTTCCCTCGCGGCCCAGACCGCTCTGCTTCATGCCGCCGAACGGTGCGGCAGCGTCGGAGACGACGCCTCGGTTGATTCCAACCATGCCGCTTTCCAGCCGCCCGGCAACCGCAAGCGCGCGCCTGAGGTCTCCGCTAAAGACATACGATACCAGTCCGTATTCGGTGTCGTTCGCCATGTGGACGACCTCGTCCTCGGTATCAAACGCAATGATTGGCGCAACCGGTCCGAAAATTTCTTCGCCAAGCAATGCAGCATCGGGAGAAACGTTGGCCAATACGGTCGGCGGGTAGTAGAAGCCGTCACCATTCAACCTGCGGCCGCCTACGATCAGTTGGGCTCCCTTGGCAACGGCGTCGTCTACCAGCCGTCCCACCTTGGCGACCGCGGCCTCGGTAATAAGGGGACCAAGCTGCGTATTCGGAGCCAGTCCCGGCCCTACTTCCAGTGCGGCCATCTCCTCGGCGAAACGCCGGGTGAAGTCACCCAGGATCCCCTTCTGGACATAGAAGCGGTTCGCAGCAGTACATGCCTCGCCGCCATTGCGCATCTTGGCAACCATTGCTCCAGCGACTGCAGTCTCAAGATCGGCATCATCGAATACAATGAAGGGTGCATTGCCGCCCAACTCCATTGAACAACTGACAACTTGGTCCGCAGCTTCGCGCAGCAGTGCTCTGCCGACGCCGGTCGAGCCGGTAAATGAGAGCTTCCGTACCCGCTTATCATGCAGCATGGCGCTGACTACGGGTCCGGCGTTCCTCGTTGTAACGATGTTGACCACCCCAGCCGGAACGCCTGCCTGCCGCATAATTTCGCCAATCGCCAGCGCCGTAAGAGGGGTCTCCGCTGCGGGCTTCAGGATACAGGTGCAGCCCGCGGCCAAAGCCGGAGCGATTTTGCGGGTCGCCATTGCTGCCGGGAAGTTCCAAGGCGTTACCAATACCGCGATACCAATTGGCTCATGCTTCACGATGATCTGATTGGCGCCTGAAGGTGCAGATCCGAATTCACCGGGCGCCCTAACAGCTTCTTCCGCGTACCAGCGGAAAAACTCGGCCGCGTAGGCGACCTCCGACCGAGCGTCCGGAAGTGCCTTGCCGTTTTCCACGGTGATCAGTTGTGCCAACCATTCGGCCTGTTCGAGCAGAAGGTGAAAGCATTTCATCAAAACGTCGGATCGACGCCGCGGAGAGGTCGCCTTCCAAGCCGCAAAGGCCTTTTCCGCCGCATCGACCGCGGAAATTCCATCTGCGATATCGCCATCGCAAACGGTGGCGACTACACCCGCTGTCGAGGGATCGACCACTTCGAAGGTCCGACCCTCTGTTGCAGAGACCCATTCGCCGCCGATGAACAGTTGCGCAGGAGCATCGCGGACCACAGCAGCCGCGTCCGAAGAGACAACAGGGTTTATTTCTTGTGCGGAAGTTAGTTTCATTTTGAGCACCGTTCGCTACCAATCAGGGTTGACACGCGATCAATATAAGAATTGGTCTTGCAATTGGTGTCAATACAGATCAATTTGGTTGCGCGGATTATTTTCTCCGCTCTGCCGGATCACGTGTGGTACGCCGCAGCAACCGGCTTCCTGATCGTAGGAAAAGGCGAGATATCGGGCGGCTCAGTGGCATCCCTGCGATAGCGGGCACGGGCGGCGGCGAGAAAGCCCTTCATGTCGTACGCCCCTCTGCCGAAGCGTTGACCGCACTCGGCTCGCAGGCGGAAGGGATCGGATGTTCCAGTTCGGTTCCGAAGCCGGAACTACATCCATATGCCCCGAGAGAATATAGCCAGGCCTGTCCCCGGGAGCCTTCAACACCGGCTGCACTTGAACGAAGGCCGACCTGAACTGATTTATTCTGGACTGTATTCTGCCTGTCGGGCAGGAGCGTTTTGAGCGAGCACGGCGATCGCATCGACTTCAACGAGATAGCCGTAGTGGAGTTCGGGCACCGGAACGACGGTGCGCGCCGGGCGGGCATCCCCCAGCCGTGCTGCATAAACCTGGTTGAAGCGTGGCCAATTGCTCACGCCGACAATATAGGCCGTCACCCTGACGAGATCGGCCGGGGTTCCGCCGGCAGCCTCCAGAACCGCCAGCATGTTGTCGATAGCCTGCCCCGCCTGCGTCTCGAAACTGTCGTCGGCAAGCGGCTGCCCACCCGGCCGGATCGGGAGTTGCCCGGAAATATAAAGATGCTGACCGGCCAGCTTCGCTTGCGAGTAATGACCCGCAGGACTGGGCGCACGATCGGTACTCACGGTTATGGAGTTGGACATTACCAGCCTCCGAAGCGCGGCCAGCAGGCCTCAACGGCGTGCGAGCGGCCGCGGACTACATGATAGGCCGCGTGCTGCGAAGCGGTAGCGCACGCATGGTTAGGCAGGATCCGCACCCGGTCTCCTACCGCCAGATCGGGTAGGCGCGCGCCGGACCCGGGCCGCACGGCGATAATTCCATGCTCCTGGTTCGCATCGGCAACGATGATGTCACGATAGGCATTGCCGTCGATGTCACAGACGAGACCATAGCCCTGATCGACGGCTTGCTTGCTGGTGCCACGGTCCCGCGACAGCGACATCCATCCGCCATCGGTTATGATCCAGCCCTTCTCGCGCTGGTGTCCGATAACGGTCGCAAGAACGCTGACCGCGATGTCATCCACCTGGCAAATCCCGATGCCTGCCATTACCAGATCGAAGAACACGAACACGCCGGCGCGGACTTCGGTCACTCCGGCAAGATCCTTCGCGTGATGGGCCGTCGGCGTCGAACCGACGCTGACGACCGGGCACGGCAGGTCCGCACTGCGCAGAAACTGCGCGGCTTCCACAACGGCCAATCGCTCCGCTTCCGCATAGCGCTGCTGCGCCTCGACGCCCCCACCCTTGTAGCTGTCGCCAGCATGGGTCAGAACGCCACGCAGCTCGGCACCTGCCGCCAGCACCTGCCCGATCTCCCGCAACTGGGCGTGGTTGGAGGGCACAACACCCGAGCGGTGGCCGTCGCAATCGACCTCGATCATGGCCGGGATGCGCATTCCGGCGTTCCGGGATGCCTCGGCGACCGCCCGTGCCTGCTCGACAGTGTCCAGAATGACCACAAGATCAACGCCCTTGGCGCGCAGCTCGGCGACACGCGCGAGCTTCGCCGGGGCGATGCCGACCGCGTAGATCATGTCGCGAACGCCTGCGGCCGCGAACTGCTCGGCTTCCTTCAGCGTGGAGACGGTCGCCGGCCCCTCGGGCGCGCTCATGAACCGCCGGGCCACTTCAATCGACTTCGCGGTCTTCAGATGCGGTCGCAGTGACACGCCAAGGCCATCAAGCCGGCTCCTGAGCCGCGAGACATTCCGGTCCATCCGGTCCGCATCCAGAACCAGACAGGGCGTTTCCAGCGCCTCAAGACTGGTCGTGGCGGCCGAATGGGCGGGCGGGTCGATAGTCGCTAGATCCATGTATCCGATCTCCAATTCGAATTTCACCTTGTCGCGAAACCATAAAGATGACAATTAATGCTCTGTGAATGTTCGCTTCAGGTATGGATTAATGCTGACGTCCGACGATCTTGCCTTCTTTTCGGTCCTCACCGGCTCGAAATCTCTCGCAGAAAGCGCGAGAAAGCTGAACGTAACGCCTCCGGCGGTAACCCAGCGCTTGCGCGCGCTCGAGGAGAAAGTCGGGGTGCGGCTGATCGACCGCTCCGGACGACGCCTGCTGCTGACCGAAGAGGGCTCATTGGTGGCGTCTCACAGCGTTATCGTCGGTGAAGCCATCGACTCGCTGGCCGAGGCATTGGCTGATCGCACGGGTGCGGTTCGCGGACACCTCCGGGTCGCAGCGCCACATGGGTTCGGACGGCTCTATGTCGCCCCGGTCGTGGATGCCTTCGCACGAGAGCACCTCGGCGCGACCGCGGCCTTGCAGCTGTCCGACCATCCAACGGCCATGCTCGTTGAAAGTTACGATGTCGTTGTCCACATCGGGGCGCCGGGACATCTGGACCAAATCGTTACGACATTGGCACCGAACCCCCGGATTCTCTGCGCAAGTCCGAAATACCTTGACTCGGCTCCGCCCATTTTGTCGCCCGCTGACCTTGCTCAACATCGCTGTCTTGCCATTCGGGAAAATGAAGAGGACGTGACGCTGTGGCGCTTCACGGGGCCGCGACAGGAGCATGTGACGGTGCGTGTCGATCCAGCAATGTCGAGCAACGACGGTGCCGTCATCCGCGAATGGGCACTTGCACATCAAGGCATCATGATCCGTTCCGAGTGGAACGTGGCAGAAGATCTCGCGGAGGGACGGCTGCGGCAGGTACTCCCCGACTGGAAGCTCCCGCCGGCCGATATCGTCGCCATGCTCGGCTCGCGGCACGGGCGAAGCGCGCGGACTACTGCTTTCCTAACGATGCTTCGTCAGTCGCTGAAGCCACTGCCCTGGCGAGCCGACCGCGCCGCGTCGCCTCGTCAGTAACCGAGGATGGACTTCGTCTCGAGATACTCTTCGAGCCCGTGAATGCCATACTCGCGGCCGTTACCCGAGCGCTTGTTGCCACCGAACGCGGCCGCTCCGTCCCAAGCCGATAGTTGATATGAACCTGGCCGGCACGGATGCGCGCGGCGACCCGCCGTGCCCGCTCCTGATCTGAGGACTGGACATGGGCGCCCAATCCATAGACGGTGTCTGGCAATCGCGATTGCCTCTTCGTCGTCCTGGTACGGCATGATCGAAAGCACGGGGCCGAAGATCTCCTCACGAGCGATGCTCGTCGATGACCGGGTAGTCGAGGACGCACTGGAGCGGGCCGGCATGGTCGGCAAGCGGAATGACAGCAAAGCCTGCCTGGCGGCGAAAAGTAGCGCGCCCATATTGCAAGGTCGCCGCCACAATCTCCGAGAGAGCTGATCCTCGATGAGCCGACCAACCATCTCGATATTCAATACCAGATTAACCTCATGCGGCTCGTCTCCAGCCTGCCGGTTACCAGCATTGTCGCGCTGCACGACCTCAACCACGCAGCCATGTTCCTGCGACGAGCTGATCGTCCTGCAGGACGGTCGGATCGTTGCCGCAGTCCCTCCGGACCAGATCGTGAAAGAAGATCTGTTGCGCGATGTGTTTTGCGTCGATGCTTGTATCGAGACGTCGCCACACAAGTCGCGGCCTCATCCGCAAGCAAGTTCATTCCAACCTGATCCTTATCGCTCGTTCGACAAAAACTGTTTGAAACGGTCAGATTTTGGGTTCCGAAAAACCTCGCCAGGATCCCCTTCTTCCTCGACAACGCCTTTGTGCAGAAACACGATCTTGCTGGACACGTCGCGTGCGAACGCCATCTCGTGGGTGACGACGAGCATCGTTCGGCCTTCTTCGGCGAGAGAGCGCATGACCTTCAAGACTTCACCAACGAGCTCCGGATCGAGGGCAGATGTCGGTTCGTCAAACAGCATGACCTTTGGCCTTTGCGCGAGCGCACGCGCGATGGCCGCACGTTGCTGTTGTCCGCCGGACAGATGTGCTGGATAGTAATTTCTTTTGTCGGCGATCCCCACCCGCTCGAGCAAAGCCTCTGCCTCCTCGACGCATTCGGCCCGATTGCGCTTTTGCACATGGACAGGCGCTTCTATCACGTTCTGAAGTATCGTCATGTGAGACCAAAGGTTGAAGCTCTGGAACACCATCCCGATGTGCTCACGAAGGCGGTCAACCTGCCGGCGATCGGTCGGCTCGGTTTTGTGGCGGCCTTTCCTTAAGGCGAACATTTCGCCGGCTATGCGGATTTCTCCGCTATCGGGAACTTCGAGCATGTTGATGCATCTTAGCATCGTCGACTTTCCGGAACCGGACGAGCCGAGAATCGAAATCACGTCACCTTCCTGAGCTTCCAGGGAAATCCCTTTCAAAACTTCAAGAGGACCAAAGCTTTTGCGCAAATCTCTAACCGAGACGGCGGCCATGCCATTATTGTTGTCGGTCATTGGAAATGTTCCCTCTGTCGGACATGCGTACTCCCGTTTATGTCAAGGATGGTGGCCTCATACGAAGATGAGGCGAGAGCCAGAATTCGATGATCATCAGCAACCGCGTGACGAAGAAGGTAACGGCGAGATATATCGCACCGGCGACAATGAAGACCTCAAAGGCCCGGAAGCTGTCGGCAATCAACTTTCCCGCAAGGCCAGTCACTTCCATAATGGTGATAACCGACGCTAGCGCGGTTGCCTTGAGCATCAAGATGACTTCGTTGCCGTAGGCTGGAAGCGCCTGCCGGACGGCGATTGGCAAGACGATGCGCCTGAACAGCAGTGGGCCCGACATGCCGCAGGCACGGGCTGCCTCCACCTGCTGAACGGAAACTGCCTGTAATCCTCCGCGGAATATCTCGCTTGAATAAGCCGCTGTGTTCAAAGTCAGTGCGATCACTGCACACCAATAGGGCTCACGAAAGACGACCCAAAGCCCGAGGTCCTGCAACAGCGGTCGGAATTGTCCAAGGCCATAGTAGATCAAAAACATCTGTACGAGCAGCGGCGACCCTCGAAAGACGAAGACGTAGCCCCGGGTGAAACCACGGCCGATCGGCCCGCCGACCACGGCAATGAGGGAAATGACAGCAGCGAGGATACCGCCGGCAACAATCGATGTCACGGCAAGCTCCAGTGTGAGCGGGAGGCCTGGCAGCAAGGTGAGAAACGCCTCCCACATGAAGATGAAGTCCATTACAAGGCCCTCCGGGTGCCACGCAGGGTTCTCGTTTCCAAGTGGCGGAAAATGCTCGAGGATGCCCAGGTGATGACGAGATACAGAACGACGGCGGTCAGATAGAACTCAAAAGGCCGCCTAGTCGAACCGGCCGAGATTTGAGATTGGCGCAGGAGTTCGACGAGCCCTGTAACGGAAATAAGCGCCGATTCCTTCAGCACGAGTTGCCAGGTATTTCCCAGTCCAGGGATGGCATAGCGGAGAACCAGCGGCGCGATGATGCGACGAAACTTCGGCCATGGCCGCATCCCGACAGCACTCGCTGCCTCGAGCTCGCCGCTGGCAACGGACTTGAAAGCTCCGCGAAACACTTCGGATTGATAGGCAGCGGAAACCACGCCGAGAGCCAATGTGCCGGTTAGGAAGGCCGGCATACCAACGAAGCCTTGGTAGCCAAAGAGACCTCCAACATACCCGAGAAATGCGCTTCCGCCGAAATAGAACAGGTAGATGACAAGAAGATCCGGCACACCGCGCAGGATGGTCGTGTAGCCATCCGCTAACCACCGCAGAATCGCGTAGCGCGATAGTTGCATGAACGTGATGACCGATCCAAGAATCGTACCCGTTAGGAAACCGCAAACGGAGACCCCCAGGGTCATCGCAGCCGCGCTTAGAAGCAGGGCCCCCCAGCCGGTTTCGCCAAAACCGACGAGCACCAAATATCGGTCAATGAGCTCCATACGTACTTAACCTCTCTGCGCCTGGCGAGTTAATCCGCAGCCCGTCGATGCGCCCAAATGCGCTGGAGCTTCGACATGTTTTTAAGTGAACTCTGAACGTGGACTCGCGCAGCCGCCTCTGCCGCCTCCGGATCGCGCGCGCAAATGGCATCAGAGATAGCGCGATGTTCGTCCAAATCTGTGTGTTCAAGGTCCACCCACAGAACCTCGAGCCACAGCGCCAGCCGCAGCTGTTGATAAACCTGGTCGCTTAACCGGATGAGCGCATCGTTGCGCGTCGCCTCCAGGATTACCCTGTGGATATAGAGGCCGAGATCTAGGTTTCGCGCCGCATCTGAAGGCGTGTCATAGGCACTCTCCTTGAGTTCGACCATCTGCGCGATGACGCCGCGGAGCCTGTCGAGGTCTTCCTCAGTGGCCGTGACGCACGCGAGCCGGGCTGCACACACATCGAGCGCCTCCCGAACAACCAGAAGATTGCAGAACGCAGTGATATCCAAATCAGAAACCGTGTAGCCAAGGTTTCTTTGGCCAACGACCAAACCTTCCTCTTCGAGCTTCATCAGTGCTTCTCGAAGTGGTGTTCGGCTAACTCCAAACCTCTTTGCGAGAGTGTTTTCGGAAAGCCGCTCGGACGGCCGGAGCTGTCCGGTGAGGATCAAATCCTTCAGTTGAGCGTAAGTCGATTCACGCAGCGAGCCGCGCGGCTCGTTTTTGCTGAGTGTCAAGTCGATCCCCTTTCATCGTCCGCAGACCCGAAAATCCGAGCCCTGCGAGGACGATATCTTTTTTCCTCTTGCACGATCAAGCGGAATACGAATATGTATACAATATTGCCCACAACATTCAATCGGATTATGTCGACAAACGACAATCAGCAAAAACAACGGGCATAGACACGAATGGAGGACCTACGTGCCGCAGATATTATGCCTTGAGGAACTCCGCGCCCGGTATGAGAACGCATCCGGGGCCGACATTTTCGATCCAGAGTTTCGCAAGGTTGCGGATCTGGTGTTCGGCGAAGGTGACAACCGCCAGGCCCCCTATTGCGGTGTTCCAACATTGCTGAAGGCGCCTTTACGGCAAGATGCTGCGCCTCGTTTTGAAGACATCGATGTTGCGCTTCTGGGTATCCCATTGGATCTAGGTGTGACGAACCGCCCCGGCGCGCGGTTCGGTCCCCGCGCCGTTCGCAACGTCGAGCGAGTCGGGCCATATGATCACGTGCTGCGTGCGGTTCCCGCTGCACACGCCCGCGTCGCAGATGTGGGTGACGTACCCTTTCGCAGCCGTTTCGATCTGGTCAGTTCGCATGAGGATATAGAGCGGTATGTTAGCAGCATCGTCGAGGCTGGGGTCGTCCCGCTCTCGGTCGGCGGTGATCACTCGATAGGGCTGCCTTTGCTTCGCGCCGTCGGCCGCGATCGTCCAGTTGGCATGATCCACATCGATGCTCATTGCGATACGAGCGGCTCGTTTGAGGGCTGCAAGTTTCATCATGGCGGTCCATTCCGACAAGCCGTACTCGACGGTGTGCTGGACCCCCGCCGGACCATACAGATCGGTATTCGCGGCAATTCCGAATATCTCTGGGAGTTCTCCTACGCCTCCGGGATGACAGTTATTCACGCCGAGGAGGTCGAGGAACTCGGCATCAAGCGGGTGATCGAAAAGGCCCGCGCGATTGCGGGCGACGGTCCGACCTATGTCAGCTTTGACGTGGACGCCCTGGACCCGGCCTTCGCGTCGGGCACCGGCACGCCGGAAATCGGCGGGCTCACCTCCACGCAAGCGCTTGGCATCCTTCGCGGTCTTTCCGGACTGGATGTTGTCGGCGGTGACGTTGTCGAGATCGCGCCTCAATACGATCCGACAACGAATACAGCGCACGTCGCCGCTCAGGTTTTATTCGAACTCCTCTGCCTGGCCGCAGAGGCAATAAGGGTCCGCGCGTCCCGGCAGCATTGAGCCATCACGCTGATCAAAACAACCGCCGCTCACCAACGAGCGAAAAACCAAAAAGGGGAATGAAAATGAGGAAATGCAAACTTGCACTCGCTAGCCTAGTTGTCGGCACTGTTGCTGTCGGCAGCACCCACGCCCAGACCAAGCCAACCGAAATCACCATTGCTACTGAAGGCGCCTATGAGCCTTGGAATTTCACCGGGCCCGACGGCAAGCTTGCCGGTTTTGAAATCGATCTCGCCAATGATCTTTGCGCCCGCATGAAGATCAAATGCAATATCGTTGCGCAGGACTGGGACGGGCTCATCCCGTCGCTGAATGCCAAGAAGTTCGATGCCATCATGGCATCGATGATCGTCACAGAGAAGCGTCTCGGGGTCATCTCCTTCAGCGAACCTTACGCTCCAACGGCCGCAGCCTTGATGGTTGAAAAATCGGGCCCGCTCGCAAATCTGCCTGGCACCGGTACAACTATCGACCTTGCAGGCGACAAAGCAAAGGTCGAACTGGAATTGCAACCCCTTCGCGATGCCCTGAAAGGAAAGGCTGTCGGCGCGCAGGTCTCCACGGCGAACGTCGCTTTCCTTGATACATATTTCAAGGATGTCGTCGACCCGCGCGAATACAAGACCGTCGAGCAACACGACCTCGATCTGCAGGCAGGTCGCATCGACGCTGTCGTCGCACAGAAGACATCGCTGACCGCAACGCTGTCGAAAGATGACTTCAAGGACTACACGATTGCCGGGCCAACCTTGACCGGTGGGGTATTCGGCCAAGGGATTGCAGCTGGCCTGCGCAAGGACGACACCGAACTGAAAGCCATGTTTGACGAGGCAATCAGCGCCGCGAAGGCTGACGGCACAATCAACGAGCTCGCGAAAAAATGGATGAAGATCGGCCTCGAATAATCGACCGAACGATACCCTCGATAAACCAAAAAAATGGCTTCCGCCGAGCGCACGAACAGCTCGGCGGCAGCGTCAGAGTGCCGTGCCTTTTCATCTCGCTTAGACCGTCGATTGGAGATCCATTGTGACCATTCTTCTCAACTCCCTGGAGGCGCGCGACGCCGCGTTCGTTCTTCATCCCTATACGAATGCGTCGCAGCATTTGAAGGACGGTCCGCTTGTGATTGCCAAAGGTGAAGGCATCTACATTATCGACAGCGACGGCAATAAATATATCGAAGGGCTCGGTGGACTGTTCTGCGCGTCGCTAGGCTTCAGCGAGCAACGGCTGGTGGACGCTGCCACGCGACAAATGCAGGAATTGCCGTTCTATCACAGCTTTGGCGGCAAATCGCATGAGACAGCCATCGAACTCGCCGAGCGGCTGATCCGCCTGGCTCCGGTCCCCATGTCGAAAGTGTTCTTCGCCAATTCGGGTTCGGAGGCCAACGACACCGCCCTGAAACTCGTCTGGTACTACCACAACGCGATTGGCAAGCCGGAAAAGAAAAAGGTCATTTCCCGTTGGCGTGCCTATCATGGGGTGACGATTGCCTCGGCAAGCCTCACGGGATTGCCCAACAATCATCGCGATTTCGATCTGCCGATCGACAGGGTCCTTCATACGGATTGCCCTGAATATTATCGCTACGGTCTTCCGGGTGAGACCGAGGACGAATTTGCGACCCGTTGCGCGGTTTCGCTTGAGGATCTGATCCTCGCTGAAGGACCTGATACGATCGGCGCCTTCTTCGCCGAACCCTTGATGGCCTCCGGCGGCTGCATCGTTCCGCCACCGACCTACTATGAGAAGATCCAGGCGATCCTGAAGAAGTACGATATCCTGTTGATTGCCGACGAGGTGATCTGCGGTTTCGGCCGGCTCGGAACGATGTTCGGTTCCGAAAGTTTCGGGCTGCAACCCGACATGATCGCCATGGCAAAGCAGCTATCGGCGGCATACCAGCCAATTTCCGCGCTGATGGTCAACGAGAAGGTTCACGCAGCCATCGTCACCGAGAGCGAAAAGATCGGCACCTTCGGCCACGGCTTCACCTATAGCGGGCACCCGGTTGCCACCGCCGTCGCATTGGAAACCCTGAACATCTATGAAGAGCGCGACATCGTCGGGCATGTGAAACAGGTGGCGCCGCTCTTTCAACGAAGGCTCCACGCGCTCAGTGAACATCCGCTTGTCGGAAACGCGCGCGGACGCGGCCTGATTGGCACGCTGGAGCTTGTTCGCAACAAGGAAACCAAGGAGCCGTTCAAGCCGGCGGACGCTATCGCGGTCCATGCCGGCAAGCGGGCTCAAGTGCACGGCGTCGTCACCCGTGCGCTCGGCGACAACTATTCACTTTGCCCGCCACTCATCATCACGGAAGCCCAGATCAATGACATGTTCGACCGCTCCGAGAGGGCCCTTGATGACACCTACACCTGGGCGCGCGCCAACAACCTCTATTGATAAAGGACAATAGCATGCGGAACTTCGAACAACCGGGGCGCTCGATCGCTGTGGGTCGTAGCGGCATGGCTGCAACATCCCATCCCACGGCAACCATAACCGCTATCGACATCCTCAGAAGTGGCGGCAAGGCCATCGATGCGGCGGTGGCGGCCTGCGCCGTCCAGTGCGTAGTCGAGGCCGGCTCCACCGGCATTGGCGGCGATTGTTTCGCGTTGCTGGCCCTCAACGGAGGCGACCAGGTGATCGCCTATAATGGGTCTGGTCGCACGCCCGCGGCCGTGGATCTCAAATGGTTCAAGGACCAGGGAATTTCCGAGATCGCGCGGTCTTCGCCTCACGCGGTGACCATTCCAGGCGCTGTCGACGCCTGGACGCGCCTCGTGGCAGATCATGGGCGCATGTCGATGGCCGATATCTTGGCGCCAGCAATCGCGCTTGCGCATGACGGCTATGGCATTACACCGCGCGTTTCCGCGGATATTTCGCATCAGCGCGCCATGCTCGCCCTCGACCCGTCGACGCGCCGCATTTTCCTCGACAACGATGAAGTTCCCGCAGTTGGGTCCATTCAGCGTCAGCCGGAACTCGCAGAGACGTTATCGGTGATCGGCAGGCACGGCCGTGATGCATTTTACCGTGGTGGCGTCGCCGAAGACATGACCTCTTATCTTCGCTCGCTCGGCGGCCTGCACACCATCGAGGATTTCTCATCCGCCGAAGGGGAATATGTCGCGCCTATCAGCGCAACCTATCGCGGTTGGACGGTTCATGAATGCCCTCCGAATGGACAGGGCATCATCGCTTTGATGATCCTCAAGATTCTGGAACGATTCACGCCGTCGGGTCATCCTCTAAACGCCGACAACCTGCACATCGAAGTCGAGGCGACGCGGCTTGCCTATGCAGCACGCGAACGCTGGCTGGCAGACGCGGCAATCTCGAATGTCCCGGTCGATTTTCTGTTGTCAGATGAACTTGCCGAGAGCCTTGCCTCAAAGATTAAATTGAATGAAGCTTCCGATGCTACCGGCTTCATCGATGGCGTGGAGCACTCGGACACGGTCTATATCTCGGTGGTCGACAAAGACCGCAATGCCGTCAGCTTCATCAATTCAATTTTCCATCCCTACGGCAGTGGCCTCATGGCACCGAAATCGGGAGTGCTGTTTCACAACCGCGGCCAGAGTTTCGTACTGAAGGAGGGACATCCCAATGCGATCGGCCCGCGCAAGAGGCCAATGCATACGATCATTCCGGGAATGGTGACGCGAAACGGCAAAGCAGCCCTCTCGTTCGGCGTCATGGGCGGTCACTATCAGGCAATGGGACATGCGCATTTTCTGTCGAAGCTGTTCGACTACGGCCTGGATATACAGTCGGCGGTCGACCTTCCTCGTCTGTTTCCCCTTCCCGGCACCAAGACGATTGAAGCCGAGGAAACAATTCGAACTGTCATCGGCGAAAATCTCAACGGCCGAGGCTTCAAGGTGGTGCCCCCGAAATGGGCCATTGGCGGGGCACAGGCAGTCTGGATTGACCATCAACACGGAACCCTGCTCGGCGCGTCCGATCACCGCAAGGACGGATGCGCCCTGGGCTACTGATTTCAAAACATCGGAGAACGTGATGTCGGACTATCCGCAAACACAACTCTACATCGACGGCGTCTGGCACGACGGCTCGAAAGAGCGCCTTTCGATCGTCAATCCCGCCTCCGATGAAATCATTGGAACGGTGGCAAATGCCGGGCGGGACGACCTTAACGAAGCCCTTGCCGCCGCCTCTGCCGGTTTTAACATCTGGCGGGAAATCAGCGGATTCGAACGATCCAAGGTTTTGCGCAACGCTGCGCAGTTGCTACGGGACCGGGTCGAGAAAATTGCGCGAATATTGACCCTCGAGCAAGGGAAGCCGCTGGCGGAATCCAGAGCCGAGACTTTGGGGGCAGCCGATACGATTGATTGGTTTGCCGAGGAGGCGCGGCGGGCGTATGGTCGAGTTGTCCCTGCGCGGTCTCCCAATGTTCGCCAGATCGTCATCAAAGAGCCGATTGGTCCAGTAGCCGCCTTCAGCCCCTGGAACTTTCCGTTGAACCAGGCCGTGCGCAAAGTTTCGGCCGGTCTTGCGGCGGGATGCTCGGTCATTCTCAAGGGACCGGAAGAAACACCAGCGAGTTGTGCCGAGCTTGTCCGCGCATTCGTCGATGCCGGCCTGCCGGCCGGCGTGCTCAATCTTGTCTATGGCGTGCCCGCCGATATCTCCAATCACCTGATTGCCCATCCGATCATTCGCAAGATCTCCTTTACGGGCTCCACTCCTGTCGGCAAACAGCTGGCGGCTCTGGCGGGCACGCATATGAAGCGGGTGACGATGGAACTTGGCGGCCACGCGCCGGCGATCGTGTTCGACGATGCCGACGTCGATCTTGCTGTCAGAATCCTGGCTGGAGCGAAATTCCGCAATGCGGGTCAGGTTTGCGTTGCTCCAACCCGGTTTCTCATCCAGGAGAAGGTCTATGCCAAGTTCCTCGATGGCTTTGTCAGGGCGGCAGAGGCGATCAAAGTGGGCAACGGACTGGATGCGGGCGTAACAATGGGACCGCTTGCAAACGGCAGACGAATCGGGGCCATGGAAGCGCTGACGGTCGATGCTGTGTCGCGAGGAGGACGGATCGCGACTGGGGGCGAGCGCATTGGCAACCGTGGGAATTTCTACAAACCCACCGTCCTCACCGATGTGCCGCTGGAGGCCCGGGTGTTGAACGAGGAGCCCTTTGGCCCGATTGCGGTTGTGAGCCCTTTTTCCACCTATGAGGCTGCCATAGAGGAAGCCAACCGCCTTCCCTATGGTTTGGCAGCCTACGCATACACAACGTCGGCGAAAACAAGCACCGCGCTGGGACGGGATATTCAAAGCGGAATGGTATCGGTCAACCATCACGGCCTTGCACTGCCGGAACTGCCCTTCGGCGGAATCAAGGATTCAGGATACGGATCCGAAGGCGGGACCGAAGCGATGGATAGCTATTTCAACCCCAAGCTGGTGACGGAATCCGTCTGACTGATCGAATGCGAGGAAAATCATGCGCCGTTTCTTACCCGACACCTTTACGCTCCTGCTCGTCTGTAGCGTCGCCCTCGCTTCTTTGCTTCCTGCGACCGGCAATTTTGCGGATTATTTCGGCGTCGCGACCAGCATTGCGATCGGATTCCTTTTCTTTCTGCATGGCGCACGCCTGTCCACCGATGTTGTCATCGCCGGCATCCTGCATTGGCGCCTGCACCTCGTCATTGTTCTGACGACATTCGCTGTTTTCCCCCTGCTCGGCATGGCGCTCGGCCTCATTCCGGATTCAATCCTGCCACAGCCACTCTATCTGGGCATCCTCTTCCTCTGTGTCCTGCCGTCCACAGTGCAGTCCTCAATCGCATTCACGTCGATGGCCGGGGGGAATGTTCCGGCTGCGATTTGCGCTGCTTCGGCATCCAATATATTCGGCATGTTTCTGACACCGATGCTCGTCGGCCTGCTTTACTCCGTCGGTGGTCACGGGGGTTTTTCCTGGGATGTCCTGCAGAAAATCCTGTTGCAGTTGCTCGCGCCTTTCGTCGTCGGGCAGATCTTGCAGCCGTGGATCGGGAATTGGATTCGCTCCAAGAAGAAAATGCTGACCCCTGTCGACAGAGGTTCAATCCTGATGGTCGTCTATCTCGCCTTCAGCAAGGCGGTTGTCGAAGGATTGTGGCAAACCTTCTCGCTGCGAGATATCGCCATCGTTATCGGGCTCGACATCCTACTGCTCGCCATTGTGCTGACCTTCACCATGCGCGGCAGCAGATTTATGGGTTTCAGCAAGCCAGACCAGATCACCATCACGTTTTGTGGATCGAAGAAAAGCCTTGCCAGCGGCGTACCGATGGCAGGCGTCATTTTCGCCGGGCAGTCGATCGGTGCGATCGTACTGCCACTCATGCTTTTTCACCAAATTCAATTGATGGTTTGCGCAGTGGTTGCACAAAAATATGCAGCTGTCGCTGCACCCGCGTGACCGTGCCACAAACCTGTGTGCGAGAATGGGCGATGTCAAAACCTCGGGTTGGGGTTGTTACTTGAAGTCCGACACGTTTGATCTGGCGCAGCGCAGATCGGGTCTTTCCCCTCTCCATCGGACAAGAATTGCGTGACCTGGTGTCGGTTCATCATCGAGCCTCGTTGTTTTTGAAGGCGGCACGCAGGATTTCTTTTTGAAATCGGGAGCACAAAAAGCGCGCGCTGCGCAGGAGCGCGCGGCCAAATTCTTGGCGTCGACATTGGCGCAATAATCCGCCCGACGGGAGGGGTGCACTTTTCCCTTCGATAATGGAGGGAGCTCCTGCCACGGCAGACTGCGGCTCCGCCAGAATTTCAACGGTAATGCTTTATCGATTTAGCATGATATTCGGTCGCAAAGACTTCGCGCCCGCTCATGCGTTACCCTTGGGCGTAAGCAACCGCTAGACACGATGGTCGATCTTCATCATGGTTGGCTGGCAGCGCTCTATGGTGCCTATTCGTCCTTTTTGTTGTATGGTGCTGTCAATAGCCCCGAGCGCCCATCGTCTAGTGGTCAGGACGCCGCCCTCTCACGGCGGCAACACGGGTTCGAGTCCCGTTGGGCGTACCACATTCGTTCGAAGCGCTTCGGCATTTCATCGGAATACCGAATTGTTTACGGCCTTCCGCTTGACCTTTGACATGTACCGGGCTTAAGCGACACCAATCTCAACCGTCAGCGAAAGACCGGACTCGATGAGCGATTTGCGCATTCTTTCAGACGCTTTCATTCCCGAACTGCCGGGACGCTACAAAGGCAAGGTTCGCGAGAACTACGATCTTCCGGATGGCAGGCGGATCATCATTGCGACGGATCGGCTGAGCGCCTTCGACGTGATCCTGACCTCGATCCCCTTCAAGGGTCAGGTGCTGACACAGACCGCCCGCTACTGGTTTGAAAAAACGGCCGACATCTGCCCCAACCACGTCATCGACTATCCCGATCCCAACGTCGTTGTCGGCACGCGGCTCGACATCCTGCCGGTCGAAATTGTGGTGCGCGGTTATCTTGCCGGCACGACCAGCACGTCGATCCTGACCAAATATAGGAACGGCGAACGCGACATGTACGGATTCAAGCTGCCGGACGGCCTGAAGGATAACGAGGAACTGCCGCAAGCGATCATCACGCCGACCAGCAAGGCGTTCGACGGCGGCCATGACGAGCCGCTTTCCGCCGCCGATATCCTGTCGCAGAAACTGCTGACCGCAGAACAATGGGAAACGGTGTCCCGTTACGCCCTGGCGCTGTTTCAGCGGGGCCAGGAGCGCGCCGCCGAACGCGGCCTCATTCTCGTCGATACCAAATATGAATTTGGCACGGATAAGGAGGGCCGCATCGTTCTCGCCGACGAGATCCACACACCCGACAGCAGCCGCTACTGGATTGCCGAGAGCTACGCAGAAAGCTTTGCCACCGGCGCGCGGCCGAAGAGCTTCGACAAGGATTTCGTGCGCGCCTGGGTGACCGAACGCTGCGATCCCTACAAGGACCCGATCCCGGAAATTCCGACCGATCTCGTTGAACAGACCTCGAAAGTCTATATCGAGGCTTACGAGACGATCACCGGCCAGCGTTTCGTGGCGGATCTTTCCGGGGCCACCGTTCTTGATCGCATCCGGCGCAACCTGCAGCCTTATTTCAGCTGATCGGCCCGCCCTCGTCGGTCACGTCGAATTCAAACCGCATCCCGTCATAGGCCGGCTCGACGCGATCCGGCGTATCGCGCATCAGCGTCTCGTAGTCGAGCGGCGTATGCATGTGGGTCAGCGCGGCGTGTTTCGGGGCGAAGCGTTCGATCCAACCAAGCGACTGTTCGACCGACAGATGGCTTGGGTGGAACTTGTATTGCAAGGTGTCGATCACCAGCGTGTCGAGCCCCGACAGCTTGGCGATCGTCTCCTCAGGGAAACCGCTGACATCGCTGCAATAGGCAAAATCGCCGATGCGAAATCCGAGGGATACGATGCTGCCGTGGTGCTGCAACAGAGGCTGAAAAACGATCGCACCACCGGCGCCGGTGATCGTGATTTCCGGCAGCGACGGATCGATGATCTTCGCCTCGACGATCGGCGGATAGCTGCTGCCGGGCGGTGTTTCGAGGCAGTAGCGAAAGGCCTCGCGAATGCGGTCCAGCGTTGCCGCATCGCTCCAGATCGGCATGCGTTTGCCGGTGTGTTGGACGTAGCCGCGCAGGTCGTCGATACCGTGGATATGGTCTGCATGCGCATGGCTGTAGAACACAGCATCCACATTCTCGACCCTTGCCGCGATCATATGTGCGCGGAAGTCCGGTCCTGTATCGATGACAACGGTTGTCGCTCCGCCGTCTGGACCAATCTGCTGCACAAGCAAGGACGCGCGCGTGCGGCGGTTTTTGGGATTGGTCGGGTCGCAGGCTCCCCAGTCGCCATTGATGCGCGGTACGCCCGGAGACGAGCCGCAGCCGAGAATGGTGAAAACCCGCCTCGCCGCCACGTCAGAGCCTCGGCATCTTCGAGAAAACGCGCAACGCGTTTTCGGTGGTGATCGTCTCGATCTCCTCCGTCGAAACGCCGATCGTCTCGGCCAGGACCTGCGCCGTATGGGCGACATAGGCGGGCTCGTTGCGCTTGCCTCGGAACGGCTTTGGCGCCAGATACGGCGCGTCGGTTTCGACGATCATGCGGTCATGCGGAACGGTCTTGGCTATCTCGCGCAGTTCTTCCGATTTCGGAAAGGTCAGGATACCGGAAAAGGAAACATAGCCGCCGAGCTCGACGCCGACACGCGCCAGATCCGGCCCGGAAGAAAAGCAATGGAGCAGAAAAGGGAAGGACCCCTTCCCTGTTTCCTCGGCCAGGATCGCCGCCATATCCTCGTCCGCCGAACGGCTATGGATCACCAGCGGCAGCCCGGTTTCCCGCGCTGCCGCGATATGGCGGCGCAGACCGATCACCTGCGCATCGCGCGGCGCGTTATCGTAGAAATAATCGAGCCCTGCCTCACCGATCGCGACGACCTTGGGATGCGCCGAAAGCTGCACTAGATCGGCCGTTTCGATATCCAGCTCCTCGTCCGCATTGTGCGGATGCGTGCCGACCGAGCAGAAGACATTGGCATAGCGTTCCGCAATGCCAAGGATCGTGTCGAACCTCTTCACCCGCGTCGAAATGGTGATCATCTGGCCGACACCGGCCGCCCTGGCGCGCTCGATGATCGCGTCGCGCTCGGCCTCGAAATCCGGAAAGTCCAGATGGCAATGGGTATCGATCAGCATTTCAAGAGTCCTCACGCTCCGGCGCGACATAGCGCGGGAACACCGGCTTCGGCGCCTCCAGAGGCGTTCCTGCGACCAGACGTCCCGCTTTGCCAAGAGACGCGAAATCGCGCTTGTCGGTCGCAACGGCGACGAGATCGAGCAGCTTTCCCGCCGACTCCGGCATGAAAGGCTGCAGGAGTATGGCTATCTGGCGCACGACATCCGCCGTGACGTAGAGCACGGTTGCCATGCGCGCCGGATCGGTTTTCTTCAACGCCCACGGTTCCTGGCTTGCGAAATAGCGGTCGGCCTCGGAAACCACCGCAATGATGGAGGTCAGCGCCCGGTGGATCATCAACGTGTTCATGTCGTCGCGTGTGGAGGCGTGCAGCGCATCGGCCGACGCCAGCATCGCCTTGTCCTCTTCGGTCAACGGTCCGCATTCGGGGATCTTCCCGTCGCAATTCTTGACGATCATCGACAGCGAACGGCTGGCGAGGTTGCCGATGCCGTTGGCGAGGTCGGAATTGATGCGGGTCGCGATTCCCTCCTCGCTATAACTGCCGTCCTGGCCGAAGGAGACTTCGCGCAGGAAGAAATAGCGGATCTGGTCGAGGCCGAAATGTTCGACCAGATTGAAGGGATCGACGACGTTGCCGAGCGATTTCGACATCTTCTCGCCCTTGTTGAGCAGAAAGCCGTGCGCAAAGACCTTCTTTGGCAACGGCAGGCCCGCCGACATCAGGAAGGCTGGCCAGTAGACCGCATGGAAACGGATGATGTCCTTGCCGATCATGTGGATATCCGCCGGCCAGTATTTCGCCCGCGGCCCTTCCGGATCGGTCAGATATCCGGTCGCTGTGATATAGTTGGTCAGCGCATCGACCCAGACATACATGACATGGCCCGGGTCGTTCGGAACCGGAATGCCCCAGTCGAATGTCGTGCGCGACATGGACAGGTCCTTGAGGCCGGATTTAACGAAGGAGATCACCTCGTTGCGGCGCTCGGCCGGACCGATGAAATCCGGATTTTCCTCATAGTGCTTCAGCAGCTTGTCCTGGTAGGCGGAGAGCTTGAAGAAGTAGCTCGCTTCTTCCACCCACTCGACCGGCGACCCTTGAGGTCCGTAGCGCACGCCATCGGCGCGCAGTTCGGTCTCGCCTTCCTGATAGTAGGCTTCGTCGCGCACGGAATACCAGCCGGAATAGCTGTCCTTGTAGAGATCGCCCGCCTCGCCCATGCGGCTCCAGATATTCTTGACCGCCTCGTGGTGCCGCTTCTCGGTCGTGCGGATGAAGTCGTCATTCGAGGCATTCAGCAACACCGCCATCTTCTGGAATTCGGCCGAGTTGCGATCGGCGAGTTCCTGCGCCGAAATGCCTTCCTTGCGTGCCGTCTGCTGCATCTTTTGGCCGTGTTCGTCGGTTCCCGTCAGGAAAAATACGTCGCGTCCGTCCAGCCGCTGGTAGCGGGCCATCGCATCCGTCGCGATCAACTCGTAGGCGTGGCCAATATGCGGCTTGCCGTTCGGGTAGGAGATCGCGGTGGTAATGTAAAACGGGGACGTGTCGGTCATGATCGGGTTTCGGCCTGTGTCTGATCTTTTGGTGTCTGGCTATTAGCGCATCCCATGGCCGGATGAAACAGTATACCCCCAGAAAAGCTGCCTGCGGATGCCGCACAATCAATTGTCCAGCAACAACGTCCAGATCCTACGCACGCCTGACAATCGCTGCCGCAATCTGGAACATTAAGCGAACGAAGGGGCGTGAAACACCCTGGCAATACATTCTCTCGCGCATCGGCGGCCTATGGAGACCTGCACCAGATCCAGCGGGATCGGGACTGGTTCGTCCTCAAGATGCATGAGGAACTCGGTGAGCTCACCTAGATATGGAACAAGCTGACCAGCCGTGGTCGCCTGAAGGGACAATCTGAACAGGACCTGCAACGCGCACATAACCGCATCGATCTTGCAGCCGCGGTCGAACACAAGTGGAAATTCAGACCGCCGGAAGGGACTGCGTCTTGATGTCGTCGAGGATCGAAAGAACGGTCTGTTTGCGATCGAGATTATAGGCTTGCGCCAGGGAAAGCCGCTCGCCGATGGCTGACGACAGCCGGGCAAAGCGTTCGGCCCCGGCGATGTCGCCGGCGGCTGCCGCCTGTCGTGCCGCCCGCATGACATGCCCGCTCACCAGCGCCGAAAAGAAACCGAAAATGGTCTCGCTATCCTTGGCGGAAAGAACATCGGCGAGCTTGTGCATATCCTTGCGGACCGCCGGCCCCTGCCCGGCAAGGATCGCTTCGAAGGCGGTCATGATGTCGAGGCCACCATAATTGATCAGCTTCAACGCTTCCGACACGCTGCCATCCGCAGCCGAAAGCACTTTTTGCGCATCCGGACCGGAGAGGTCGAAGCCGAGATTGGTCATCGCGTCGCGCAAAGCGGCGGGTGCCAGCGGCTTCAACTGCAGCGGCAGGCAGCGCGAACGGATCGTCGGCAGCAGCTTGCCCGGCGCATGGGTCAGCACCAGGAACAACGATCGTTTTGGCGGCTCCTCGAGAATTTTCAGGATTGCGTTGGCAGCATTGCGATTGAGGTCATCGGCGGGATCGACGATGAC
>UCOA01000013.1 GCA_900474095.1 Hyphomicrobiales bacterium | reverse complement strand
GGTCGCGGCCGGTCTCGGCTGGAAGGCACCGTCGCGGCCTGAGACGTGAGCGGTTTCTTAGATCTTGCCGCGCGTGCGGACCGCCTCGTCCTCGGTCTGCTGCATGGCATCCTCCGGCGTGATCGCACCCGCCAGCACGCCCTGCAGGCCGTCGAGGAACCGGTCGGAGATCGAGGGCGGCGTGGCGTGGTCCACGTGCATGAAGGTGAACTGACCGGCGCTTGCCATTTCCTTGCCGAGGCGTTGTTCCATCTCCGAGAGGCTCGAAAGATCGCCCTGCGTCGATGAAGGGAAGGGCTTGTCGATCGCCAGCTTTTCGGTCATCGCCGGCTTGGAGATCATCCAGTCGACGAATTCGGCGGCCTCGTCCTTATGCGGGCTCTTGGCATGGATCATGATGGTGTCTTCGGCAAAGACCGACATCACGGGCTTCTTGCCATCGATGGAGGGCATCGGGAAGTAGTCCATCGGCACGACGCAGCATTTCGGCTGATCGCCGCGGAACCGACCGAGGTTGAACGAACCCTGATACCAGTGCAGCGCCTTGCCCTGCGACCACGGCACCATGGCCGGACCGACGTCGATCGAGTTGAAGGACGGTTCGAACATGCCGTTCGTGGCCAGGTCCGCCATGATCTTCGTGGTTTCGACGGCGCTCGGATCGGTCCACGGAATCGTGTTGTTGACCAGGCCTTGGTAGGTATCGAGGCCGAACTTGTTGACCAGGATGGCCGACCACATGAACTGCGATGGCCACTTTTTCTGGTTTGCCAGCAGGAACGGCCAGAGGCCGGCTTTCTTGCCCGCTTCCGCATTGGCCATCAGTTCGTCCCATGTTGTCGGAACCTTCAGGCCGAGTTTCTCGTAAAGGTCCTTGCGATACCAGACGACGGATGCGCCGATTTCAGTGGGAACGAAGTATTTCTTGTCGCCGAAGGTTGCCAATGACACGGATGCCGGAACGAGGAATTTGTCCCAGCCGTACTTCGTATAATAGGAGGTCAGGTCGGCGGCGAAACCGTTCTTTATGACTTCTTGCGCGCGGCCGCCTTCCCAGGAATAGAACACGTCCGGTGGATTGCTCGAGGCAAGTTCGATCGTCTGCTTGGTCTTGTAGGTCTCGCCGTCGACGCTCGCTCCGGTCACATGGATGCGGTCGCCGTTCTTCTTGTTCCATTCGTCGATGAGCCAGTTGGCGTAGATTTCCGACGACGGCCACGGTGCGCGGTAGAAATAACGCAATTCGACGGGATCACCTGCGAGAGCGGGGACTGCAAGACCCGTCACGCTCGACAACAGAACAGCCATTGCGTAGCGCGCGATCGCGCGCCGCGAAAACAATGTCATTTTCATTTTCTTCTCCTCCAAAGCCCGGTCTCGCCACAGCTTGCGCGCGCAGGGCATCTCCTCAGTTCACCACGTCTCCATCGCGGCGTATCAGCCATTCGCAAGCTGAATCTGCCGCAAATTTTCGACGGTCCAGGTCGCTGAGCATGAGCTGATATTCAGAGGCTAATACGAAAAAAGCGCTTGCGCAAGCGCTTTCCTCAGAAATTGTCGCGCGACCGGGCCGTTCGTGGGCATGAGTCCGTCGCAGTATCGACGGTTCCGGAGGCCTTTGATGTACTCCGTTCGGATCATTGTTCTTTCGCCATAACGACGCGATCGAAGATCGATCTCCTGCGCAGCATCCGCCCGATACCAGTGGTGAATCTTGAGATTTTCTTCCACACAGAGCCTTCCGGCGATGGTCCATTGATAATGTCAAAACGGTTCGACGGCAGCGCATTCATGAAACGGATCGAGTTCCTTGTTCAGCCTACGGCTACAAGAGCGGAACCGGCCGGCGCCGAGCAGGCAAGGAATGAAGGGATGCGAGAATGCAAAGCGCCCCGATGGTGGACCGCGGCAAAGGTTGTGTTGGGTTTGCTGCGCCACCGAGAAGGGTTGAGGGATCTTCGATCCTAAGAGGCTCATTAAAGTCCCGGCGACTGCCCGCTCTACAAAGCTGACGGCGCTTTTTAGGCCTTAGTCGTCTTTAGGTCGGCCATTGAACGAACGCTTTTTAGGAATGGAAAACGAATGAGCCGGAGCCGGGCAGGCGGCTTCGCACAAGCAGTTCTGGCCGATTGCAACTCAGAAGCAGGTACGGGCGCTTAATCTGGGATATGTCTTTTGATCTTCTTGCTGATAAGCGCCGCCTCATTGAGCGGGTATCTGATGGTGGCTCTGTTTCTGATCGTCGCAATCGGGCGACTTGTCCAGCACGCCGGGACCCTCCTCGCATCAAGATTGCGGAGACGATCGCAACTCAGGCACTATATCGTGCTGTGTTCGGCAGTGGCGTTCCTTTCTCTGCTCGCGCTACGCGGGTGTCATCTCGTTGCTGCGATCGTGGAAGCCGAATTCCACTTAGATCCGTTTGAAATCCCGTAGCAGTTTCAGTCAGCAACGAGATAGAATTGACCCTACACGTCGCAACTAGCAATTCAATTCATACGCCTTTACTGACCAATATTTATATCTAAAATTTGGTCGGTTGGTCTAAGAAGCCCAAATATGAAACAGTTCCGACAGATCGCTGCTCGGCACGCGAAGCACTCACAGTCGTCGCCCCTCGCGGCTAGGTCCTTTCCTTCCGCTAAGCGGTTCGCGGATAACTCGCTCCACGTCTATTCACGTCGCGCGCTCTGCCAAGAGCCCCGCACCGTCGATAATGAAACTTAACCGTCGCCTAGATCTGCAGTTCAAACTGCTCCGTATCGCTCTCCTCGTTGTCAATGAAGGAAGAGAGCGTCACGCCGATTAGATGGATCCCTTTCGCCGTCGGGAACAAAAGGTCGAGAAGCGCGCGGCCGGCAGACTCAAGATCGTCCGCCGCTTCGATCGGCGTGACCATCGTCCGGCTGCGGGTAATGATCTGGAAGTCGGCGTATTTGACCTTAAGCGTGACGGTCCGGCCGCGGAGCCGGTTGTTTTCGCAATGGCCCCAGACCTTAGCCGCGAGCGGCTTAATTTCCGCGCGGGCGCCCCCGGGTGGACGATCCGTGGAAAGCGTATCCTCGGCGCCGACGGATTTGAGCGGTCGATCCGGTTGGACAGGGCGGTGATCGATCCCGCGGGCGATGTCGTAGTACAAAGAACCCGACTTGCCGAAATGCTGCTGCAAGAAGGGGAGGGATTTCGCTTTCAGGTCCGCGCCCGTGAGAATCCCCAAATCCTTCATCTTGGCTGCGGTCGCCCCCGACGCCATGAAACTTCTTTACAGCCAGCAACTCGACAAAGGCCGGTCCGTTTCTCGGCGTAATGACTGCTTGCCCATTGGGCTTGTTTAAGTCGCTCGCCATCTTGGCGAGGAACTTGCAGTACGAGATTCCGGCCAGATGCATTGAGACCGGTAACGTACTTAATGCTGGTCTGGATCATGGCGGCAATCTCGGTCGCGATCGGTATCCCTGCTTGTTGTCGGTGACGTCAAGATAACCTCGTCGAGCGACAGGGCTCGATCGTAGGTACCGCAAACTATCCATGGCATCCGATCCCGAAGTGGGCTGTCGGCTGTCGACTTCAAAAGGCCGCACAAACAAAATCGAGGGTATCTAGGCCTCGGGGCGTTTCCCTTTGGCCACCCCTCTTCGCCCGACCTCAACCCGATCGAAAGAAACCTCCTTCAATTTCTCCTGCGAAAGCGGGCAGCGCTTCGACGCACTCGGCCACGTCCGCAACCTCTTCTCCGTGACCGAATGCCGAAACTATTTCAAAGCCGCGGCTATGGGGCCGATCAAATGCGAAACGTTTTGATATTCGTGCTCGTAAAAAGAACAAGAGACGCTCACGTCCAAATGCTTTCGGGGGTAAGGATGTCAAAAGGAACGATCCGCTGTTCGATCGACGCTGCGTCTCTTCGTTCGATCAGCCGCAACATGACGTCGATCAGTTCCCGCGGCATTCTTTCCAGGGGATGGCACAGCGATGCGGTGATCAAACCCTCGCTCAGCCCTTTACGCGTTTCCGGGCCGATATCGCTACAGACTATCCGGATCTTGCGCTGCTGCTCCGGTAACAGCTCGCGCAAGGCTCTCAAAACCCCCGAAATGCCGCCTCCATTGACAAAAATACCCCTGAGTTCCGGTTCTTCCTCTATCAATCTGCGAACAATAACATAGGCGTTTTCTGGAACTTCGTGGGTAAGAAGCGTTTCGCTGACATGGATTTCGGGCGCATGCTCACGCATGTACGACCGGAAGCTTGCATCCGCTATGTCCTGGCATTGATAGCGATTACTTCCGACGAGGGGAACGACCGTGCCGGAACCGTCGGTGGTCTGGCTGATGAACCAGGCGGCGGTTCGACCTCTCTTCCAGTTATCGGTGCCCACAAAGCCCGCCCGACTGGCTGCCGAGAGGTCGGTAACATAAGCAACCACAGGGATACCCCTGGCGCGCAACTCGTCTATTGCCTGACTAACCAGCGGATGATCAGCCGTTATCACCGCGATGGCGTCGGCCGTTTCACCCACCTTCAGCAGATTCGTGGAGACTGCTTCGGGGGAAAGGTCGTCCTCGAAGACGACTTCCGGCTTGATGACGGCGTCGCTGCGGAGCTTGGATGCTGACGTGATCCCTTCTGCCCAAAGTTGGTAGAGCGGCCGACGCGACTGCTGCATCAGAAAGGCAAGTCGGCGATGCGGCAGGTTCTCGCGCTTGCGTTGGCGTAACGCCCCAAGCCCATAGAATCCAATTTCATCAGCGGCGTCCAGAATTCGGTCAATCGTTTCCGCCCGCACTGTTCCTGTTCCGTGCAAGAGCCGGTTGAGAGTGGAAAGACTCACATTTGCAGTCTTCGCCAGATCATTCATCGTCGGTCTGTTCATCTTCCAACACCCCGTGAATGTCATTCGTGAATGACATGTTTTGGAATAAAAAAGCGCATTAAAAATGAAGGAGGTTTCATTCTGACACCCCTCACATTACACATCAATACGCATTTTGTGGAGCCATCTGATGATGGGAAATGGGAGGAAGAAATGGGACGTTTGAAGCACTTCTGTGCGACATTACTGGCGACGAGCGTGTTGGCTTTTGCCGCCGGGTCGGTCTCGGCTGCTAATATCGCCGTCGTCGGCGGAAAGAATGACGACGCTTTCTGGAACATTATCAAGAAGGGTGTCGACGACGCTCGCCTGATCGTCGAGGCGAATGGTGGAACGGTGAACTACCTGCGTCTTCAGAGCTACGATAACTTTGCCCCCGACGTCGTGCAGCTCATCCAGACTGCGATCAGCCAGAAGGTCGATGGGCTCGTTATTCCGAACTGGGTTCCGGAAGGGGAGGATCCGGCGATCAAGGAAGCGATCAAGGCGGGCATCAAGGTCATCCTGATGAATGCCGGAGGAATTGAAAAGGCGAAGGAACTCGGCGCCATCAACTATGTCGGCTCCGATGAATACATCGCGGGCGCCACGGGTGGCGAGTACTTCTCGAAGCAGGGCAAGAAAAACGTGCTCTGCGTGAACACTGTTCCTGGTGCCGCCAATCTAGAAGCTCGCTGCAAGGGTGTGATCGAGGGAATTGCGAAGGCCGGCGGTGCCGCCAAGCAATTGCCGCTGCCCGCGACGAGTTTTGGCGATGCTACCGCGGTTGCCGAAGCCATCAAGGCGACATTGCTTCAGGACGCCACTATTGATGGTGTTATCACCATCTCCGCCGGAGACGCGGACTCGGCCGCCATCGGCGTTATGCAGGCCGGCAAGACTGAAACAGTTCTTCTCGGAACTTTCGACCTCAACCAGTCGGGTCTCGACCGTATCAAGGACGGGACGCAGGGCTTTGCAATTGATCAGCAACCCTATCTTCAGTCTTATCTGGCGGTCACCCTTCTGTCCGCCGCGATAGACTTTGGAACCGATCTCCCAACGGCGCCGGTCCTGACCGGGCCTGGCATTGTTGACAAGTCCAATATCGACGCCACTTTGGCCGGTGTCTCGAAGGGCGCCCGATAAGCAGCTCTTCTTCGCCTCGATCCGCGCCTTTGCCGCGGATCGAGAGCCGCGCTCGCGAACTCGTGAAGCTGCAAGGGCGCTGGACAATGCTGCCCGTTCCAAGCTTCCGGACAACACTGGAGTGAAACACGTGAAAAATTTCCCTGTGGGCGATCTTCTTCGTCGCCCGGAATCTGGCGCCTTTCTTGGTCTTGTATTCGTGCTCGTCTTCTTCGTTGTCTTCGGTAGCGTCGAATTCCTGAAGCCTGCCGGCGCTGCAAGCTGGCTGAACGTTGCCGCCAATCTCGGCATCGTCGCAATCCCGGTCGGACTTCTGATGATCTCCGGCGAACTGGACATTTCAATTGGTGCGATGATCCCTGCGGGGGCTTTGACCGTCGCGATCATCTCCGGCTACTACGGCTTGCCGATTTGGCTCGGTGTGGTCGGATCGCTCACACTCGGCTTGGTTGTCGGCCTCATCAACGGCTTCTTGGTCATACGCACAGCAGTGCCATCGCTGATCGTCACGCTCGGGACGCTTTTTGCCGTGCAAGGGCTGATACTGGGCTGCTCCGTGTTTCTCACGGGAACGACCAGTGTGGCGTTGAGCCCGGCGCAATCCGGCGCTGTCGCAAAGGCCCTGTTCGGCCAATTCATCGGCGGAAGTTTCCAGGTAACCATCATCTGGTGGATGGTTCTGACGGCGATCTATGTCTTCTACGTCCACTATTCGCCTTTCGGAAGCTGGCTTTTCGCCCTGGGCGGCGACAAGGTGAGCGCACGCAATGCGGGCATCCCGACAGACAAACTGACGGTGACGCTATTCGTACTATCGTCGGTGAGTGCTGCCTTTCTCGGAATGTGTCAGGCGATCCTGTTCAACGTCGCCCAGGTCTCGGCCGGCATGACATTCATCTTCAACTCGATCATCGCGGTCGTGGTGGGCGGCGTGTTGCTGACGGGCGGTTTCGGCTCGGTTGTCGGCATCTTTCTGGGCACGATTACCTTCGCCATCGTTAACCAGGGCATCTATTTCACGTCCTTCGACCGCAATTGGTCGAGCCTCATCATCGGTGTCATGTTGCTGCTGGCGGTGCTGATGAACAATACATTCCGCATTATGGCCCTGACCTATTCCCCGAAGAAGAAGTGAGGACAGACGATGACCATGCCAATCCTTGAACTAAGAAACGTCAACAAGTCTTTTGGCCCGATCGATGTCCTTCACGATATCTCGATGAAGGTGCATGCGGGGGAGGTGCTGTGCCTCCTGGGGGACAACGGTGCAGGCAAATCCACGCTCATCAAGACGCTGGCGGGCGTCTACAAGCCCAATTCGGGCGAGGTGCTGATGGACGGAAATCCGGTCGATTTCGGCGGCCCGCGCGATGCGCAGCGCATGGGCATCTCCACCGTGCATCAATTTGGCGGAACATTCCCGCTAATGAGCATCGGCCGCTCGTTCTTCATTGGTGCGGAGCCCACCAAGGGCTTCGGCCCCTTCAAGGTCTACGATCGCAAGAAAGCCAACGAAATTGCGGTAAAGGCGGTGCAGGGATTCGGCATCACCCGTATCGATGACGGAGACCGACTGATTGGCGGTCTTTCGGGCGGTGAGCGACAGTCTCTGGCGATAGCTCGCGCCGTGCACTTCGGTGCACGCGTCCTAATCCTTGACGAGCCGACGGCAGCATTGGGCGTCAAGCAGGCATCTCACGTCCTGCGAATCGTGCTGGAGGCGAGGAGGCGAGGGATCGCCGTGATCTTCATTACCCACCAGGTCACCCATGCCATCGCGGTTGGCGACCACTTCGCAGTCCTGATCCGGGGTGCGGTCGCCGCCAATTTCCGCAAGGGCGAAAGGTCGCGCGAGGAGATCACCGATTTGATGGCCGGCGGCGAAGCTTTGGCGGATCTGGGCGCTGAGGTGGAGAGCTACATGGCGAGCCATGACGGCCATCCGCCGCCGGTGCCGTCAAAGTGAAAAAAGAAAGATAACGGAGTAAGACCGATGAAGATTGCCCTCGACCCTCACATGCACCGGTTCACCAGCCTAGAGGAATTGCCGGCGAAGGTTGCCGAGCTCGGCTATGAGTGGATCGAACTGTCGCCGCGTGCGGATTTTCTTGAATGGTTCAAGGCGCCGCGTGTGTTTCCAGAACGGATCCGATCTTTCAAGAAGGCGCTCGCTGCCGAGAACGTAAAAATCGCCTCGCTTCTGCCGATGTATCGCTGGGCGTCGAATGACGAAGCAGAGCGACAGGCCGCGGTGAAGCATTGGAAGCGTGCCATCGAAATTGCCATCGAGTTGGAAATCGACACGATGAATTCAGAATTCGGCCGCGGTCCGCATCCCGACAAGGGCTCCTGCTACTGCTGCCACACGGGTTCGATGATCGAGGCCTGCGAGGACGCCTGGTGGCGTTCGATGGAGGAACTCGTCCCGATCTTTGAACGCGAAGGTATTAACCTGCACGTGGAGCCGCACCCGGAGGACTGGTGCGAGACGTTGCAGCCGGCGCTCGACATCATCCGGACGGTCAATTCGAAGAATGTGAAGTTCCTCTATTGTGCGCCGCATACCTTCTATTTCGGGGACGATACCAAAGCCATGTTGCGTGAGGCGAAGGATGTACTGGCACATGTGCACGTCGGCGACACGTTCAATCACAAGGCAAGTTCCGGGCTTCGCTACATCCTGAACCCGCCTGGTACCAATGCTCGCATCCATCAGCATCTGAATATCGGCCAGGGCGAAGTACCGTGGGACGACTTCTTCGGCACGCTCGCCGAGATTGGCTTCGACGGCATCATGACCTCTTGCGTCTTCGCCTGGGAAGATCGAGCGGATGAGTCAAGCAAGTTCATGCGCAATAAAGTGCAGGAGTATATCGACCGCTATTTCAAGAAGTAATGCACGCTCTAGCGGCGAGAACCAGAGCACACGACAGAAACCGAGAAATGTAACGGTGATGCCGCCCAATGGGCGGCCTCCGGCAGGGTAGTTATTGCCTCAACAAGGCGCCAGCAAACGAATGGGCGCCTGGGGCTTCAATTGAAGAGGTTACCGAGATGATCAACGGAGAACGACTGATTTCGCGCCCATTGCGCTGGGGAATGGTCGGTGGCGGCCGCACCGGACAGGTGGGTTACAAGCACCGTACAGGGGCCTTGCGCGACGGCAATTATCAACTGGTGGCTGGCGCCTTCGACCTGGATGTTGAACGAGGCCAGGATTTCGGCGTCAATCTGGGCGTGTCCCCGGATCGCTGCTATCCGGACTACAAGGCGTTGATCGCAGGCGAATCCTCCCGCAAGGACGGTGTCGACGTGGTGTCGATCGCAACACCCAACTTTACTCACTACGAGATCACCAAGGCCTGCCTCGAGGCTGGGTTACATGTGATCTGTGAAAAGCCGCTTTTTTTCACTGTCGCTGAATGCGATGAAGTCGCCAAATTGGCCGAGGAAAAGGGCCTGATTGTCGGCGTCACCTACGGCTTTACCGGTCATCCGCTGGTTCACCAGATGGCGGCGATGGTCAAGAAGGGAATGCTGGGCGACATTCGCATCGTCGACATGCAATACACCCACGGCTTCAATTCCGGTGACGATGTGGGTGCCGGCGAAGCCGTCAAATGGCGCACCAATCCCAAGACCGCAGGCCCAACTTTCGTTCTCGGTGATATCGGCACGCATCTCTACTATCTTTCGGAAGTCGTGCTGCCGCACTTGAAGATCGAAAAACTACTTTGCGACCGCAAGGCTTTTATCCCGACGCGTGCGCCACTCGAGGATCATGCCACCGTCCTCATGCACTACGACAACGGTGCGCGTGGGCGCCTCTGGGTCTCGTCGGTCAATGCCGGCAACATGGGTTCCCAGCGCTACCGCTTCGTTGGTTCCAAGGCGTCGATCGAGTGGTCCGACTCCCACCCCGACCAGCTGATCTACGAGGTTCAGGGCGAGCCGAACCGCACGCTGCATCATGGCATGCCCTATCTCGAAGAGGAGAGCCTTGCTGTCGATCGCATGGGGGCATTGCATACTGAAGGACTCGGCGACAGCTGGGCGAACATCTATCTCTGGATCGCCCAGGCCATCGACGCGAAGTCGCGCGGGGACGAAGCTTTCCTGAAGACTCATAGCTATCCGGGCATCAAGGCCGGCACGGAAGGCGTGCGCTGGCTGGAAAACTGCGTCCGTTCGGCGGATACGGGCTCGGCCTGGATCGACTTTATGTAACAGGACCGGGCGCGCGTTGGACCACCTCCCGTCCTTCTCCTGAAACGCGTCCCCACACATTCTTTGGAAAGATGACACAATGAAACTCGCGATTTGCACTGATGTGATGGCTAACCTCTCTTTCACGGATATGCTCGACAAATGCGTTAAGCTCGGCGTCGAGGGTATAGAAATGACCGGCGGAGGATGGTCGAGCGGCCCACATTTCCGCGCCGACGAGCTTCTGGCCGACAAGGGCTTGCTCCGGTCCAAGCTCAAGGAAATTGAGGCTCGCGGCCTGGAAATCGCTGCCCTCAATTGCTCCGCCAACCCGCTCGATCCCGGCGATATGGGCAAGCGTCACCGCAAGGAGATGGAAGAAACCATCCGGCTTGCAGGCGAGATCGGTGTAAAGAAGATCGTCACCATGTCCGGTTTGCCCGAGGCGGCACCCGGTGACATGGTGCCGAACTGGCTCGTCTACACCAAGAGCTGGCCGAACGAGATGCCGGAGCGAGATCGCTACCAGTGGGAAGACCGAGCGTTTCCGCTCTGGCAGGATCTGGTGAAGCTTGCCAAGGAAGTTGGCGTCGAGAAATACGCGCTCGAAAACTTCTCGGCGATGCTTGTGTGGAACCCCGAAACCCTGTTTCGCCTGCGCAACGAAGTTGGCCCGACAGTCGGCATGAACCTCGATCCGTCCCATCTGATGTGGATGGGGGCGGATCCCATCGCATCGGCACGGGCGCTCGGAGATGCGATTCATCACTGCCACGGCAAGGACACCCGCATCGAACGCGGACTGGCCGACGTGAACGGGCTGCTCGAACTCAAGGAGGTCACTGACGTTGCCAACCGGACCTGGAACTACGTCGCAGTAGGGGCAGGCCACGATCTGCAATGGTGGAAGGAGTTCTTCTCGGTGGTTCGTATGGTTGGCTACAACGATTGGGTTAGCCTCGAAATGGAAGATTTCACGATGTCCACCGAGGCGGGCATCCAGTCGTCCATCGACGCACTTCAAGCAACGATCAGCCGCTGACCGGTTTGGCGCGGGCTGCGATTGCGGCCCGCGCACCGCGCCTGCATGAGGACGACATGACCAACCCGATCACCATCACCACTGCCCCCTGCTGCTGGGGGGTCGATGACGTGAAAAACCCTCATCTCCCTCATTGGGAGAAGGTGCTGGACGAGGCGCAGGCCGCCGGTTTCGGGGGGCTGGAGCTTGGCCCCTACGGCTATCTGCCGCTTGACCTCAGCTTCGTTTCGGAAGCGCTGAACAAGCGTGACCTGAAAATTGTCGCTGGCACAATCTTTGACGATCTGGTTTCACCTTCAAATCGTGAAAACCTCCTGCGCCAGACCGATGAAATCTGCGCGTTGATTACACGGTTGCCGAAGCCTGAAACCCATGCGGGCCAACGCTATGCAGCACCCTATCTGACCGTTATGGACTGGGGTCACGACGAGCGTGACTATGCTGCCGGACATTCTGACCAGGCCCCGCGCCTTGATGAAGCGGCGTGGAATGGGATGGTGGAAAACATCCGCAGCATCGCAACGCTTGCGCGCGACAAATATGGCGTACGCGTCACCATCCATCCCCATGCCGGCGGCTACATCGAATTCGCCGACGAGGTGGAGCGTATCGTCAACGATATTCCTTCCGATCTGGCAGGTCTGTGCCTCGACACCGGGCATATGGCCTATTCAGGCATGGATCCTGTTGTTACCCTTCGCCGTTACTGGGATCGTATCGATTACATTCATTTCAAAGACATAGATGCCAAAGTTTTCAAGGACGTAATGGGCGAGCGCATTCGTTTCTTCGAAGCCTGCGCGAAGGGGGTCATGTGCCCGATCGGGCGCGGCTCGATCGATTACCCTGCTGTCCGAGCCTTGCTTACCGAGCTTGGCTACGGCGGATACATCACCATCGAACAAGAGCGCGACCCCCGTAATGACGGTGGCATTCTTGACGACTTGGCAGCCAGCCGGGCTTTCCTGGTGCGTACCGGCTTTTGAAGACCTTCGAGGAGACCTGACGTGAAATCACTCGACGTCATCACTATCGGCCGGTCCTCGGTCGACCTTTACGGAGCCCAGATCGGCGGCCGGCTGGAGGATATGGGCTCGTTCAACAAATACATTGGTGGTTCGCCCACCAACATCGCCTGCGGTGCAGCCCGGCTCGGTCTGAAATCCGGTTTGATCACCCGCGTTGGCGACGAGCACATGGGCCGGTTCGTTCGCGAGCAGCTCAAACGCGAAGGTGTGGATATTAAAGGGGTCGCTACCGATCCGGAACGGCTGACGGCACTGGTTCTGCTGGGCATTCGGAACGAAGAGCAGTTCCCGCTAATTTTCTATCGCGAGAATTGTGCCGATATGGCGCTCAGCGAGGACGACATTCATGCGGACTACATCGCTTCGGGGCGTGCGCTCGTCGTGACCGGTACGCATCTGAGCCATCCACGGACCGAGGCAGCTGTTCTGAAAGCCTTGGAGCTTGCCCGCAAGCATGGGCTTCGTACCGCGCTCGACATCGACTATCGTCCCAACTTATGGGGTGTCGCCGGCCACGGTGAAGGTGAGAACCGTTTTGTCGAAAGCGGCAAGGTCACTGCAAAGCTGCAGTCGACGCTGCATCTGTTCGATTTGATCGTCGGCACGGAGGAAGAGTTCCACATTGCTGGTGGCTCGACCGAGACGATCGAGGCGTTGCGCGCAGTTCGCAAAGTGTCCAACGCGACGCTCGTATGCAAACGCGGCGCTGCCGGCGCGGCGGCCTACGTCGGCCCAATACCAGGCAGACTGGAAGATGGAGAGACCGGTCCCGGCTTCCCGATCGAAGTGTTCAATGTGCTGGGCGCGGGCGACGGCTTCTTCGCTGGACTCCTGAAGGGGTGGCTCGAAGATGCGGACTGGCCGACGGCTCTTGAATACGCCAATGCCTGCGGTGCTTTTGCCGTCTCTCGCCACGGCTGCACGCCGGCCTACCCGTCGCTCGAGGAGCTGAAGTTCTTCCTTGAACGCGGGGTCAAGCAACCTGACCTGCGCAATGACAGCGAGCTCGACCAGATCCACTGGTCTACGAACCGTCATCGCAATCACGGGGAAGACTGGTCTGAATACCGGATATTTGCGTTCGACCACCGCATGCAACTTGAGCAGATGGAGGGCTACACCCATGAAAGGGGCGGCGCGTTCAAGGAGCTTTGCCTCAAAGCGGCATTGGGCGTTCAAGACGGACGACCTGGCTACGGGATCCTGTGTGACAATCGCATCGGGCGGCGGGCGTTGCATGAAGCCTCGGGTACCGGCCTCTGGATCGGGCGGCCTTGCGAATGGCCGGGTGCGCGCCCGCTGACGCTGGAGCCCGAATTAGGCAGTGATTACGGCGGCCTGGGCGAGTGGGCACGGGAAAACGTCGTCAAGGTCCTTTGTTTCTGCCATCCCGACGATGATGCTGAAACCCGTTCCGATCAGGAGGCGACGGTGAAACGCCTTTTCGAGGCATCGCGCCGCGGTAACCTGGAATTCCTGCTGGAGATCATTCCCTCGAAGGTGGGACCGGTCGATGACGAAACGGCGGCGACGCTGATCCAGCAGTTTTACGACATTGGCATCTTTCCCGACTGGTGGAAGCTTGAGCCGATGAAAACAACCGCTGCCTGGACGAATACCATTTCCGCGATCGAGAAGAACGACCGCTATACGCGTGGGATCGTCGTTTTGGGTCTTGATGCGCCGGAGGCCGAACTGGCGGCGAGTTTCGAGGTCGCCGCCGGTTTTGATCTTGTCAAAGGCTTTGCCGTTGGGCGGACGATTTTTGGCGATGTCGCACGCAGCTGGATGAAAAATGAAATGCAAGACGCCGACGCCGTCAGCGAGATGGCAACGCGCTATCGACGCCTGTGCTCGATCTGGGACAAGGCGAGGGCCGCCTCACGGGAGAAGACAGCATGACCAGGACAACTAAGCTGACGGCCGCGCAGGCGCTGGTCAAATGGCTTTCAGTGCAGATGACCGAAGACGGCGAGCGCTTCATCGAGGGCGTCTGGGCTATTTTCGGGCACGGTAATGTGGCGGGCCTGGGAGAAGCGCTGCACGGGATCGGCGACACGCTTCCGACCTGGCGCGGCCAGAACGAGCAGACCATGGCCCATGCTGCCATCGCCTATGCCAAAACGAAGCGACGCATGCGCGCGCATGCGGTAACCAGCTCCATTGGACCCGGTGCGACCAATATGGTGACAGCGGCAGCTCTGGCGCATGTCAATCGTCTGCCGGTCTTGTTCATTCCCGGCGATATCTTCGCCAACCGCCGCCCCGACCCGGTGCTGCAGCAGATCGAAGATTTCGACGACGGCACGGTGAGTGCCAATGACGCCTTCCGGCCTGTGGTTCGTTATTTTGACCGCATCGCCCGGCCCGAGCACCTGCTGACCGCGCTGCCACGTGCGCTGTCCGTCATGACGGATCCGGCGAATTGCGGGCCGGTGTGCCTTGCTTTTTGCCAGGACGTGCAGGCCGATGCCTACGATTATCCGGAAAAGTTTTTTGAGCCAAAGGTCTGGCGTGTTCGCCGCCCGGAACCTGATCGCCGAGAGCTCGATGACGTGGTTGCGATGATCAGAGCGGCGAAGAGCCCGGTCGTCATTTCAGGCGGCGGTGTTCTTTATTCCGGCGCCGAGGACGTTCTCGCTGCCTTCGTGGAACAGCACAATATCCCCTTCGTCGAGACACAAGCCGGCAAGGGCGCGACCCCGTGGGAAAACGCCTACAATTTCGGCTCCCCCGGCGTTACCGGCTCGGAATGCGCCAACCGTCTTTGCGCGAAAGCCGACCTGGTGATCGGCGTCGGCACGCGCTTTCAGGATTTCACGACGGGATCCTGGGCCTTGTTCACGAACCAGGAGCGGAAGATCGTCTCCATCAACCTGCATGGCTATGATGCGACAAAGCATGGCGCAATGCCCCTCGTTGGTGATGCCAGGGTGACGCTGGAGAGGCTTTCCGCTCTGCTGAAGGATCATAGGGCGCCGTCTTTCGACGCCGAATCCCGGAACAATTGGCACCAGACGGTGAGTAAGGTGACCGCCCCGCCGGAAGTCGATTTGACCAACTATCTTCCCACCGACGCCCAGGTGATCGGCGCCGTGCAGCGGGTAGCCACGGAAAAAACAGTCGCAATGTGCGCGGCAGGCACGATGCCGGGCGCGCTTCAGGTGCTGTGGCAGTCTGCGAAAGGCGGCTACCACATGGAATACGGTTATTCCTGTATGGGATACGAGGTAGCGGGCGCCATGGGTATCAAGCTTGCAGCGCCGGAAAAGGAAGTCATCTGCTTTGTTGGCGACGGCTCTTACATGATGGCCAACTCGGAATTGGCGACTGCGGTCGTCCGGCGCGTTCCTTTTACCGTCGTGCTGACCGACAATCGCGGCTACGGCTGCATCAACCGTTTGCAGATCGAATGCGGCGGGGCGGAGTTCAACAATATGTACAAGGACTCCAACATTGAGGTTATGCCGGAGATCGACTTTGTGGGCCATGCCCGGTCCATGGGTGCCCATGCGGAAAAGGCAGTCGATATCGCCGGTCTCGAGAAGAAAATTGTCGAAGCGCGTCAGAGGAACATCCCCACCGTCATTGTGATCGACACCGATGCAGTCCCGGGACTGGATGTGGGTGGGCATTGGTGGGATGTCGCCGTGCCGCAGGCGGGGGGACCTGAACGTCTCGAGCATGCGCGTGAGCGATACAACCGAAATGCCGCCAATCAGCGTATCTTTGATTGATCAGTGGAGGACAAGGGATGCCCGATTTGTTACGCAAGCCTTTCGGCACGCATGGCAAAGTTCACGATCATGCCCCAGGCGGCGGGCTGGCGCTATGTCGGCTTTTCGCTCTATCGGCTCAGACCAGGTGAGATTGCCGAGGAGGCAACGGGCGATCGCGAGGTCATTCTCGTTATTGTGGAGGGCAAGACGGTCTTGCATGCCGCCGGGCAGGATTGGGGTATGCTGGGCGAGCGGATGAACGTCTTCGAGAAGACGCCACCGCACTGCCTCTATGTACCCAACGGCAAGGATTGGCGCGCGGTCGCGGACACCGAGTGCACGATTGCGGTTTGCTCGGCGCCCGGAAAAGGCGGACACGCCGCACGGCGGATCGGTCCCGACGGGATTTCGCTGACGGCGCGCGGCAAGGGAACCAATACGCGCCATATCAACAATATCGCGATGGAGAACGAAGACTATTGCGACGAGGTGCGGCCGATCAACGAAGTGCAGGTGTGGGATCTCAATGTCACGAATAGCGGTAAACTGGTCGAAACGCTCAAGTCGCAGGGGTTCAAGGCATCTGTTGTTGACGATCTTGAGACTGCGGCAGGGCAGGCGGACATCATCAGCTGTGCGACCCTTTCCCACGAGCCTCTCATCAAGTTCGAGTGGCTGCGGCCCGGGACCCATCTCGACCTGATCGGCAGCTTCACCCCGCACATGAGGGAGGCAGACAATGCGTGCTTCTCGAATGGCTCCGTTTACATTGACTCGCCAGACGCGCTGAAAGAATCAGGCGACCTTATTTGTCCGATAAATGACGGTGTCATGCAGGCGTCCGATATCATCGGCACCCTGTCGGATCTTTGCAGGGGCCAGACACCGGTGCGCACATCGCGTGATCAGATAACAATTTTTAAGGCAGTCGGTACTGGTCTGTCTGATCTCGCGGCCGGAGCATTGGCGTACAAGAACCTGACAGCCTGACGCAACTTCGGAAATGCTTGGACCGCATGATATCGCCCGAGAATATGAACCATTCAAACTGCTTGCTCATTCACTTACCTTGAAAGGCTCACCGATGGTCAACCTTGTTGACGGACAGATTTTCTCGGGGACTGCGTACGTTCACGGCAAGGCCTCGGGCAATGTTGTTGCAAGCGATTTGGAACTGAGCTTTTGGGGCGGGGTTGATCCCTGGACCGGTGAGGTGATCGATCGGCATCACCCCTTGAGGGGCCGCTGTCTCAAAGACCATATCCTCGCGATCCCGGGGGGCAGGGGGTCCTGCTCCGGCAGCGGCGTGATGTTGGAATTGCTGCTGAATGGCAAGGGTCCGAAAGCGATGTTATTCGAGCGAGAGGAGGATATCCTCACGCTCGGTGTCGTCATCGCCGAGGAGGTATTCGGTCAATCCATTCCCGTTGTGACGCTCACGCCCGAGAATTTTCGCAAAGTGGTGAGTTCGGCATTTGTCGAGATCGACGGAAACGTGGTCTCCTGTTCAGCCGACGGGTTAGCAATGGACGCCATTCCGGCGCACAGCAAGGAGTCTGGCCATCTTTTCGGCGAAGTCGAATTGTCGGAGCGGGATAGAGCTTATCTGGCTGGTGACCATGGGAAGGCTGCGCAATCGGCGATCCGCATAATCCTGCGAATGGCGAAACTGCAGGGTGCCACGCAATTGATGGATGTCTCACAAGTCCACGTCGACGGCTGCATCTACACCGGACCCGGCTCGCTTTCGTTTGCCGAAAAGCTGCGGGATCTGGGCGGGCGTGTCGTGGTGCCGACAACGCTCAACTCGATTTCCGTCGATCATCGACGCTGGCGCTCGCAAGGTATTGATCCCGTCCTGGGCGAGCCGGCCAGCAAATTGGGTGACGTCTATGTCGAGATGGGTGCACGGCCGACCTTCACCTGCGCGCCCTATCTCCTCGAGACGGCTCCCAAGATCGGCGAGCAGGTGGCCTGGGCAGAATCGAATGCCGTCATCTACGCCAACAGCGTTCTTGGTGCGCGGACGATGAAATATCCGGACTTTCTCGACATTTGCATCGCACTAACCGGCCGCGCGCCGCTGGCAGGCCCGCACATCGACACCAATCGAAAAGCCGGGCTGGTTATCAATGTCGCCAGTATCGAGAACATTGACGATTCCTTCTATCCGCTGCTCGGCTATCACATTGGTGCTCTGGCATCGAACCGTATCCCTGTTGTCACCGGTCTCGATCAGGCCGGTCCAACCAATGATGATCTCAAAGCGTTTGGTGCGGCGTTTGCGACGGTTTCCAGTGCACCGATGTTTCACATCGTGGGGGTGACGCCTGAGGCAAAGACGCTAGATGCCGTTGTGCCTGCAGGCATCAGCACTCCTTCGATCGATCTTCGGCTCGATGAACTTGCGTCGAGTTGGGAGGAACTCAACAGTGCAGGCGAAGAGCGCGTCGATCTCGTCTCGCTCGGCAATCCGCATTTCTCGCTTAGAGAAATTGAGAGGCTGGCGTCCCTGTGTGCCGGGCGAAAGAAACATATGGATATGGCGGTGGTTGTTACCTGCGGGCGCGCAACGCACGATAAGGCCAACGAAGCCGGGCTGATAGCGGACCTCGAACGCTTCGGGGTGCAGTTCGTCACGGACACATGCTGGTGCATGATCACTGATCCGATCATTCCTCCCGTTGCGAAAACCATACTGACCAACTCAGGCAAATATGCCCATTACGGGCCGGGGATAACCGGTCGACGCTTTTACTTCGGCGGTATTGCCGCGTGCGTTGCGGCTGCATGTAGTGGGGTGCATAGCAAGGCGGCGCCCGTTTGGTTGCTGCGGGCTTAGCGCGGCCAGTTGCACAATCACTCGGTGCGAAACCGCTCGGGTGTTCCATAAATATGCTTACACCACAAAGGGGGCCCGAGCGATCGTACATCAAACAGATCTGCGGTGTCGCGGATCACTGGACCAGTCCCGCTTTGCGGAGGCCAAGTATAAACTTCTCTGCATCCGAGGCCTCCCTGAACGGCAAGCGACCGATATGCTCGACCGGGGAGTACCTCGGATTGATTTCCCTGAGCTCTCGCCAAACCTCGCAGGCCTCATCCGTTTTGCCCAGATGGCCCAACGCCGACGAAAGGAATGCACGCGTTAAATCCGTGGTTGGGTTGATCGCGATCCGATCCCTGAACAGAGCCGTAGCGGTCTCGTAGTCACCGGCCACGAAATGGGCCGTGCCTAGGAAGTGCATGTACTGCTGCTGGAATGCCGGGTCCAGGCGCATCGCCCGTTCGATCAGCGGAATCGCCTTCGCCGGTTCTCCTGTATAGATGTGAACACACCCCCGCTGGTTGAGAGCGCGAGCGTAGTTGGGGTTGAGAGCGAGAGCCTTGTCGGCCTCGTCAGCCCATCGCGCATAATCCTTCTTGAACATGGCTACAATGGAGGCGACATAGTGGGCGAAGGGATCTTGGGCGTCCTTGGTGTTCGCCACGTCGGCGAAGCGCTCGGCTTGATCAAGTGACGCGTCGGGAGCGTCGCTCCAACGGTTCTGATAATCCAGCATATAGGCCAGGCCGAGCCCCGCGTATGCGGAAGCGTAGGTCGGATCGAACTCGATTGCTCGCCGAAAACAGTCGGTTGCTTGATCAAACATTTCACGATCTCTCTTGAGCCCATTGACTAGCTCGCGCCCCCTCAAGAACAAATCATGAGCGTTCACGTCATTCGTGCCGCAATCGACGATCAGAGATTTTTCCGCCTTGCTGAGCTTGATTTTCAGTGCAGCGACGATTCGCTGCGTAATGTCGTCCTGGACATCGAAAATGTCAGTGAGGTCACGGTCATACCGTTCCGCCCAGAGGTGGCCGCCGCTCAACCCGTCGATCAGCTGGGCAGTGACGCGAACCCGTTTGCCGGCCTTGCGAATACTGCCTTCAACAGCGAACTTGACACCGAGTTCACGGCATGTGTGGGGAACACTGATTGTCCTGTCCTTGTAGACGAACGCCGAGCTTCGCGCGATGACGAATAGGCTGGAGACCTTGCTAAGATCGGTGATGATATCCTCAGTTATACCGTCGCTGAAGTACTCTTGATCGGGTTCGCCGCTCATGTTGGTGAAGGGAAGGACAACAATCGACGGTCTTACGGGGAGTGACATCTTCATCTGATCAACCCCATGCAACGGCGCCACGGTGTCAGGCACCCAGCGCCAGACGCGCACCGGACGGTCGATGTTCTTGACGCGCTGTTCCCCCAGGTCCTCGAAAGGCAATTCAGTACGATCGCGCACTTGGTCATAGACAGCCGCCGATACGCAAACTCCGCCCGGTTCCGCCAATCCCTCCAGCCGGGCAGCGATGTTGACACCATCTCCGTGGATGTCGTCGCCATCAATGACGACGTCGCCCAGGTTGACGCCAACGCGGAACTCGATACGTTGTACTTGCGGTAGGAGTGCATTGCGCTCAGCCAACGCCTGCTGTATCTCGGCGGCGGCTCGTACTGCCTCTACGACGCTTGCGAATTCTGCTAGCAGTCCGTCACCCATCAGCTTGACGACGCGCCCATGATGTTCCGCGATTTTGGGTTCGATGAGGTCGGCAAGTAAGGATTTGAGCGCTGCGAGTGTGCCATCCTCATCAGACCGGATCAGGCGCGAATAGCCAACCACGTCAGCGTCCATTATGGCGGCAAGGCGGCGTTCCATCCTCGATTTCCTCCGTCAGAGAGAGTAGAGGATCTCGCGTCAAGAAGCTATGATCTGACCATTGGTCGCCGCGCACAAGTGCACGGCCTGTTCGAAACCGTCGGTGGTTTTTCTCCATTCGCATACCAGGTGCTCAACAAAACGGCCATCATCCTGGCTGCCGGGGTCGTCAGTGGTGCCGGCAGAGGAGGCGACCCCGGTCGCTGACCGAAAACTGTCAGTTGGTCGCTGATGGCCGCGCGCACCGGAGCAGTGTCGCAGCGCTCTCGAGCATGCAGAAATGGATAAAGCGCTGAACATCGGCGCTCCAGCATCGATGGGCCGACTCTGAGCCCTGAAAATTTGTAAAGGGCAGATCTCGTCGGCCGGCAGAACCCTTGCCCGTTGTCGACCATGACTTAATTACACAACGCGGCCAGACAAGCCGCACCCGCCGATAAAACGCAAACGACAGCCCCAACCTCGGAGCGACAATGAAAGCCCTCAAAACCCTGATGCTCGCCGCCACGCTTTCCCTCTGCACCGCCGCCGGATGGGCCCAGGAGGTGCCCAAGCCCGTGCATGGCGTGACCTTCGAGGAATGGGCGGCCGCCGCGGCGCGGCTTGCAGACAGCAGGGACAAGAGCGAAGTGCTGAAGACCCTGTCGATCAATGATGCGACCTTCGAGGAGGTTAACCAGACTTTCACGCAGGCGCTGAAGGAAGACAAGGATTTTACTCTGATCAATCTCTATGGCCAAATTTTCAGCAACCCCAATGCCGGGCGCTTCGGTACGAATGCCGAGCCGGTTAAATATCAGCGCAAGCTCGTGACCTTTGATGATTACGCGCGGCTCTTCGGCCACCTTGAGGCGGCCTCGAAGGCGGGCAAAGATCCACAGGCAGTTCTTTCCGAACACGGAGTAACGGTCTTCGAATACAGCCAGGACAGCGCCTACTGGATGGGCAAGATGCGCGAGCAGAGCCTTTCCGGCGACAGCGCGGCGATTAATGCGTGGAACGCGACACTGGCGGGGTACGAAGCCGAATATGCCTCCCGTTATGCCGCAAGGTGATATCAGACGCTTTAACTTTGCCAGCTTTCCATGGTTCCGTCGAACAAAAATGCCCTGCGTTCAGATGTTCAAGCGCCGTGTTCAGTCGCATCACTGAATCGACGTGTCAATCGGCTGTTGCACGCAATGATTCCGATCGATTGTGAGAATGACTGACTTCGAGTATTGACCTTCGACCTCATAAAAGTGACTGCGCAAAGGAAGTTCATTTCAGCGTAACTTGCTCGGAGCGACTCCATAACGTGCCCGAAATGCTGTTGCGAAATGCGCTGAATCGGAAAAACCGGTCTCGAAGGCGATGGAGGTCATCGGCATCATGCTATTTTCCACCAGGAAGCGGGCATATCGCAATCGTGTTTCCAGAATGAAGCGCTTCGGCGTCATGTTAGTGTGTTGTTGAAAGAGGCGTGCGAACTGGCGGGGTGACAATCCGACCGCCTGGGCGGCCTGTTCCGGTGAGACGCCGCGGCCTTTTCTGCTCTCGATCAGGACCACGGCACGCTGGATGCGCGTGTCGGTGAAATTGCGATAGATCGTCGCCCTTTCCTGGTCAAAGGCGCTCATGGCTTTCTGTTCGGTCAACGCAAGCTGGTGCACCACCTTGGCCGCCCGGTCCGGTCCGCAATGGGTCCGGATTAGGTCTGTCATCAAGGAGAGAACCGAGATGCCGCCTGCTACTGTGATGCGTGCCTTGTCGATCAAAAAATCGTCGCGCGTGGAAAAGGCGAGCCGGGGAAAGGCCATGCGGAAGTCTTCGCCATGGAATGGATGAACCGACGCTTTGTGGCCGGCCAGGAGCCCTTCTTGCGCAAGGACGAAGACCCCGGTGCAGACACCAATGATCGGCACGCCGGCCGAAGCCGCGACCCGTAGATAGGCTCGATGTCTGGCGGGGGCCGCGCGCAGATGGGGCAGAAGCCCGCCGATCACCACGATATAGTCGAAGTCGGTTGGATTGATATAGGCTGCGTCCGCCTGCACACGAATGCCACAGCTTGCCACGGCGCCGTAGGCGGGCTCGCCCATGATAAACCAGCGACAATAGAGCGGCCGCGAATTGTCGGCGAAATCGGCTGCGTGGCGCAGCGGCTCGACGATACCGGTCAGGGACATCATCGGAAAGGTCGGCCAGAGAAGAATGCCAATGGTGAGATCCGGCTTGCGATCACGCGCCGTCAGCAACCGTTCCTTCCACAGCCCGTCCAGCCAATGGACATAGTCCTCGCCGCCTTCATTCGACGCGCCCGTCTGTGGAACCATCAGCCTCTCCCATCGGCAGCCGCACAAAGCCAGCGTCGAGTTTTCAAAGATTATGTCTGATTTTTAAAATTCAGCCAGTGATTTTGCTGCCAGAGTTTGTCCCGTCGAACAAGACAATCCGGCGGCAAACCTCCGGATCGGGGAACCAGAAACAGGGATACGAACGATGAAACTTTCTCTCTCGAGAAGGCTGGTGATGCACGCCCTTCTGGCTGCGACCACGGGCCTGTCCGTATTTTCGCCAGCCAGCGCCTTCGAGCTTGCACAGGAAGCCAAGCTGACCGTTGCCTTTACCGGCGACATGCCAGGCTCCGGTTGGCAGGACGGCAATATGGTCGGTTATGACGGCGAGATCATGCAGCGGATAGCCGAAAAGCTCGGCCTCAAGATCGAGCCCGCGCTGATGGAGTGGTCGGGCACGATCGCTTCCGTCGAGGCTGGCCGCGTCGACGTTATGCTCGGCACCATGGGCTGGACCGAGAAGCGCACCAAGATCATGACCTTGTCCGAGCCGATCCACTATTTCAAAAATGGCATCATGCAATCGACCAAGACCAACTGGGACAAGCTTTCGGATCTCGAGGGCAAGAAGGTAGGCACCATCACGGGCTTTTCCTTTGTGCCGGAATTGAAGGCGATCAAGGGGCTGGAACTGTCGCTCTATGACACGTCCGATGCGGCGGTGAGAGACCTGATCGCCGAGCGCATCGATGCCGTGATCGGCGATCCGCCCGTCGTGTCCTACGCTATCAAGCAGAACCCCGACTGGAACATGCAGTTCCTGGCCTTTACCGACACCAATCCGGACTTTCCGCTGCTGACCGGTCTTGGCCAGGTCGTCTATGGCCTCAACAAGAAGAATGACGACCTGCGCCAGAAGATGGATGCGATCATCGCAGAGATGTGGAAGACCTGTGAGATGAAGGAAATCGGCCAGCGTTACGGCCTTTCCGCCGATGTCTGGTACCAGCCTGCCGGTGAAAACTTCCGCGCCGGCGTCGATCGCCCGACCGACTACAAGCTGCCTTCCTGCGCCGCGGGCGGTTGATTCATGGACACCGTGAGGGCTGCCGGTTCGGCAGTCCTCTCCATCCTGAAAGACGAAAGCCAACAGACGAGGAATGGTGATGGACGCGCTATTGAGTGTCGCGGGCCTGCGCAAGAGCTTTGGGTCTGTCGAGGTGCTGAAGGGCATCGATTTCTCGGTCAAGGCCGGTGAGAAGATCGCCCTGATCGGGCCGTCAGGATCGGGCAAGTCGACGTGCCTGCGCTGCATGAACTTTCTGGAGACGCCGACCGCCGGAGAGATCCTGCTTGATGGCGAGCGGATCGGCATGCGCAACGGCCGTATGATGAGCGACCGGCAACTCGCGCCGCAACGTGCCGAGATGGGCATGGTCTTTCAGCTCTTCAATCTCTGGCCACATCTGACCGTTACCGAAAATGTGGCCATCGCTGCGCGCAAGGTGCGCGGCCTTGCCTACAAGGAGGCACGGGAACTGGCGCTGGACATGCTGGCCAAGGTTCACATGACGCATCGTGCCGATGCCTCGCCGCTGGAGTTGTCCGGTGGGCAGCAGCAGCGCGTCGCCATTGCCCGCGCGCTCGCCCAGAAACCGAAGCTCATGCTGTTTGACGAGCCGACATCGGCGCTCGATCCGGAACTTGTTTGCGAGGTGCTGAACGTGATCGAGGAACTGGCGGGCGAGGGGCGCACCATGCTCCTTGTCACGCATGAGATCGCCTTTGCGCGTGACGTTGCCGACCGCGTGATGTTCCTCGACGGCGGCGTGATTGTGGAGGAAGGGCCGGCCAGCGCGGTTATCAATACGCCGCGCGAGGAGCGAACCCGCAGTTTCCTGAAGCAGATCAGGCATTGAGGATCATCCATGCCTGATTTTGAGACCTTCCGCCTTGTTCTTGAAGGCCTGGTTGCGGGCCTTGGTGTCACCGTGCTTGTGGCCCTGTCGTCGCTTGCAATCGGCCTCGCCCTCGGCTTTGCACTTTCCCTTGTCCGGGAATTTACCCGGACAAGGGCGGCGCATTTCGCCATAGATGCCTATGTCGAGCTTTTGCGGAACATCCCGGCGCTGACGCACCTGTTCATCCTGTATTTTGGCCTCGCCAGCCTCGGTCTCAGGTTATCCTCGATCGCGGCGGCGATCCTCGGCCTCGGGCTGATCGGCGCTGCCGTGACCTGCGATATTTTCCGCGCCGGCTTTCGGTCGCTGCCGAAAGGCCAGGTGGAAGCCGGGCTTGCCGTTGGCCTGACGCCGAGGCAGACGATCATCTCCATCCTCGCGCCGCAGGCGATGCGCATCGCGCTTCCTGGGCTTGGCAACTATGCAGTGCAGCTCGTCAAGGATACCTCCGTGGTCTCAGCCATCGCTGCCCCCGAGATCATGTTCTTTGCCCGCTCCATGGTCACCTCATCGTTCCAGACAACGCTGATCTACGCAACGGCTGCAGGTCTCTACCTGTTGCTGAGCCTGCCTTTGATGCAGTGCGTGCGTGTTCTGGAAGCTCACTATGGAAAGCTCAAGGGATGACCGGTTTTCTACAACCCTATTTCGAGTATGGCGGCGAATGGTGGCCGCTTCTGGCCGAGGCGATGTTGAACACCGCACTGCTTTCGGTCGCCGGTTTCTTCCTTTCGGTGGTTCTCGGCCTAGCTTTACTCCTGTGCCAGATGTCCGGTTCGGCCGTGCTGCGCGGTTTTGCAGCGCTCTACGTCACGACCGTGCGCGGCGTGCCGCTGCTTGCCATCCTGTTCCTGCTCTATTTCGGCCTGCCGGGGGTGGGCATCACCTTCAATGCCTTTACCGCGGCGGTCCTGGGGCTCTCCCTCTGCTTTGCCGCCCAGGTGTCCGAGCTTTTCCGGGCTGGTCTGAAGGCGATCCCGAAAGGACAGCGGGAGGCGGCGCTGGCAGCCGGGTTTACACCGGCCCAGTGTTTCACCTTCGTCATCCTGCCCCAGGTCGTGCGCGTCATCCTCTCGCCGATGATCGTGACCTTCGTCTCGTTGCTCAAGGATTCATCCCTTGCCTCGTTGATCACAGTGAACGAATTGGTGTTGACGGGACGCGCCATGGCGACCGAATATTTCCTGCCCCTGCAGATCTATATCGCAGTCGGCCTTTGTTACTTCATGATCGGTTGGCCATTTTCCGTCCTTTCCCGGCGGCTTGCCGCGCCAGCCGCCCGCTAAAACTTCATAAGAAAGTCACATCCATGGATACGCAACCGAAAGGCGGCGGTGAAAGCCGCGTGCATGCCACTGCCGCCGGTCATCCACGCCCCCCGGTGATCTTGATAACGCCCGATCTCTGCACAGAAGACTTAGGCGAAACCGAGCACCAATATGTGGTGCGCACCAACTATGCCGAAGCGATCAAGGAGGCAGGTGGGCTTGCGCTGATCCTGCCATATCATCTGGACCAGATAGCCGCAGCCTTGGCACTTTGCGATGGCGTCCTGGTCACCGGAGCCCAGCCGGGTGCCGAGGTCGAAAAACAGCGCAGCGCCTTCGAGCAAGCGCTTGTGCATCAGGCATTGGCAGAGGGAAAGCCCCTGCTTGGAATCTGCCATGGAATGCAGTTGATCGGCGAACATCTCGGCGGCTCGTTTGCAAAAGACCTCCCTGGCCTGGCGAGCAAGACGACGGCACATTTGCCCTATGCGGTGCCGGATCGCCTTGCGCACGAGATCGCGATCACACCGGGGAGCCTGCTTGCTGAGTGGCAGGGCGGAACGACAGCTGAGGTCAACAGCCTGCACCGTCATGCGCTCACGGGCGCCGGCAAGTTCAGTGTGCTTGCCTGCGCTCCGGATGGGGTAATGGAAGCCTTTGAGGCCTTGGGCGACACCTTCTGTCTGGGCGTGCAATGGCATCCTGAATATAGGCTGACTGAGCTCGACCGTCAGATCCTGAAGGGTTTTGTGGCGAAATGCGCGGAGCGGGGAGCGAGTGGATCGCCGCTGTCGCGCAACCGTAATGCTCTCATTAAGGCGCGTCTCGATGAATTCGGATTGGCCCTGCCGGAGGCATCCTTGCCACCCGGTGCTTTTGTCGGGGCGATCCGGACGGGCAATATCGTTAGCGTGTCAGGCCAGGTGCCGCTTCGTGATGGTGAAGTCGTTTGCACTGGCCATGTGGGGGGCGAGGTTTCGATCGATCAAGCACGCGATAGCGCGCGCTGGGCCCTGCTAAATGCGCTTGCACAACTGGAAAAGATTGCCGGTGGATTGGATCGCATCACGAGCTTTGTAAGGCTCGCAGGCTATGTTTCTGCCACGCCGGATTTCACCCGCCATGGCTTGGTGGTCGATGGAGCCTCGGAATTGCTCCGCGATCTCTTTCCCGATCGCTGGATGCATGCGCGGGTTGCCCTCGGAGTCGCCTCGCTGCCGCGCGGGGTGCCCGTGGAGATCGAATTGTCCGCTGTTGTCACAGAAGGTCACTGAGATGAAGCCGGTTGTTGTCGTCGGTGCCGGTGTCGTCGGTGTGGCCTCCGCCTATATGCTATGCCGGGCGGGTTACGCAGTCACCCTTGTCGACCGGAACCATGGGCCAGCCGAAGGCACGAGCCGTGCGAACGGAGCCCAGCTGAGCTATGCCTATGGCGACGCCCTTGGTTCGCCGTCGCTGCTGCGGCATCTGCCGGAGATCCTGATGGGGCGTGATCCGGCCTATCGCATCCGGTTGCAGACAGACCCTGAATTCCTGATCTGGGGTCTTCGTTTCCTGGCCGAAAGCCTACCGGGCCGCTCCCTGGCCAATACGCGCCATTTGCTTGATTTGGCATCTGCGACACGGGGGCTACTGGAAGGTGTCTTGGCCGAGTTTGATCTGTCGTTCGACTACCAGGTCTCGGGCAAGATGATCCTCTACCCGACCGCGCAAGCCTTTGAGAGCGGTGCGAATGCTCATCGACTGAAACGATCGATGGGAATCCGGCAGGAGCTGCTGGATCGAGCTCAGGCAACGGCGATAGAGCCAGCCCTCGCACTTTATCCCGATCCCATCGATCGTGTTATGTACAGTCCCGACGATGCAGCAGGCCGGCCCGACCGGTTCTGCGCCGCATTGGTCGATGGACTTGTCCAGCACTATGGTTTGCAAACGGTGTTCGACCAGGAGGTTCGAAGCATCCGCAGTCACAAGGGGCAGGTCACCGGGTTGTCCTTCACTGCGCACGAGCCTCTTGATTGTGATCGGGTGGTCATCACGACCGGGTCCTCGACGAATTTGCTGTCTTTTGCGGACCGCCCGTTCGGGGCAATCTGGCCGGTGCAGGGATATTCGATGACAGCCGCGGCGCGACCGGCTGCGATGCAGGTTTCAATCACGGATCTCAAGCGCAAGATCGTCTTTGCCCGACTTGGAGACGAGGTGCGGATCGCGGGCCTTGCCGATATCGGTGCGAAGCGCTTCCGCTTTTCAAGGGACCGCTTCGATCTCTTTCAATCCGCCTCCATTGAGGCCTTCGGCGGCACGTTCGAACACCATGGCAGTGATTTGGGCGCTTGGTCCGGGGCCAGGCCCTGCACGCCATCGTCGCGGCCGATTATTCGACCCGGCAGGGTGAAAGGGCTCTATCTCAATCTCGGTCACGGCACGCTTGGCTGGACGCTCTGCCTAGGATCGGCGCAACATCTTCTTCAACTGGTGGCAGGCGATGACAGCGGCTGAGCCCGCCTTTCGAACGCACGAGCCACACTCTTGAGTTATTGGCAATGGTGGCAACCCGAGCCGCCACGGGAACCTGCGACACGGTCGCCGTCGACGAGGTATTGGTTGGCATTGGGTCAATCTGCTCCAGGAGGCGAGCCGCGTTGACTGTAGTCTCGTCGCGTTAGTCTTTCCGCAAGGATAGCGGCTTGCGTACGTGTCGTCACACCAAGCTTGCGCAGGATCGTCGAGACATGAACCTTGATCGTCTGTTCAGCAACTTGCAGCTCTGCGGCGATCTGTTTGTTAAGCTTTCCCTCCACCAGCCTAGAGAGAATGCGCAACTGCTGTGGTGTCAGCGAGGCGAAGCGCCGGGGCGTGTCGTCATCCTCCACCGTGAGGTGGAGTGGATAAGGTGACCAGATCTCACCGTTCAGGATGAGGACGATGGCTTTGGCCATTTGCCTCAGATCGATCGATTTCGGGATGTAGCCCGATGCGCCGTAAGCGAGCGCCCGATGCACCGTCACGGGGTCCTGCTCGGCCGAGAGGATAGCGACCGGCACAGTCGGAAATTCGGCCTGAAGCAGAAACAAACCGGTGAAGCCGATGCTGCCGGGCATGTTGAGATCGAGCAGCACCAGATCAAGAGGTTCTTCCGCCGCCCGGATGACGTCGGCAACCTCGTCCAAAGTTCCGGCGGAGAGCACTTTCAGTCCGGGAATAACCTGGGTGAGGGCGCCTTCCAAAGCGGCCTGCACAAGCGGATGATCGTCACCAATGAGAATCGTGCTGACGGGTGTCATCGGGATGGTCCCCTGTCCTGTTTGTCCGAAGGTGGGGTCGACTTGATTGCCACGGACGTTACAAAGCGGCGCAGAGCCGCCGGTTTGATCGGCTTGTACAGGATCTCGCAGCCCATGCTCTTTGCACGGGCTGCGATTGCCTCGTCGCGCGCGGCGGTGACAAGCAGTGCAGGCGTATCCGGGTGAAAGACTCGACGCAGGTTTTCAAGGAGGTCGAGGCCGTTGGCGCCGCCATCCAAGTGAAGATCGAGAATGAACAGATCGGGCGGTGGAGAGGCATGCGCCAGAGCCTCCCGCGGACCGGTCGCACGGAAAACCGCATGGCCCCATTCGCTGAAACTGGCCTGCAATCCATCGAGCACATTCGCTTCGTTATCGACGCAGAGAATGCGAAGGCTTCGGTTCGCCTTGCGCTCCTGCCTGTGTTGTGCGGGTCGGACAGCTGGATCGGCATGCGGGGCAAGCGGAATTTCGATGTAAAAGCAACTTCCTTTACCAGGTTGCGATCTCAGCCCTGTCGCCAAACCGAGCAGATACGACACACGTTCGACAATGGCGAGACCGAGGCCCAGCCCCCTGTCGGAATGGTCCTGACCCGTGTCGAGGCGCTGAAACTCCCCGAATATCTCTTTCTGTTTGTCCAACGGCACGCCTATTCCGGTGTCCCAAACCTCGACACGCAGCACGTTGCCTCTCGTACGTCCGCCGATCACTATGCGGCCGGTCCGGGTATAGCGGATGGCGTTGGAAAGGAAATTTTGCAGGACCCGACGGACGAGACGCGAATCCGAGCGGACGAAAATCCTGCGCTTGACCACCGAAAGCCGAAGTCCCTTGCCCTGTGCCACAGGCATAAATTCGGTCGCCAGCTGCTGCAGAAGGTCATCCATGTCGAAGGTGCCGATATCCGGCATCATGGCGCCAGAATCGAGCGCCGAAATATCCAGAAGCCCATCAAGCAACTGCTCGGTTGAACTGAGAGAGCCTGCAGCGCCCGCCGTGTAGCGATCGGCATCGGCCCGGGCTGCGGCATCCTCGATCCCGCGGTTCAAGCGCTCCTGAAGCGCGGACACAAACAGGCGCGCGGCGCTCAGTGGCTGAAGCAGATCGTGGCTGGCAGCGGCGAGGAAGCGCGTCTTGGAAGCATTCGCCTGCTCGGCTTCCGCCTTAGCCAGTTCCAGTGCCTCGGTGCGCTCGCGAACGCGCAGTTCGAGCGTCTCGTTGGCCTCGCGCAGAGCCTGGGCGGCGCGGTGCCGCTCGGTCACATCCAGAAAGGTCGCGACAAAACCGCCGCCCGGCATTCGGTCGAACGTGATTTCAAGGACCGTCCCATCCGGCCGATGCCGTTCATAGATATAAGGCCAGGTCTGTCCCGCTATATCCCGGTTGACGAGAAGAGCCGGGAAGTCCTCGGTCCGATATTCGCCTCGCTCCACATTGAAAGCGATGAGATCCGCCAAGGGCAAGCCGATGCGCATCAGATGGTCCGGCAACGCAAGCAGTTCGACGAACCGGCTGTTCCACGCAGCGATTGTGAGATCCTCGTCCATGACGCAAATTCCCTGCCGTACCGATTCCAAAGTTGCTTCCAGCAGTTTGCGGTTGAATTGCAGTGCTTCGGATGCCTCGTCCAGCATGGCCATGGCAGCTCCGCGCGACAGGGAAGCGCTCTGCAGCGAAGCGGCCATGATGACGCGGGCGGAAGCTCCTCCGATAGCGCCCGCAATGAGATTTTCTACAAAGCGGACGGCGTCGAGATCGGCGAGACCGCTGTTGTCGAGGATCGGCGGTCGGCCGTTGCGGCGTGCCGACACATAGGTATCGAAGGCTTCCGCTCCTTGAATGTTTCCCGCAAATCGAATGGCCAGTTCGCGTAGGTCTTCCAGTGTCGTAATCGTGCGGCGCCGCACGACTGAGGCGTGCGCATCCGGAACGGGATCGGTAAAGGCGCGCGCCTGGGTTTGCTCGGCCGCCGTCGGACGCGCCAACAGGGAGATGGAGACAAAGAGGGTCACGTTCACCAGCAGAGACCAGAGCGTTGCATGGGAAATGGGGTCCCATTCTAGCCCGAATAAGGCCTGCGGACGCAGCCAGCCGATTGTCCATGGACCCTCGGCAAGAAAATGCCCCGGCATCCGAAGGATGGGGGCCATCGATGGCAGGACCAGCGTATAAAACCATATGGCGAGCCCGCCAGCCATGCCCGCAAGTGCGCCGGTCTTGTTGGCGCGCGGCCAAAAAAGACCGGCGAGGAAGGCCGGTCCGAACTGCGCCACGCCCACGAAGGACAGCAGGCCCATGATTGTCAGTGGGAAGCGCTGATCGACGAGACGGTGGCTAAGAAAGGCAAGAAGCAGGATGACAACGACGGCGATCCGCCGAGTGCGCAACAGCAGTGTGCCCACATTGTCCAATGTATTGAAACCGTTGTTGCGCAAGACGACCGGCATGACGACGTCGTTGCACAGCATCGTGCTTAGCGAGACAGCGGCGACGATGATCATGCCGGTGGCCGCGGAGACCCCGCCGATGAACGAAACGAATGCCATGATGTCTGATCCGGCGGCAAGCGGCAGGCGGATCATGTAGGTATCCGGATTGACGTCCGGGCCGAGAACGGAAAGGCCGGCAATGGCGAGCGGCAGCATGAAAATACTGAGGATCAGGAGGTAGAGCGGATACATCCACGCGGACGGTCGAGCATCCCTCGCGTTCTCGATCTCGACGAACGCGACATGAAAGGTGTGCGGCAGGCATAGAAACGCAAACAGCGATATGACGGTATTCGTTATCCACGTGGGATGGGTAAAGTCCACTTCCATCACGTGTGAGAGACGTGCGTCCGTCGCGGCCTGAGAAAAAAGTGTGCCGGGTCCGCCGGCGATGCCATAGACGATGAAGACGGCAACGATCACGAAAGTCGCGATCTTCACCAGGCTTTCAAAGGCAATCGCCAGCATTAGTCCGCGATGATGCTCACGGGCATGGATGTGCCTGACGCCGAACACGATGCTGAAAATAGCCATGGATGCCGCTACCCAGAAGGCGGTGTCCCGCCAGAAGGGAGCATTGATCCCGGTGCTTGCTATCGCCTCGGTCAGAACGTCAAAGCTTGCGGCGACGGCTTTTAGCTGCAGGGCGATGTAGGGCAGCATGACGAAGAGGGCCGCCAGGGTGACGAACGCCGCGACGGCCTGGCTCTTGCCGTAACGCGCGGCAATGAAATCTGCGATGGAGGTGACGTTCTGCGTCTGACTGAGCGAGACGATGCGCCGGATCACCGGTTGACCGAAGATCAGCAGAAGGGTTGGAGCCAGGTAAATGGGCAAAAAATCGATGCCCGTCCGGGATGCCCGTCCCACCGATCCATAAAAACTCCATGAGGTGTTGTAGATGGCCAGCGTCAACGCGTAGGCAACGGCGGCTCGCGCTGTGCCGTACGGGAGGAAGGGGTTGTTCCTGCTTGCCCGATCACCCAGCCACGCGATGGCAAACAAGAGCACGAGATAAAGGGACGCAAATCCGATAACCGACAGGCCGCTCACGGTGATTTTCCTGGTAGAGAAGCCAATTCAGCAACTTGCCTTGAAACTGACGGATCGGAGGGCGTTCTTCAATATAACCGAAAGTAAGGGGGTGACGAAGCGAAAGTAAGGGTGCCCCAGCGGTGACAAGCCCAATAGCCTCGCCCGCGCACTGCCATGCCATGGCAAAAAGTGCATAGGGAGAGAGTTCATGGCTACAAGTAGGTTCAATGTGTCCGCAGTCCTACCGTGGATTTGCGTTGCCTCGATTGGTGCTGCCGCCTTCGGTGTCGTCGCCCTCAATCGAGAAGAGACCATCAATGCGGTCTGGCTGGTGATTACCGCCGTCTGCGTCTATCTGATCGCGTACCGTTTCTATTCGCTGTTCATCGCGGATCGAGTCTTGAAGCTCGATCCGGCTCGCGTCACGCCTGCGGTGCGACGCAATGACGGCCTCGACTATGTGCCCACTGACCGGAATGTCCTGTTCGGTCATCACTTCGCCGCCATTGCCGGCGCAGGGCCGCTCGTCGGGCCGGTGCTGGCAGCGCAGATGGGCTATCTGCCCGGCACGCTTTGGATCCTTGCCGGTGTCGTTTTCGCAGGTGCGGTCCAGGACTTCATAATCCTGTTCCTTTCGACCCGGCGTGACGGCCGTTCGCTTGGAGACATCATCAAGTCGGAAATGGGGCCGATCCCTGGCATGATCGCCATGTTCGGCATTCTGATGATCATGGTGATCCTGCTCGCGGTTCTGGCTCTGATCGTCGTCAAGGCGCTTGCCGACAGTCCCTGGGGAACCTTCACCGTCTTCGCGACGATCCCAATCGCCATGCTGATGGGCGTCTATAGCCGCTATATTCGTCCGGGAAAGATTGCCGAGATGTCCGTCATCGGTTTCGTGCTTCTCATGGCGTCTATCTTTGCAGGCCAACCGATCAGTGAAAGTGCAGTATTGGCGCCACTCTTCACCTACAAGGGCGAAACGCTGGCGTTGATGCTCATCGGTTACGGTTTCATTGCGGCAGTTCTGCCGGTCTGGCTGGTGCTGGCACCACGGGACTATCTGTCGACCTTTCTGAAAATCGGCACGATCATCGGGTTGGCGATCGGCATTCTCGTGGTAATGCCGCCTTTGAAAATGCCGGCAATCAGTCGTTTCATAGACGGAACCGGGCCGGTCTTCGCTGGATCCCTGTTTCCGTTCCTGTTCATCACCATCGCCTGTGGCGCTGTCTCGGGTTTCCATTCGCTGATCTCATCCGGCACCACCCCCAAAATGCTGGCGAATGAGAGCGAAGCCCGTTTCATCGGCTATGGCGCGATGCTGATGGAATCCTTCGTCGCCATCATGGCGCTCATTGCTGCCTGCGTGCTTGAACCCGGCATCTATTTTGCAATGAATTCGCCGGCCGCTCTTATCGGCGCTACCGCCGACAGCGCGGCACAGGCGATTTCCGCCTGGGGTTTCGTCATCACTCCTGATGCGCTGACACAGATGGCGGGCGATGTGGGCGAAAAGACGATCCTGTCACGGGCCGGCGGCGCGCCAACGCTTGCTGTCGGCATGTCGCAGATCCTGTCCGGCGTTATCGGCGGCAAGGCGATGATGGGCTTCTGGTATCATTTTGCCATCCTGTTCGAGGCGCTGTTCATCCTGACGACGGTCGATGCCGGCACGCGTGTTGCCCGCTTCATGATCCAGGATCTCGCAGGGACATTTGTCCCGGCCATGAAGGAGACGAATTCCTGGGCGGCGAATCTGATTGCGACCACTCTGGCGGTCGGGGCCTGGGGCTATTTCCTTTATCAGGGGGTTGTCGATCCGCTCGGCGGCATCAACACACTCTGGCCGCTCTTTGGTATCGCAAACCAGATGCTGGCGGCGATTGCTCTGACATTGGGCACGGTGGTTCTTGTGAAGATGAAACGAGAGCGCTACATCTGGGTAACGCTCATTCCGACTGCCTGGCTTACCCTGTGCACGCTGGCCGCCGGCTGGCAGAAACTCTTCCACGACAATCCGAAAATCTCCTTCCTTGCCCATGCCGACCGTTTTGGCACGGCGCTGGCGGAGGGTACTGTGCTTGCACCGGCCAAGACCCTCGACCAGATGCGGCGCATCGTTGTCAACGACTATGTCGATGCCGCGCTTTGTGCTGCCTTCATGGCTGTCGTGATTTCCATGCTCGTCTTTGGCGTGACGACCATTGTAAAAGCGCTCCGCAACAAGACAGCCACAACGCTGGAGGTGGACAATGGTCTGCACGATCTGCAACCTGCCGAGTGAACTCGGCAGGTTGGGCTACCGCCTAAGCCAGACCGCAAGGTTGATGATCGGCGTGCCCGATTATCAAACCTATGCAGCGCATCGTCAGACGACGCATCCGGGCGAACCGGTTATGTCGGAGGCGGAATTCTTCCGAGAACGTCAGGACGCCAGGTTTGGCGTGGGCACTTCCGGACGGGTTTTTCGCTGCTGCTAGATTGTGAGCCAAGACAAAGCTGTCGAAATGGGGCTGGCGCACGCTGTGTAACAATAGTTGGAGGCTCCGGTTGTCCGGGGCCTCTTTTTACTTGAGGCTTCGCCAAGCTGTAGCTACAAACCGCCGGGTATTCCCAAGGGGCGTTTAAGCATCGTCGCGCGTATTATTTTTCGCAAATTCGGCGATCGCCGCGGTAGGGCTGATAGGAACAATCCGAGAGGCGGAAGGAGCGATAAGCTTGAGCGCATGCTCGAATATTACAGGATGCGGCAGCCTGCGTTTCGCTGTCCAAGCTCTCAGGCCCAGCACCGGAACTCGGCTCAGTCATGGCGGCTTGCATGAATTCACGCCATATGCGAGCGGGGAGGTCGCCGCCTGTCACGCCCCTCATTGGTGTGCCGTCGTCGTTGCCGACCCAAACACCTGCGACGAGTGGTTCTGTAAAGCCGACAAACCAGGCATCCCTGTTGTTCTGACTCGTTCCTGTCTTCCCCGCTGCAAAGACGCCGGGTGAAGCAGCGCGTCCCGTACCGCGTTCCACGACCAACTGGAGCAGCGTGACGAGATCTTGCTGGTAAGCAGAAATGTCGATCGAAGGTTTGATCTGCGGTCCGATGCGGAAAGCTGGCGCCTTAGCCTCTGCCTGAAAATCGATGACTCCCCAGGGTTCGACGGGGGAATTTGCAGCGCGCACCGAAGCATAGGCCCCCGTCAGGTCAAGCAGGCTGACCTCGGACGTGCCCAGCGCAAGCGCCGGACCCTTGGTCAGCGGTGCGTCGATTCCGAGTTCGCTGGCTGCGGCTGCGACGTTCTCAATTCCGACCTCTTGTGCAAGCGCTACCGTGGCGGCGTTGAGGGAACGAGCAAAGGCTTCCGCGAGTGTGACAAGGCCCCGATAGCTGCCGCCCGAATTTTCCGGCGACCAGCCATCGATCTCGATAGGGCTGTCGTCGATCCGATCAGCAAGAGTAAGGCCCTGCTTCAAGGCTGCGTAATATACGAACAGCTTGAATGTCGAACCTGGCTGACGCATCGCCGTGACCGCCCGGTTGAATTGGCTGGCCTTATAATCGCGTCCGCCCACCATTGCGACGACGGCTCCATCGGGCGTCATAGCCACCAAGGCGGCCTGCGACACCCCGCGCGACGCACCTTCCTCATCAATGGCTCGCCTGATTATTTCTTCCGCGGCCTGCTGGAGGCGGGGCATGAGTGTCGTTCTTACCGTTATCGACCCGGGGGAGGCGCCTGCTATCTCACGCGCTTGACCTGTGACCCAATCAGCAAACCAACTGCCCGAACGAGGCGTTGGGGTGGTCACGTGGAGCGCAGCGAACTCGGCTTTCGCGGCATTGGCCTCGGCCGGCGTCAGTTTGCCATTTTCGACCATGGCATCCAGGACGATTGTCGTTCTTTGTCGGGCGCCGTCGAAATTGTCAATCGGGTTTAGCTGGCTCGGTGCCTTCAACAGACCTGCCAGCATGGCCGACTCCCGGATGTCAAGCGCCCCGATATCCTTGTTGAAATAGATGCGGGCGGCAGCCGGCATGCCGGTCGCGCCAGCGCCAAGATAGACCGAATTTAGGTATCGGGTGAGGATCTCCTGCTTGCCGAGATTCCACTCCAGCCAGAATGCTATGACCAACTCCTGCATCTTGCGCTTCAGTGTCCGGTCGCTTTCCAGATAGAGGACCTTAATGAGTTGCTGGGTGATCGTGCTGCCGCCTTGCACGACCTCACCAGCCTGGAAATTCCGAACCAATGCGCGTGATATCCCCCGCAGATCTATTCCATAGTGATCCAGAAAACGCCGATCCTCGATCGACAGGACTGCATCCACGAGATGCGGTGGAAATTGTTCGTAGGTGGCGCGCGGGCCTTGGTACGGACCCTGGCGCACCAAGGGCTGCCCGTCCGCCGTTTCGAGCACGATGGTCGGTTTCAGCGATCCATCGGCAATCTCCCGCCAAGGGACGTCCTTCAGGGCCCAGAACAGGATGCTGGCTAAAACCAGGGAAACAGTTAGCGACGCCATCGCGAAAATACCGCCCCAGGAACGCCATCTCACCCTTCTCAGGGGCAAACTTAACCCTTGTTTGCTGAAAGCAGCAAATAACCCGGGCGATGCCCTCACGAGTTGTGCGACAATTCGGCCTCCCGCAAGTATTGCACCTAGCTGCAAGGGGGTGCGTTTGTGTTCCCTGCGTGTTGCAAGCGCTTCTAAAAACCAAGCCTTGACACGCCGCCACAGCGTCGTCAGGTCGTGGCGCAGAGCAAAAACGAGTTCCAGTGCAGCATGCCTGCTTCGTTCAAAGGTTTGGGCACCGTTCTCTGCCGCAATGGAGTGAATGACTGGATTGGTTGTTTGCTCATGCGCCTCGGCGCCTGCGCGCGGCGACGTTTTGCCGCCGTCAGCATTTGTTTGTCGGTTGTCCGTCTTCCTGGCTTCACGCAATTCGCGACCGCCTTTCCGCTTTGGACGTTTCGTCGCCACACTCTCGCCGCTACTGTGTGCCCCTCACAATCTAGTGCTCGGCGCGAGGTAGGGAAGGCATGCGGGCTCAGGTCCGCAGTCCGTTGTTTGTCCGAGTGCCATCGACCAGGGTGCGCGAATGGTCTGATCGGACGACCTCGCGGAAGTGGTCAACACTTCGCAGAAGCCCAGGCCAAATCCCGTCGAGGAAGGCGGCAAATCGGCCGTGACCGATCCAAGCTGGAACATTTGGCAGGCATCGGAATAGGCAGTGAACGGGTCGTCGAAAGCCAGCAATTCCAACCCCATTGTCCTGGCCCGCTGTTCGGCGAACAGCGGGCCAAAAGTTTTACGTTCTGAAATGCCGCATGCGTAACAGGAGCGGCATATGCGCAACATCGAAACGAACGGATTGTTCCGGTGAACGGATCACACTCGAAGAAAGGCGAACTTTCGTCGTTACCAAGCGGGAGACAAATCATCTTCCCATAACTCATGGCGCACAGCGTGAACGTCAAAACGACTGCGTCTGCGATTTGCCGTCCCGGTCGTAAAGAGCGAGGTGCGATCAACGAAGGCGTCCAGCTTCATTTCACAATTACGCAATTCCGTTATGAGCCGCCACAGTGCCTCGTCAATCGCCCGCAAGGCATCCGCGAGAATCTCGCTCTTTTTTCCTCCATGGCGTAAACAGCTGTAGTTGACCGCATTGCTTATGGCGATGTCGGCAAAGCGGCGACAAGCGGGGGTGGCTTCCACAAGCGCCAAGGCCGTCCGAATATTGACAGCAAAAGCCAGTTCGAATTCGATCGAGGCAAATTCGCGATCGAGCGCGGGTGGATGAACGCGCTCCAGGAAGGAATACCAGACCGGATCTGCTTTCACCACCATCACTTGCCTCCCCGGACTGCGTTGCGCCCGTCCGAGGTCGAGCTGCCTATGGGGGTATAGTGGCCTGAATTCAATCCGAGCGCGTCAGCCTTTGGTCCTAAATGCATCGCGACTTTGGTCCTAATTTGGCGAAATATCTGTCGCGGGAAAGCGGTGGCTGCCGTTGCCGAGCGGAAGAATATTCGGGCGAGCCCGTTCTCATCATCGGCGGAGCTCAAATGATCATGTGTCGGCACGCGGCTCGACGATGTCGTGCGTTCGAGGTGGTCCGGGCCGGCGAGGGCGCACCCCGAAAGGGTCGAGCGCCCTTCGCTTTTCAAAGCGCTGTAAGGAGCGGGATGCCCCGGTTAGAGTTCACCGTCCACCACCCATACCTTGGTCGAACAAACCAGGTCGGGGTTTCTACACAACGGTCTCCCATGCTACGGTTTTCCGCATCCTCGTTGCCACGAACGGCTCTTTTTCGTCGCGGCGGAATTCTCGTTGCTGCGTTGCTAGCTCCAGCTTGACCGGCCACACAAGGTAGAGGGCATCGACGCTCGACTGGACGGAAACCGCCTGGACCTTCTGCTTGTCACCGACGCCGACAGCGCCGAAATACCCGCAGCGCTGTTTTCCGCGACCGTAGTGAAGTAGGCTCTGCATTGTCGTCGGGGCGGGCCGACCCGTCTTCGTCAACCATATGCTGTCTGGCCGAGGAGTTGGACCAGACTGAACCGTTACGGCAAGCTTTTGGCCTCCCGCAGCGACACCAGTCGGTGCGAAGCTTCATCCCAAAGAATCAGCTTTACGCAACTCAGACTCTCTTTAAGTGTGATGCGCCCCAAGCTTGCTAGCTCCGGATAGTCGCGCAGCACCTCTGGCAGCCTGTAGAAAGGCACCCGGCTTGAAAGGTGGTGGATGTGGTGCATTCCGATATTGCCCGTAATCCACCGCAATGGCAGTGGAAGATCGTAATGCGAGGACCCATGCATGGCCGCGTATTGGAAGGTCCATTCCGGGGGGATCGACCAGTGGGTATCTTCGAACTGGTGTTGTACGTAAAACAACCATACCCCGGCCGAACCGGCAAGAAGAACGATTGGCAGATGGATCAACAGGAAGGGCACTGTTCCGATCCCCCATATGAGAAGGAGGGCAAGTGCTGCAACGAGAGCATTGGTTGCCATCGTCGAAATCCAGGGCAATGCGCCCGACCGCATCATCCCGAACGGCAGCCTTTGCTTAAAGAGGAAAAGCCAGGCCGGGCCAATGCCGAACATCACCAGCGGATTCCGGTAGAGTCGATAGCTCAGTTTTCCTCGACCCGGTAAGGCCCGATATTCTGCCACTGTGAGCGTCGTGATGTCACCAACGCCACGCTCATTGAGATTGCCGGCGGAGGCGTGGTGTTCTGCATGCGCGCGGCGCCAATAGTCGTAGGGTGTGAGCGTGAGAACACCGATGGCGCGGCCCGTCCAGTCGTCAAACCGACGCCTTCCAAAGAACGAGCCATGTCCGCAATCGTGTTGCAGCATAAAGAGGCGCAAAAGGAATCCCGCTGCCGGAATGACGAAGATCATGCCGAACCAATAGCCAAAGTCGATCGCAATCCACGCCGCTGCCCAGAAAAGCACAAAGGCAAGCACAGTCACAACCAGTTCGAACACGCTTCGGCCAACATGAGGCTCGCGATAGGCCGAAAGAATTTTGAGCCAGGCCTTTTCAGTATCGCCGGTTTTGGCGCCGGTCGCGATCGTTGCGTTCATTATCCGCTGGTGACTTTCTGTTCCGCGGCGCTCCGAAAGAAGTGTTCCGCATCCGGGTCGTTGTTTTCTGCTCTGATGCGATGGCCCGCCGAGCTCTTCGACCGCGCCAGCTGAAGGTGCTTTTGATACTTGTTGAACAGGCGCTTTTTCAAAGAGGTGTTCTTCCGTTTGTCAAGAGAAATTTGCTTGTTCACTGTTCGCCGACCCCTGCGGGCTGCTCCTATTTGATGAGCGAAGCGCCGCTCGAACATCTGATGTCCCGCGACTGGCCGATTCATCCCGACGGCAGGCAGAAGCCGTTAGCGGCCGCGGTGGCTATGACGCCACGGCTCGCTTGGTAATGAGCGCTGCAGAACACCACATTGGGGAAGTGATAAGCATCACCAACAATGCCATTCGGCGCGTCCATAAACTCGGTCTCCCTAGAGGGGGCGATCATCATGGCGACACGGGCCAGCAGCGATGCTTCAACTCGATTTGGCACGGCCGATCGCTAAATGGCGCTACCTAGGCGACACTCAGCTTGACCGCCTCAATTTTGTGTTGTCTATTCCACGTCACCCTGATCTCTCACTGCCCCCCGGCAAGTGAACTCCTCATTGAGGCGCGACGATGACTTATGACTGGGATGGGAAGCGTACGAGGCGCATGAACATGATGCAGAGCATCGCGATTGGAGCAGTGATCGTGTAGGGTCCACGTTTTTCGCCGCTGCCACGGCCCTCGTGGTGGAGTAGCAACCGGCTGTGGCCGAAAGCGATCGTTCCGGTATTCGAAGCCCAATGCCAGAGGCGAATGGCTGGATCAGCACCTCCGTGTCGACCTGGTGTGAATATGCTCTTCGGGCACCACAACTGGCAATAGCACCAGTCGAAATCACGTCCGCCATAAACTCGAGGTGACGGACGGTCGTTTAATTGACCGCATCTTTTTCCCGCCGATCAATTCCATTCCGAAAACGTGATCGAAACCGAACTTCATTCTGAAAAATCTCACGTGCTGCTTTGACGCTCGAGACGCCGATCATCGTGACAAACCTCAACACAGTCGAGTTTGAGACCCCGGCAAGTTTCGCAATGTCGCCAGTGGAGTCAAACGCAAGCAGTTCGGGATAGTCGAAGCAGAGCTTTGCAACCTCCTCGACCTGCGTGGGAAACACGAGATCCCGTTTGGAGATACTGTCTTTCAGGCTCCGGAATGTGGGGTCCGGAGCCATGGCTGTTTCGTGTGATGGCATGACGGCCTCCGGCCTAGAGTATCTCGGCAAGACTGACGGATTGGCCAGTGGCCAGCGACCGTGTCGCTGCTTCCGCGACCGCAAGCGCATTGACGCCGTCGTCAAGCGAAACCGGCAAGGCCGATCCAAACGCAATGGCTTCGACAAATGCACTCCACTCGATGGAGTAAGCGCGCATATAGCGTTCGAGAAAGAAGAATTCCGGTTTTGCCCCGGTGACACCGTCCTTGGTCGCCTTGGTGACGGTGTTCTCCAGGATATTGCCTGCAGAAAGCAGACCCTCCGACCCCAGCAACTCAAGACGCTGATCGTAGCCGTAAACGGCCCGCCGGCTGTTCTTGATCACGGCGATGCGGCCGTCGGCGAATTTGAGCGTGACGGCAGCGGTATCGACATCGCCCGCCGCACCAATGTCCGGATCGACAATCGAACTTCCGATGGCTGTGACGGTCGCAGGCGCTCCACCGAAGATCCAGCACGCCATGTCGAAGTCGTGGATCATCATATCCCGAAACAACCCGCCGGAAACCTTGATGTAGGACACGGGGGGTGGTGCCGGGTCGAAGGAGGTAATCGACAGAAGCTCCGTCGTGCCGATGTCGCCCCGGTCGGCGGCAGCTTTGAGAGCCGCGAAGTTCGGATCGAAGCGGCGGTTGAAGCCGATCATGACAGGTTTGCCCGTAGCCGCCGCGGCAATCTGGCATGCGCGTGCCCGTTCGAGGCTGAGGTCGACAGGCTTCTCGCACAGCACCGCCTTTCCGGCCTTGGTTGCGGCCTCGATCAGATCCGAATGGGTGTCCGTCGATGTTGCGATGAGCACGGCGTCGATGGCGGGATCATCGATGATGTCCGAACTGGAACGGGCTTCGGCTCCATATTGTGCCGCCAGTTTTTCTGCGGCGTCCGAGTTGACATCCGAAACCGCGACCAGCGCACTTCCGGGATTCGATGTGATCGCTTTGGCATGGACGTTTCCAATTCGTCCTGCACCGAGAAGGCCAACTTTCAGCATTTTCATTCCTTGTGAGCGCGCGTACCTGACGAACGGCCGCGCAGAGAGGGAGATCGTTAGAGAGTGAACGCCTGGCGGAAGCGGCTCAGCGCCAACTCGTCGTCCTCGGACGGCCATGCTTCAAGGCCTATGACGCCTTCGTAACCCATTGCGTTCAGCGCGTGGGCGATAGCCGGGTAGTTGATCTCTCCGGTGCCGGGCTCCTTGCGGCCGGGCACATCCGCCACCTGGATTTCGCCGATGAACGGGAGCGCCTGACGGCAGAGCTCGATGAGATTCCCTTCCCCGATCTGCGCGTGGTAAAGATCGAGATTGAGCTTCAGCGATGGCCGGTCGATGGCCGAGACCAGGGTGATCGTGTCGGCCGCCTTGGCGAAGGGGGTCTTTGGATGGTCGACCGCTTCGTTGAGGTTCTCGAGCATGAAGGTGACGCCTTCCTCCTCACCGAGATCCGCGATACGATTGAGGGTGTCGCGTGCCTTCAGCCACATCGCGCCGGTGACGCCGTCCGACTTGACCACCGGCAGCCCCTGTCCGTCGAGACCCGTCCCGTGCAGATTGAGCCGGGGGCAACCGAGTTCCTTTGCAACAGGGATAGACAGGCGCGCCGTCTTGATGAGCTCATCGGCGCCCTCATCATCCGCGAGCGTGCCGGTGATGTACCCCGTCATCGACGAGAACGTCGCGCCGGACCGGGCAAGAGCAGGAATGTCATGCTTGGTCCAGTCCCAGATCTCGGCGACAAACCCAAGCTCGGTAATCCGCTTCAGCCGCTCCGTGACCGGCAGGGAGCGGAAAACCATTTCCGCGCAGACTGCCAGCGTGAAAGCCCCCGAAGATGCGTGTTCTTCCGTCATCATTACAATCCTGTTTCATGAATTAGATGGTGCCACCGAGCTCGTTGGAGAGCGCCTGCAACTCCTTGCCGCCGGCCATCATGTTTTGAAGCTCGTCGATGGAAATCTCGCTCTTGGCATATGTGCCCAGCGTCTTGCCGCGATTGAGGATGGTGAAGCGATTGCCGACGGCGAAGGCGTGGCGCACATTGTGCGTGATGAAAATAACCCCCAGGCCATTCTGCTGCACATGGTTGATGTATTTGAGAACCATGGACGTCTGTGCCACGCCCAGCGCAGATGTCGGCTCGTCGAGGATGAGAACCTTCGCCCCGAAATAGACTGCACGGGCGATCGCCACGCATTGCCGTTCGCCGCCCGATAGCGTTCCGACAGCCTGGTTCGGGTCGCGGACATCGATCCCGATCTTGTGCATCTCCTCCCGGGTCACGGCATCGCAATGCTTGAAGTCGATGTAGCGAAAGGGCGGAATGCCCTTGCGGGGTTCGCGCCCCATGAAGAAGTTGCGCGTCACCGACATGAGCGGGATCATCGCCAGATCCTGGTAGACGGTTGCAATGCCAGCATCGAGCGCATCACGCGGGCTGGAGAACGTCACAGGCTTTCCATCGACGAGCAGTTCGCCACCGGAAGGCTTGACCACGCCGGACAGGGTCTTGATCAGCGTCGACTTGCCGGCGCCATTGTCGCCGAGCAGGCAAAGGACTTCGCCCTGCAGCACCTTCATCGAGATTCCCGACAGCGCGATGACGGAGCCATAGTGCTTCACGATGTCCTTGGCCTCGATGATGGCGGCTGCGGAATGGGATTTCATATCAGCCATGCTCAGCGCTCCCCTGTGACCTTGCGGCGAATGAAGTTGTTGAAGAGCACGGCAAGCAGCAGCATCGAGCCGAGAAAGACCTGAAACCAGTCGGAGTCGAACTTCGTGTAGGTCAGGCCGATGGAGACGAGGCCAAAGATGATGGCGCCGAAAAATGCGCCTATGGCCGAGCCGTAACCACCGGTCAGAAGGCTTCCGCCGATGACAGCTGCGATGATGGCTTCGAATTCCTTCTGGAAGCCACGTCGTGCATCTGTCGATCCGGCATCCACCACAGTGATGATGGCGACGAGGGCGGCGGCGCACGCCGTCAAGGCAAACAACCCGGTCTTGACCCGATCGACCGGTACACCGGAGTTTCGGGCAGCATTGGCATCACCTCCGACGGCGAAAATCCAGTTTCCAACCCGGGTGCGCAACAGGACCCATGTCGCGACACCGGCAAGACCGACGAACCAGACCACGGAGACCGGCACGCCTGCGACCTTCGGGATGCCATTGTCGAATTTCTCGATCAGGTCGTTTTCGGCAAGCCAGGCAAAGAAGCCTTGGAAAGCCAGACCGGAGAACAGGCTCGCAATGGATGTGTCTCCAACGGCTTCGCTGATACCGCGAAGCTGCGTCGATCCACCGGTGGCCCATTTGAGGCCGACAAGTGTCAGTCCGCGAAGGATAAACAGGAAAGCCAGGGTGACGATGAACGAGGGAAGTCGCGTGCGGATGACGATCTGACCGTTGACCGCGCCAAGCATGGCTGCGAAGAGCAGGGTAAACAGGATCGCGATCCAGAGTGGCTGGCCAAAATTGACCAGCAGGCCGCCGAAGGTGAGACCGGCGAAGGCGACCATCGAGCCAATGGAGAGATCGAATTCGCCACCGATCATCAGCATGGACGCTGCGATGGCGAGGATGCCCAACTGGGACGCCGGCGCCAGAATGGTCATCAGGCCCGACAAGGAGAACATCGACGTGTCGGCGGTGAAGAAGAAAAAGGTTACCACCATCAAGAGGCCCGCAACGGCGCCAAGTTCGGGCCGCCGCATCAGGCTTGTCAGAACACTGACCTTCTTCATGCGTTCGTCGGATTTAATCGATGTGGCTGGAATTTTGCTAATTTCGGTCATGGTTCCTCCCGTGGGCGTCATACGCCACAGCCATGCAGGACAATGCGAAAGGGGGGTCGGCAGCCCTCCTGTTGGCGGGGCTGCCGACACGCGCTAGCGCGACTGGAGATGAATCAACGGATACCCTGTGCGGACAGCTCGACGACCTGAGCGGCCTTGTCCTTGGTGATCAGGTTCGGACCCGAGGGTACGTTGCCGCCCGGGATGAGGCCGTATTTCGCGTTGTTGGCCAGGAAGACCGTTGGCAAGTAACCCTGCAGGAACTGCTGCTGATCGATGGCAAACGCGGCTTCGCCTGCATCGACTGCTTTCAGGAAATCGGCAGAAAGATCGAAGGTCGCCACATTGACCTTGCCTGTCTTGCCAACGTCCTTGACGGCTGCGAGAGCAGGCTCGCCGGCAGTGCTTGCACCCAACGCCATGATGGTGTCGACCGCATCGTTTGCGCTCAGAGCGGCTTTGACTTTGGCCTGGACTTCCGCTGGATCGTTTGACACGGGAAGCACGGTAACAGTGCCGCCGAAGCCATCCGAGAAGCCCTTGCAACGCAGGTCGAGCGAGACGTTTCCGACCTCCTGGTTTATGCAGATGCCGGTCTTGCCGCCCATCTGGTTCAGCTTTTCGCCGGCGGCCTTACCTGCGCTGTACTCGTCCTGGCCGACATGCAGCAAAGCGCCAAGCTTCTTGGAAACATCGGACCCAGAGTTGATGGAAATCACCGGAATACCAGCGGCAACGGCTTTTTCAATCGACGGTTCGAGAGCCGAAGCATCCGGGATCGACACGATCAGACCATCGGGCTTCTGGTTGACCGCAGCGTCGATCAGCTGGCTCATCGCCACCATGTCGAACGTTTCGGGCGCGCGATAATCAACCTGAACGCCGGCATCCTTGGCCCCGGCTGTCACACCATTCTTGACCACCGACCAGAAGGGGTCGTTCGCCTGGCCGTGTGTGACAGTGATGATCTTGATGTCTTTTGCGGACGCCAGGCTGCCGGCACCCGCAACGGCTGCAACGATCGAAACACCGAGCGCAAGCTTCTTAGTAAGCGATTTCATAAAAACTCCTCCCAAAGGGTGTCCCACACCTCCCAGCGCGAGAACCACCGAAAACGCCTCAGACGGCGCGTCCTCCAACTTGCTACCGGGTGCATACATTTTGCTACCGGTAGCAAACGTGCATAGCTATAAGATTCTTGCTAATAGAAATCAACCATTCATTTCGCCATTCAGCAGAAATGGAATAAACGTTTCGAAAGGGAGTAGTTCGACTATGAAGCGGGCGACGGCGCAAAATGTGGCGATAGAGGCGGGCGTTTCAAAGTGGACGGTCATCCGCGCATTTACCCCCGGTGCATCGATCACGGAAGCAAGCAAAGCCAAAGTGCTGGAGGCGGCAGAGCGACTTAATTATCGGCCGAACCTTTTGGCCAGAAGCCTTGCCACCAATTCTACACATCAGGTCGCGGTTCTCGTTGATGATTTTGCAAACCCGCACAAGCTTCCGTTTCTTGAAAAGCTGACCGCCAGCCTGCAGGCGGAGGGGCTCGTGACTATGTTGATCAATATCAATCAGCACTACAGCCACGTGCATGCCATATTGAATGCCGACCAGCGGCAGGTTGATGCGATCGTTCTCTTTGGCACAGCGTTTCGCGACGAGATGTTGACAGATCATAAGCTGGGACGCGGTGGGCCTCCGATGTTTGTTCTCGCTCGAGATAGCCAGATCGAAGGTGTTCCTGCCATCTCGTGCGATGCGACCGTGGCGATAGCCGAGATCGGCAAATACCTATTGAAAAAGGGGTATCGGAGACCGGGATTTATGGCTGGAGCGCGTACTCTGTCTACAGCGCTTGGCAGGCGGAGGAATTTCAAGGAGTTCTGGCGAACCACTCTCGGCGTTGAGCTCGTGGAGATGTCCGCCGAGCGTTACAGCGCAGAAGCTGGCGCGCAGGCAGCCCGGGACTATCTGTCCCAAGTTGCGCCGGAAGACCGGATCGATGTCCTCATGTGCGAAAACGATGCCCTCGCGTTCGGAGCGATGGATGTTGTCCGGAGCGAGTTCGGGTTACGTGTCCCCAACGATCTCGCCATTGTGGGCTTCGATAACGCTGCCCCTGCAGCGTCACCAGCATACGGCCTGACAACCTATGAGCAGCCGACCGACCAAATGGTCAATGCGGCAATTGACATGATTTTGGAAAGAGCACCGAGAGAGACAGTTAACTTCCAAGGCAAGCTTGTTGTGAGAGATTCAGCTTGATTGTCAAGCGATAGGCGCGACGGCTGCGGCTGTGAGCACTCCGTAAGGCGGGCAGCCGATCTCTCCCGTGCGCTCTGCACGTGTCGCGCTTCGTTCGAGACGAAATCGATACCGTCGGCTTCCGCATCTGGAGCATTCAGGTTCAAGGTCGGTGGTGCGATCTGGGTGCTGAGCGCCAAAATCGTGAAGATTGTTTCCAGCCCTCCCGCCGCGCCGAGCAGGTGTCCTGTCGCTGATTTCGTACCTCTGACTGAAATTCAGTTCGCCCGTACATCGTTCGAAGCGCGCTCGGCTCTTCGTTGACCCTGCCCAAATTTCCGAAGCAAGAAGGCCCTATTGGCAAAGTTGCGCCCAAACGACGTTCAGGACATGATCAATCCACCGTCCACGTTAATCGTCTGTCCGGTGATGTAGGCCGCGTCTTCCGAAGCCAGAAAGGCAACGAGCGCTCCGACGTCGGAAGGTGTGCCCGCACGGCCCATCGGGATGCCGCGGACCCATTCCGCCATAAGCTCGCCCGGACCATACTCACCGAGCATTTGGCCCCAGACACGATCATTGTAGTCCCACATTTCCGTGTGAATGATGCCGGGGCAAATCGCGTTGGCTGTGATCCCTTCACGGGCCAGTTCCTTGGCAAGGCTCTGCGTCAATCCGATCACACCGAATTTCGAGGCCGCGTAGTGCGGCGTGTAGATGAATCCCTGGCGAGCCTGCCCGGAGGCGATATTAACGAGACGGCCCTTGGTGCCGCTGGAACGGAAACGGCGAATCGCCTCCTGGCAGCAGAAGAAAACCCCTTTGGTGTTGACGTCCAGATTCAGGTCCCATTCGCGCTCAGTGAGGTTTTCGACTTTGGCAATGGTGATGACGCCCGCATTCTGCACCGAAACGGAGATGGCGCCCAGCCTCTCCTCGGCCTCTTCATAGGCGTCCTTCACAGCGTTGCAATCGGTCACATCAAGCGCGAAACCCATCACTTCTGCGCCGGTCTCCTGCGCAAGCACTTCGGCCGCTTCGGATGTGTCTTTTTCAATCGCGGCGATGGCCACTTTCGCCCCCTCTTCGGCAAAGCGCTTGGCAATGCCGCGGCCGATGCCCTTGTTGCCCCCCGTGACGAAAACCGTCTGGCTTGCAAAGCGTTTCATGGTCATTCCTCCATAATGCGCAGCAGGCCAAAGGTCCGATCTTTGACGAGATCAGGCCGTCAGTCTCGCTGCAGTGAACTTGTCGGTGACAAACACATCGATAACGCCCAGTTTCAGGGCGCCAGCGATGGCCTGGGTTTTCGATTCTCCGCCCGCCAATGCCATGACGCGGTCGGCTTTCTTCAGATCTTCCAGCGAGATGCCGATCACGCGGTCATTCAGCGGGGTTTCAACCGGCTTTCCATCCTTGTCGTAAAACCGGTAGGAGATTTCTCCTACGGCGCCCGACTCGTTCAGCATCGCCATCTCCTGGCGAGAGAAGACATTGCCAGAGCGGGCGAGAAGCTCGGACGGTTCCACTGCCCCGATGCCGACAATCGCAAGGCTCAGGCGGCCGAACAGATCCATCGTTCCGCGCACGACCGGATCGGCCAGCATAACGAGTTTTGCTTCGCGCGATGACGTTATCCCCTGAACCAAAAGCAGTCGCGGTTCGCCGCCTGTCAGTTTGGCGAGACGGGCCGTTAGCTGCGTGGCGTGCGTCTGGACCGACGCGTCTCCCATTCCGCCCAGGATCTGCACAATGTATTTGGCCTTGGCGGTCTTCAAGGGGTGGATGTTGTCCACCATGCGCAGGATGGTCTGGCTCCAGCTTGAAACGCCGATGATTTCATCTTCCTGAAGGGTCACCTCGAGGAAATGTGCCGCCGCTTCCCCAATGCGGGCCATGATCGCACCATCGCGGTCCTCGGAACAGTCGATGACAATGGCCTCGGTCAGCCCGTAGCGGTCGCGCAGCGCGGTTTCAAGTTCGGCAAAGGTTCCCGGCGGTGGAATGACAGTCGTGCGCACTATGTCTTCCTGCTCGGCCCGCTTCAGCATGCGCGAAACAGTAGCCTGCGACATGCGCATGATTTTAGCGATCTCTGCCTGCCGCTTGCCTTCGACATGATACATCTGCGCAATTCGGGCAATCAGCCGCAGCTCATTGAGCCGTCCCATGGGGTCCTCCAAGTGTGAATTTTTATTCACTCATAGTTGAAGGAACCGAGAGGGTCGAGCGGTAGATTGCATCCTGCCAAACCAGGAGTCGCTCCGCTGCGTCGGACGCACGGGGAAACAACGGATTGCCGACGCGTCGCAAAGTTGCGATGGCTGCGAGATCGGGCCATACGCCCAACGAGAGGCCAGCCAGATAGGCGGCGCCCAGGGCGGAAGCCTCGGGTGCGTCGCATTGGACTATGACATGATTGAGTGTGTCGGCCACGCATTGCATCAGAAAGGTGTTCTTGCTTGGACCGCCATCGGCGTAGAGGCGGCCAAGCGGCGTGGGCGATTGCACCGACATCGCCTTGAAGACGTCATGAACCTGGAAGGCCATCGAATCCGTCACCGCACGGGCCATCTGGGCGCGCGTCGTGTTGAAAGTGATGCCCGAGAACAATGCCCGCGAATCGGCCCGCCAATAAGGCGCTCCCAAGCCGACGAAGGCCGGCACGAAGCCCGGTCCGCAAGCTTCGGCCGTTGCGGCCAGATCGATCAGCGCCTTGACGTCAGGCAGGCCAAGCATCTCCACCATCCATGGCAGGGCGGCAGCCGACACGAGGATGTTGCCTTCGAAGGCATAGGTCGGCTGGCTGTTGACCGACCAGGCAATCGTCGTTGTGAGGCCACGCTCGGGCGCAATGAAGCGGGGCAGCGTCGTCATGATCGATGAGCCGGTGCCGAACGTCACCTTGCTGTCGCCGGGATCGAAAGCGCCATGCCCGAAGAGCGCGGCATGGCTGTCGCCGATGGCCGAAGCGATAGGGATGCCGTCTCGAAGTCCCGGCACGTTTCTGGTCTCGCCAAACCGCGACGCGCTGTCGCGCACCTCGGGCAGGGCGGATTTCGGCACGCCGAATAGCTCGCAAAGCTCGTCGCTCCAGAGCTGGCGGTTCAAGTCGTAAAGCTGGCTGCGGGCGGCATTGGCTGCATCGCAGGCATGGACCGCACCATCCGTCATACAGTGGATTAGCCACGCGTCAATCGTGCCGAGCCTGACCTCACGTCCCACCGGCACGCGGTCCAGCAGCCATTTCATCTTGGGACCGGGGAACATGGGGTCTATCGGAAGACCTGTGAGTGCCTGGACACGCGGGGCATGGCCCGCTGAGATCAGTTCAGCGCAGGCGTGTGCGCTGCGGCGGCACTGCCAGCTGACAACCGGGCCGAGCGGCTTGCCCGTGGCGGCATCCCACACGGTGACAGACTCGCGCTGGTTCGAAATCGCGATGCCGAGAACGTCAACCGCCGGTCCGGCCTGCAAGCAGGCGGCGATTGCCTCCTGCACTGACTGCCAGATGCGTAGCGGGCTCTGTTCGACCCAGCCAGGCTGCGGATGCTCGATGCCGACCGGAGACGAACCGCGCGACAGGATTTCCCCGGTCGTCGAAACGAGCACCGCTTTGGAATTTGTGGTGCCCTGGTCAATGGCGAGAATGGCAGTCGTCATGGCGGCTCCGGCGGGCGGGAATTGGGGGCGCGGCGTCAGGGAGGATCTGCCGCGCCCGGCACGTCATCTAACCCCGCGCAATCATGCGCGTGAAGACTTCCGTGCGATCAATGCAATAGCCGCCTCAGCGATGGCGGCGGGGGACATGCCGAATTCGTCCAGGAGGAATTCGGCCGATCCGGTGTGGGCAAAGACGCCGGGAACACCCAGGATCTTCATCGGTACGGGGGCTTCCGCCACCACGACCTCTGCAATCGCAGAGCCGAGGCCGCCGAAAGTTGAATGCTCTTCCGCCGTCAGGATGGCACCGGTTTCGCGGGCCGCGGCCACAATCGCGTCAACGTCGATCGGGCGGACCGTCGCCATGTTCAGTACGCGTGCCTCGACCCCCTTTGCGGCCAGAAAGTTGGCGGCCTTCAGCATGCGGTGGGTGAGCGTGCCGTTGGCGACCAGGGTTATCGCGTTGCCGTCGCGCAGCAGATTGGCCTTTCCCAACTCGAATTTGTGTCCGGTCTCCAGCACGTCGGGCACCCCAACGCGCGACAGGCGCAGGAAGACAGGACCCTCGTAAGCGGCCGCCCACTCCACGGCAGCCGCCGTTTCGATCGAATCGCAGGGCGCGATCACCGGCAGGTTCGGCAGCACGCGTAGCCAGGCGAAGTCCTCGACGGAATGGTGCGTTGGCCCAAGCTCACCATAGGCCATGCCGGACGAGATGCCGACCAGCTTCACGTTGGCGTTGGAATAGGCGATATCGGCCTTGATCTGTTCCAGCGATCGGCCGGTTAGAAAGCAGGCGGCGCCGCAGACAAAGGGCAGGAGCCCGCCATTTGCGAGTCCGGCGCCAACGCCCACCATATTCTGTTCGGCAATGCCGACATTGACCAGCCGTTCCGGCCATTTGGCTTTGAACCCGCCCAGTTTGGACGAGCCGACCGAGTCATTGCAGACCGCGACGATCCTGGAATTGTCGGCGCCAAGGCGTTCCAGAACGGAGACAAAGGCGTCGCGGCAATCGTGCAGCTTGGGAGATGGCGTCACGGCATTCATCACACGGCCTCCGAAAGTTCTGCCCGGGCAATCTCGTATTGTTCGGCATTCGGCACCTTGTGGTGCCAGTCGACCTTGTCCTGCATGAAGGAAATTCCGTGGCCCTTGTTGGTATGGGCGACGACGCAATGCGGCCGGTTGCTGCGCCGCTCGAGGGCCGGAACGACCTCAGCCATGTCATTGCCGTTGATCTCCGTCACGTCCCAACCGAAAGCTTCGAGCTTGGCGGGGAAGGGGGCCATGTTGTTGGTATCCTTCAGCGCGGCGCCCTGCTGGAACCGGTTGTGGTCGATGATCAGCGTCAGGTTGTCTAGTCCGAACTGCGCCGCGGACGAGATGGCTTCCCAGTTCGATCCCTCCTGCATCTCGCCGTCACCGGTGATGACATAGGTGTGGTAGCCGGCGCCGGTCAGCTTGGCGGCTTTGGCCATTCCGACCGCGACGGGCAGGCCGTGGCCAAGAGGTCCGGTATTGGTCTCGACGCCTGGAACCTTGTTGCAGTTCGGGTGTCCGTTCAATCGTGAATGCGGCTTCAGAAACGTGCTGATCTCTTCCTCAGGCAGGAATCCGCGCTTGGCCAGCGTTACGTAGAGCGCAAGGGCAACATGGCCTTTCGAGAGCACGAAACGATCGCGGTCCGGATGTTTCGGCTGGTCCGGCCAGATGCGCAGCACGCGAAAATACAGCGCCGTCAGAATGTCGATGGCGGACATTTCTCCGCCGATGTGGCCCGCGCCAGCTTCGAAAACCGCCTGCAGATCCCGAAGTCGGATTTGTCGAGCGATGTGGTCGAGATCGTTCGGCTGCATGAATCCCTCACAGTGCATAAATATACAGTCGCACATATATTTGCACGAAGATGGTTCAAGTCAAGAGGAAATTGCGCGTTTCAGGCGACAACTGGGCCCTCAGTCCGTATTGACAGGAGCGGAAACGATCAGTTATGAATTAACAGGCGACGCTGAATATTTATGCTGACCGTCGTGATATCTAGCAGGAGGAGACGCCATGCTTGCGACAGCAAAGGAAAACCAGGGGATCGCGGGCGGGATGCTTTGGTCGATGCGAGGGGCGACAGGTCCATTGGTCGGCCTGCTCCTGCTTTGCCTGTTCCTCACCTTTGCGACCGATACGTTCTTTTCCGTGCGGAACTTCCTGAACGTACTCGATCAGATCACGGTGCTGGGCATCATGGCTGTCGGGATGACACTGGTGATACTGATTGGCGGCATCGACCTTGCTGTAGGATCGGTCATGGCGCTGGCGATGATGGTGTTGGGCTACCTGAACGTTGTTGCCGGAGTGCCGATGGGCCTTGCCATTCCGCTCGCTCTGCTTGCTGCTTCTTTGAATGGCCTGATCGCGGGTCTCCTCATTACCCACTTCAATGTGCCGGCATTCATTGCAACGCTTGCCATGATGTCGATCACGCGCGGTCTCGCCAACATGATTACCGACGGCCAGCAGATCATCGGCTTCCCGGCCTGGTTCAACACGATGGCCATCGTGCGCTTCGGTGGTTTCCTGACACTTACGGTCGCCGTGATGCTGGCGGTGTTCGTCATTGGCCTACTCTACCAGCTCTACCGGTACGGCGGGCGCATCCTCTACGCAATTGGCGGCAATGCCGAAGTGGCACGGCTCGCCGGCATCAATGTCAAGCGGGCGACCGTCCTTGTTTACGTCGTGTGCAGCTTCCTGGCGGGACTGTCCGGGATGGTGCTGGCGGCCCGCCTGGATTCGGTCCAGCCGTCATCCGGCGTCTCCTATGAGCTCGACGCCATCGCGGCGGTCGTCATTGGCGGGACTTCGCTTTCCGGCGGCACGGGCGGGATCGGCGGCACCATCATCGGCGTCCTCATCATCGGGATCCTGCGCAACGGCCTCAATCTGCTGAGCGTGTCACCGTTTATGCAGCAGGTGATCATCGGGGCCGTCATTGTCCTGGCTGTCACGGCCGAGACCTACCGCAAACGGAAGTGAAAGAATTTCACCCGGCTGAAGAGGGCCAACGGGCATGGAATACGGTCAGCAATGGTGCGGACCGGCAAAAGGGAGGTGGCCTCCTGCAAGTGCAGGACGCTTACCAGCTAACTCGGAGGAGAAACTATGAAACTGTCCAATCTGCTAATGGCGGCAACGGCAGCTGCCGTCCTGATGTCCCCCCTCGGTGCTTCTGCCGCAGAAGTCAAGAAGGTAGGTCTTGCCGTTCCGAATCTCCAGGCGGACTTCTTCAACCAGATCAAGCTGGGTGTTGAAAAATACGCCAAGGATAAAGGCATCGACGTCATCGTCGTCGATGCGAAGAATGACACCGCCACGCAGGTCAGCCAGGTGCAGGATCTGATGACTCAGGGCATCGACGCGTTCATTTACATCCCCGCCGGTGCCGCTGCGGCTGCCGTGCCGACCCGCCTTGCCCGTGAAGCCGGCATTCCGGTGATCAACGTCGACCGTGTCCCGGAAGGTGCGCCGGGCGATACTTTCATCGCCGGTGAAAGCGTCGAATCCGCCTATGCGGTTTGCAAGCACATCATCGAAAAGGCAGGCGGCTCGGGTAAGATGGCGATCATCCACGGCCAGAAAGGCACCACGCCGGAAGTGGACCGCTTTACCGGTTGCAAGCGCGCCATCGACGAGAACAAGGGCGTGGAACTTGTCGACCAGCAGTGGAGCAACATGTGGTCTGCGGACGAGGGGTTCTCGATCGCCCAGAACATGCTGCAGGCGCATCCCGACATCACGATCATATTCGGGCAGGCTGACGGTCTTGCGATGGGTGCGGCAAAAGCAATGGATGTGGCCAATCTCTCCGACAAGGTCATTATCGGCGGTTACGACGGTGACGTCTCAGCCCTCGAATATCTGGCCAAGTGCAAGGGGCCTTTCATCGCCACCGCGACACAGAGCACGCAGAAGATGGGTGTCCTTGCCGTTGAATCCGCGCTCGCCGTTGCCGCGGGCCAAAAGGTCGAAGAGCGCCAGACCCCCAATGCCGTGCTGACGACCTGTGAAAATGCTCCGGAATTCGTGAAAAACCATCCATAATCTGTCTTGATATCGAAGGGCAGCAGCGCCATGACGATCCAGCCTCCCATCCTGTCGCTCCATGGAATTGAAAAATCCTACGGTCCGATCAAGGTTCTCCACGGTGTCGACCTCGACATTTATCCCGGAGAGGTCGTGGCGCTGCTCGGCGAAAATGGTGCCGGAAAATCGACCCTGTCGAACATCATTTCCGGCACCGTGCAGCCGTCTAAAGGTGAAATGACCTGGCTTGGGGCGGCCTACGCTCCCCTCAACCCTCGCGCCGCGATGGACGAGGGCGTGGGCATGATTCATCAGGAACTGAAACTGCTTCCGAAGCTCTCGATTGCAGAGAATGTCTTTGTAGGCCGCTATCTGATGAAGTCCGGACGGATCGACCGGAAATCAATGGAAGAGCGGGCGCGCAACGGCTTGCACCGCCTGGGTCTCGATATCTCACCCGACCGCCTCGTCGAAGGGCTCTCCACCGGAAAGCAGCAGCTGATCGAGATCGCCAGGGCGCTTACCCTCAAGGCCCGTTTGCTGATTCTTGATGAGCCGACCGCCGCCTTGGGCGGCGAAGAAACCCAACTCCTGTTCCAGCAGATCGAACGTCTGAAGTCGGAAGGGGTGGGCATCATCTATATATCGCACCGTCTTGAGGAAATCCGACAGATCGCCGACCGCATCGTCGTTATGCGTGACGGCGCCAAGGTCCGGGAGTTCGACAGTGGCGTTGTTCCGATCCGCACCATCGTCGAAGCCATGGTCGGGCGCTCCCTCGAACGGATGTTTCCCGCCATTCCCACCCCCGCAGACGAGGTGACTCTCGAAGTCCGCCACCTGACGTCGCCTGCCAACGCGTTTCGTGACATCAACTTTTCGGTCCGCAAGGGCGAAGTTTTTGGCATCGCCGGCCTCATGGGCGCCGGGCGCACCGAACTTGTCCGCGCCATCACCGGGGCCGATCCCATTTCCGGGGGTGAGGTTCTCCTGCATGGCAAACCCGTCACACCCCACTCTCCCATCGACGCGATCCGCAAGGGTATGGTTCTCGTGCCGGAAGACCGGAAACTTCAGGGCGTGGTGCTCGATCATTCGATCGCGGAGAACATCGGCTACGCCAACTTGGGCGAGATTGCCCGCAAAGGCTGGATCTCCTCCCGCCGTCTCCATCAGTTCGCCGACGAATACATCAGGAAATTCGGGGTGAAGGGCCGCGGCCGCCAGAACGCGGGCGAGCTTTCCGGCGGCAACCAGCAGAAAGTAGTACTGGCCAAATGGCTGGCGCGCAAGCCGCAGGTCGTGGTGCTGGACGAACCGACGCGCGGCATCGACGTGGGCGCGCGGTCTTCGATCTACGATCTCATCATGGATCTCGCCCGTGAGGGCGTTGCGGTGATTGTGGTCAGTTCGGATCTCGAGGAGGTTCTCGGGGTCTCCAGCCGCATCATGGTCATGGCACAGGGCAAACAGGCCGGCATTCTCGACCGCAAGGACGCGACCGACGTCTCGGTCATGGAACTGGCGACCATCTGAACGAGGAATAATCCGATCATGACTGACATCACTCTCAATGCGCCGAAAATGTTTGATCTTTCCTGGAACGTCGCCCTTGTGACCGGCGCGGGCAGCGGCATCGGCCAGCGGATCGCCATGGGTTTGGCGCAATGTGGGGCAGATGTTGCGCTGCTCGATCGCCGCACCGACGACGGGTTGGCAAGGACTGCCGACTTCATTGCTGGAACCGGACGTCGCAGCATCCGGATCGCCGCCGATGTGACGAACGGTGCGGCGCTGAACGAGGCGGTCGCCCGCACCGAAGCCGAGCTGGGCCCGCTCACCCTTGCTGTCAACGCGGCTGGCATCGCCAATGCCAATCCGGCCGAGGATATGGAGGAAATCCAGTTCCAGACGATGATGGACATCAACCTGAAGGGCGTTTTCCTGTCCTGCCAGGCGGAAGCCCGCGCCATGCTGAAGAACGGGCGCGGGTCGATCGTCAATATTGCGTCGATGTCGGGCGTGATCGTCAACCGTGGCCTCAGCCAATGCCACTACAACGCCTCCAAGGCCGGAGTGATCCACATGGCGAAGTCGATGGCGATGGAATGGGTGGGCCGCGGCATCCGCGTGAACACCATCAGCCCCGGCTACACGGCCACGCCGATGAACACGCGTCCTGAGATGGTGCATCAGACCCGGCTGTTCGAAGAGCAGACTCCGATGCAGCGCATGGCCACAGTGGACGAGATCGTCGGTCCTGCCGTTTTTCTCCTTTCGGATGCGGCAAGTTTCGTTACCGGTGTAGACCTTTTGGTCGATGGCGGCTTCTGCTGCTGGTAAGCCAAGCGGCCAGCCAGCACATGGTGGTGAACTCAGGGTTAACGGGGATTTCGGCAAGCGCGCGAATAGGATCGGCGGAGGCCGACATGTTTGAGGATGATCGCCCGCGGCTGCTGGTTTTGCTGGACCATTCTGGCCTGATCGAAGACGATCGGGAGCCATGGCAACGGCTGGCCCAGAAAGGGCCGGCTCGCGGTTTGTACCGGGTCGGTGAGGCCCCCGCTAATTTAGGCGTTCTCGTGGATGTCCGGCCGTCGGTCGGTCTACTTCCACATCGTGCGCATACGTGCCGCGACATCGACCCGGATCTGCTGCGCACTTCGTTCCGATGCAGAGGCACTCACTACCGGCCAGGTTCCTGTCTCGAAAAACTGGAGCAGCGTCGCGGGTATGAAGCGCGTCCGAGATGCGTAGACGTGCCGGTCGCCCTGCGCGTTCTGGCCACCCGTGAAGAACCGCTGCGGCGTGATCAGCGTCAAGCTATCCTTTGCCCGCGTCATGCCGACATAGAGCAGTCGCCGTTCTTCCTCGATATCGTCCGTGGTACCAGTGCCGAGATCGGACGGGATACATCCATCGACGACATTCAGCATGAATACGGATCGCCATTCCTGTCCTTTCGCCGAATGGATCGTGGAAAGAATGAGGTAGTCCTCGTCGAGCAGGGGCACGCCTGCCTGATCGCTGGTCGCATCCGGCGGGTCCAGGGTGAGTTCAGTGAGAAACCGCTCACGGCTCGGGTACCCGGCGGCAATCTGCTCGAGTTGGAGCAAGTCGGCTTTTCGCGTCTCCGCGTCCTCATGGATCCGATCGAGATGCGGCTCGTACCACTCCCGCGCCTGCCCAATCTCCGCTGGCCAGCCGGCGTCGGCTCTACGGAGGGTTTCAAGAAGCTTCACCAGCGACGTCCACTCGTCGCCAGCACGCGGCGGGGTAGGTATTTCCATCAGCGCAAGAAGTGGTTCGGGCTCGATCGCGATCGCGTCGAGGATCCGGGCGGCCGTCTGCGAGCCGACGCCTGGAACGAACTGCAGCAGACGGAATCCTGCCACCCGGTCCCGCGGGTTCTGCGAGAACCGCAAAACGGCCAGCATGTCTTTTACATGGGCGCTGTCCAGGAACTTCAGGCCACCAAACTTCACGAAAGGGATGTTTCGGCGCGTCAGCTCGACTTCGAGCGGGCCGCTGTGGCTTGATGCGCGAAAGAGAACCGCCTGCTGTTTCAGCGTCATGCCGCTCTCGCGGTTTTCAAGCACACGTTCGACCACATAGTTGGCCTGACCGTTCTCGTCCTTCACCGTCACAAGTCTGGGACGCTCTACGGCCCCCCTGTCGGTCCAAAGGTTCTTGGTGAACCGTTCTTTGGCAAGATCGATCACGCCATTTGCCGCCGCAAGGATCGGCTGCGTCGATCGATAATTCCGATCGAGCGTGATGACGTCGGCAGCCGGGCTGAATTCCTGCGGGAAGTCCAGAATGTTGCGAACGGTAGCCGCGCGGAACGAGTAGATGGACTGGGCATCATCACCAACCACGGTCAGGCCGCGGCCGCCGGGTTTCAGCGCCAGAAGCACGGAGGACTGGAGGCGGTTGGTGTCCTGGTACTCGTCGACCATGACGTGGTCGAAACGATTGCCGATATCATCGGCGAGGATGGGATCGCTGACCATCTGAGCCCAGTAGAGCAGCAGATCATCATAATCGAGAACGCTTTGCGCCTGCTTTGCTTCGACGTAAGCGGCAAATAACTGCCTCAATTCGGCCTCCCACCGCGATACCCACGGATAGTGTTTGCGAAGAACCTCGTTCAAGGGCACTTCGGAATTCACCGTCCGCGAATAGATGGAAAGGCAGGTTCCTTTCGTCGGAAACCGGGTGTCGGTCTTCGAGAGCCCGAGTTCGTGGCGCGACAGGTTCAGAAGGTCGGCGCTGTCCTCGCGATCGTGGATCGTGAAGTCAACATTGAGGCCGATCTGTTCGGCGTAGATTCGCAGCAGCCGGGCTCCGATGCCGTGAAACGTTCCAGCCCACGCCAAGGCATCGGTCATGATCCCGGCATTGGTGCCAAGCACCTGCCGGCAGATGCGATCAACACGTCTTGACATTTCCGAGGCTGCGCGCCGGGAGAAGGTCATGAGAAGAATACGGCGTGGGTCCGCGCCATTGACGATGAGATGCGCGACACGGTGGGCGAGAGTATTGGTCTTCCCCGAGCCGGCACCGGCGATGATGAGGAGAGGGGATGCGATATGGTTCGAGCCGGATTCAACCCCGTGGATCACGGCGCTGCGCTGCTGCTCGTTCAGTTTCTCAAGATATGCCGATGTCACGCCAACTCCCCAACACCTTCGAGATCTGAAATTGCTCAGCACTGGCAAGCAGCGCATCCGACTCCCAAGGCCCTCTAGAACAAAATAAGAACTAGCAGGTCTTTGCGATGTTGGAAAGCGACCGCAGGTGTTCGGAACGACACCGTGCCGCTCCTTATCATTTCTTTCGGCAGGTACAGGCGTCGTAGCCACCGTCGAACAGCCGGCCGGCCCTCATGCCGATGGTGACCGGAATGTCGCGGACATGTAAAACGCGCAGTGACTCGGCCATTGCGATAGCCGCCTCTGCACAGATCGCCGCGTCCTCGGCAGCGTTGTGATGCTTGAAAGTCAGGCCGAGATGACTGGCCAGGATGTTGAGCTTGTGTGATCCGAGGTGCGGCCAGACCTTTTGCGCCATCTTCACCGAGCAGAGGTAGGACAGTTCCGGGTAACTCTGACGGTAGAGATCGAGGCAGGATCGCCAGACGCTGAAATCGAAGGAGGCATTGTGGGCGATCATGGTCGCACCGCGAAAATCGTCGGCGAACTCGTCCATCACCTCGGGGAACTCGCCGGAATCCTCCACGTGCTCGGGCCGGATGCCATGAATGGCGATGTTGAAGGAGGAAAAGCGCATGTCCTTTGGGCGGATCAGTCGCTCTTCGACCCGCACAACCCGGCTATCCTCGATCCAGGCCAAACCGACAGAACAGGCGCTGCCTCGCTGCTCGTTGGCGGTTTCGAAGTCGATGGCGATGGTCTTCAAGGCGGCGTCCCGGCTGATCTTGCTGTGCTTCTAGCGGTGCGCGAGCGATTCGGCAAAAAACCTCAGGGCTTCAGACGTCGAAAGACGGTTGGTCCAGGGCAGTTGCTGCAGGCGCTTGCGTCGACTGTCGTGTGGAGCGTTAACGACACGAATGGCTGAGGCTATTCAGCAGGCTGGTGAATTGTCGCCATGCGTTTGAATAGCCGTTTTCTTTTCGAGGTCGGGCCATTCTGAGGAGGAATATTGTGCACCGGATGGCCACTTGGGGCCAGCGCTTCAGCTGCATGGCGAGATGAAAGCTATCCTCAAGCGGATTACTTATAAGAGGCGCGCATCGGTACGACAGGCCGAAGCGGTTTCCACCCGTCCGTGCTCTTAGGACGCGCTCACGGCCGCCATTGACGCATGGGGAAGTTTTTGCACGTCCCGACGTTGGAGCTGCAATCTCACGCGAGCGAGCAGTTCCTCCGTCACAACTGGCTTCGTAATGCAATCCACCGCGCCGGCAGCAAAGGCTTTTGTCCAGCTGGCAGGATCTGGCGAAACGATGTGGATAGCTGGGATGTCCCGATGCATACGACCATCCGTGCGACAATAATATTCGTCTGCGATTTCCGCATCGAGCAAAATGAGATCCGGCTTGAGCTGGTGCACATGCTCCATCTGGGTGTGGCAATTCGACATGCAGATACTGGAGAGGCCGGCCTCACGGAGTCTCTTGGCCAACGGCAGCGTGTCGGCATTGCCCTCGCCCGCAACGACGATCAGCGTCCTTGGCGGTACTTCAATATTGGCGATGCTCATCCTAGCGCTCTCCCTTGTCACTGTCCGGCTTCACTCAGCCGGCCCATCCTTCAGGCAAATGGGTTTACGCAATCTCAACTTGTGATCGCGCGACAGAACCTAGTTAGGCTGATCGTTAACAAACCTGACATCGGAACGTTACAATATGAGCTGCCAGGTCGGCAGGAGTGGGTTTGACCATTCCGGGCGCTTGGATTAACCGTTGTGCTGGGTGGAAACGATGTTGTGTCCGCAAGTCGCAACGCCTAGACCGAAGAGGCTTGCCATTTCGTCCGCCACGTGGCGGTCGTTCGTGCATCCGCTCCAACTGTTGGCTGATTTCGAGCAGCGTCAGATCGGGATCGGTAATGGGCGATGCCAGCGACAAGCGTCATCAGCCGGTCCTCCGGCGGCCGCTTTGGCGATCGCTTTATCAAGGACGCCTCCGCCATGCGTTCCCGAACCAGGCGATGCACGCCGCGTCGCAGGCGTTCGACTGTCCAGTCATGTCTTTTGCGATTGAGGATGCGCACGACATCGTCCCAGCTGTGGTGCGGCCGCAGCCGGCGTACCGTCGGCAACCATGTC
>UCOA01000051.1 GCA_900474095.1 Hyphomicrobiales bacterium | reverse complement strand
CCCGCGGCCCGTCCGCGGGCCTTTCTGCGTCTAGGATGCACGGATGTCGCTGCACCCTCAGCGCCTGGGACAGCTGGACAGTTGCCGCCAAAAAATCCTGCGACCAGTTCGAACCGAGGGTAGAATACCTGCTGACGACAGCGATTCGCGTCAGAAATCCGGTCAATAGCCAATGCCCATATCGACAGATTTTTCGCGTTCAGCAACGAAACCCTGTGAACAACGGTGACGGCTTGCCCTCGGATCTAATGCGTCGGCGGGTGTTGCAACGATACACTTGACCCCTGCCCCCAACGCTCGCAAATCGGGTACCGCAACCATCACGCCACGCGAGACAGAGACGGAACGCCATGAACGAAGCTGCGCGGAGAATTGTACCCATGACGAAAGATCAGGGCGACGCGACCTATCGCGAAGCTCCGAACAATCTCGAAGCCGAACAGGCGCTGCTGGGCGCAATTCTCGTCAATAATGACGCATTCTATCGGGTGTCCGACTTCCTGAAGCCGGTTCATCTCAACGAGCCATTGCACCGCAAGATTTTTGAGGTCGCAGGCGACATCATCCGCATGGGAAAAACCGCCAACCCGGTCACCATCAAGACGTTCCTCAAGGCCCACGAGAAAGTCGGCGATATGACGGTTGCCCAATATCTCGCCCGTCTCGCCTCGGAAGCCGTCTCGATCATCAACGCGGAAGATTACGGCCGGGCGATCTATGATCTGGCACTGCGCCGCTCGCTGATTACCATCGGCGAGGACATGGTCAACATCGCCTATGACGCACCGCTCGACATGCCACCGCAGAGCCAGATCGAGGACGCCGAACGCCGCCTGTTCGAACTTGCGGAAACCGGGCGCTACGATGGCGGCTTCCAGTCGTTCAACGACGCGGTGGCATTGGCGATCGACATGGCGGGACAAGCCTTCGAGCGCGATGGTTCGCTCTCGGGTGTCTCGACCGGCATTCACTCGCTTGACGCCCGCATGGGTGGCCTGCAGCGCTCCGACTTGATCGTGCTTGCCGGGCGTCCGGGCATGGGCAAGACCTCGCTTGCAACCAACATCGCCTACAACATCGCTGCCTCCTATGAGGGCGAAGTGCAGGCCGACGGTTCGATGAAGGCGAAGAACGGCGGCGTCGTCGGCTTCTATTCGCTCGAAATGTCATCGGAGCAGCTGGCAACGCGTATCATTTCCGAGCAGACGGAGGTCTCCTCCTCGAAAATCCGCCGCGGTGATATTTCCGAGCACGATTTCGAAAAGCTCGTGGCATGCTCTCAGCATATGCAGAAGGTGCCGCTCTACATCGACCAGACCGGTGGTATTTCCATCGCCCAGCTTTCGGCCCGTGCCCGCCGCCTCAAGCGCCAGCGCGGTCTCGACTGCCTCGTGGTGGACTATATCCAGCTGATGACCGGCTCCGGCAAATCCAGCGATAACCGCGTGCAGGAAATCACCCAGATCACCACCGGCCTGAAGGCACTCGGCAAGGAACTGAACGTGCCGATCATCGCTCTTTCCCAGCTCTCCCGCCAGGTGGAAAGCCGCGAGGACAAGCGGCCTCAGCTCTCCGACCTTCGCGAATCCGGTTCGATCGAGCAGGACGCCGACGTCGTGCTGTTCGTGTTCCGCGAGGAATACTATGTGAAGAACATGGAGCCGCGCGACGAGTTCGACCCGAAATATGAAGAATGGAAGATGCAATTCGAAAAGGTGAAAGGCACCGCCGACGTGATCATCGCCAAGCAGCGTCACGGGCCAACCGGCACCGTCAAGCTCGCCTTCCAGTCGGAATTCACCCGCTTCACCGACCTCGCCGACCCGTCCTTCACACAGTATGAGCATTGATTGGAAAAGACGCGTCTGGAGGCGTCAATGTGGCTCTGCACGTTGCAAAGTGCCGAACTTCCGGATAAGCGAAAACAAAATTAGCGAATAGCCGCGGCTGCAACGGCCGTAGTCAACATCTCTCTAGTCGGGGAAATCTGTTCATGGATGCCTTCATCGCGCTGCTGCAGGTGCTTGCGATCGATCTTGTGCTCGCAGGCGACAACGCCATCGTCATCGGTCTTGCGGCAGCCGGTCTTCCTAAGGAACAGCGCGGCAAGGCGATCCTGATCGGTATCGCCGCGGCAACCGTGCTGCGTATCGTCTTTGCCCTTCTCACGACGCAATTGCTGCAAATCCTGGGCCTGCTGCTCGTCGGTGGCATCCTGCTCCTGTGGGTCTGCTGGAAGATGTGGCGTGAAATCAGAACCACCGCGAAGGAAGAGGTCGAAGGCCTGGAAACCCTGACGGGTGAGGATGTCGACGAAAACGGCGTGGTTGGCAATCGCGCGCCACGCAAGACGCTGAAACAGGCCGCCATTCAGATCGTCGTTGCCGATGTTTCGATGTCGCTCGACAACGTGCTCGCCGTTGCCGGTGCCGCGCGCGAACACCCCAACATCCTCATCATTGGCCTTGCGGTGTCCGTCGCGCTGATGGGTATCGCCGCATCGTTCATCGCCAAGCTGCTGCACCGCTATCACTGGATTTCCTATGTCGGTCTCGCCATCATCCTCTTCGTTGCGCTGAAGATGATCTACGAAGGCTTCATGGAAGTGGAACCGATTCTGACCTCGTCGTTCATGTAGTCGGCAAATGGCTGCCGGCGGGAAAGACCGCCGGTTGTCGCTATAAAATTACTCCGGGGAGCGGCTACCGACGTGCCGCTTCCGCGAACGCTGCAATTGCAGTTCGGGACACTTGGCTGTATCTCTTTTGCCATGGCCCAATCGCACGATCCCTCCTCCGCCCTTCCCGCATTCGACGCTGCTTCCAACCGTTTGATCATCGATCTCGATGCGCTCGCCGACAACTGGCGCAAGATGGACAAACTCTCCGGTAAGGCACGGGCCGCGGCGGTGATGAAAGCCAACGCCTATGGCATCGGCATCCAGCCAGCCGCAGAAACGCTCTACGCCGCCGGCGCCCGGGACTTTTTCGTCGCCGATGCCGCGGAAGGTGCACAACTGCGTCCGCTGGTGCCGGACGGGCGGATTTACATCCTCGCAGGCATGTGGCCCGGCAACGAGCAGCTTTTCTTCGACAACAGCCTGGTGCCAATCATCAATTCCGAAGAACAATTGGCCTTCTTTATGTCGGTACTGTCGGAACGCGGTGATCATCCTTGCGTGCTGCACGTGGATACCGGCATGAACCGACTGGGACTGAACGCTTCCGAGGCTCTGGCGCTGGCAAACGACCCTGCCCGCCCGGCAAGTTTTTCGCCCATCCTGGTGATAAGCCATCTCGCCTGTGCCGACGACCAGGCCCATCCACTGAACCGCCGGCAACTCGAATCATTCCGGTCGGTTACCGCTGCATTCGAAGGTATCGAATCAAGCCTGGCCAACTCTGCCGGCGTGCATCTTGGACCCGATTTCCACTTCGACCTCACCCGACCAGGCATCGCCGTCTATGGCGGAGAGGCCGTCAATGGCATGCCCAACCAGATGAAACCGGTGGTGACGGCGCAGGCACGCATCCTGCAAATCCGCAGCGTCAGGGCGGGCGAGACTGCGAGCTATGGCGCCTCGGCGCAGTTTTCCCGCGACAGCCGCGTGGCGATCGTCGCCATCGGTTATGCCGACGGGTACCACCGCTCGGTGTCCGGCGGCGGCGTGACATTGCGCCAAGCCACACCGTCCGGCGCTTTCGGGTTCCTCAGCGGGCACAAGGTCCCGCACCTGGGGCGCGTGACCATGGATCTGAGCCTCTTCGACATCACCGACCTGCCGGAAAATGCAGCCCGGCCAGGCGACTATATCGAACTGTTCGGCGAGAATATCTCGATCGACGATGTGGCCCGGGCGGGCGGGACGATCGGCTACGAGATGCTGACGAGCCTTGGACATCGCTATGAGCGCACGTATATTGCGGCATAAGCCGGTGGGAACTGTTCCGACCTTGTGCTAGGATTGACGGCAAAGGAGTTTCCCAATGTCCAACGCGAAAAAATCCTTCGTCATCGGCGATCACTTCGACGGCTTCATCGAGGAACAGGTGAAGTCGGGCCGTTTCAACAATGCGAGCGAAGTCGTGCGTGCGGGATTGCGACTGCTTGAGAGGGACGAGGTGAAACTCGCGGAATTGAAGCGGCTGATCAAGAAAGGCGACGACGACATCGCGGCAGGGCGTGTCTATGAGTATGAAGACGGCGAGGCGCTGCTGAACGATATAATGCACGGGCAGCATGACGATTAAGAGCCGCAAACCAATTTTCTCGCGGGCGGCTCGCGCGGACCTTCGGACAATCTTCAAGTACATTGCGACAAAAAATCCTGAAGCGGCCGCCAACTTCGTTCTCGACATCAACCTGAAAATTCGCTCAATCGCACACAGCGGCTTTACAGGCGTCGCGCGCGATGAAATCGATCAGAGTCTCCGCAGTTTGCCTTATCGCGATCGCTGCATCTACTTCCGCATCACCCCTTCCCATCTCCTCATCATCCGCATCCTGCACGGTCGCCAGGACATCTCCTCCGAAGACTTCCCCGAAAGCGAAATTTGATGGCGAAAGCCCGGACACAATTCATCTGCCAGAACTGCGGCACCGTTCACCCGCGCTGGGTGGGAAAATGCGAAGGCTGCGGACAGTGGAACACCATCGTCGAGGAAGACCCGATGGGTGGAATCGGCGGCGGACCCGGCAGGACGCCGAAGAAGGGCCGGCCGGTGGCGCTGACGACTCTTTCCGGCGAGATCGAGGATGCGCCGCGCATCACCACCGGTATTTCCGAACTCGACCGGGCGACCGGCGGCGGTTTCGTGCGCGGCTCGGCCGTTCTGATCGGCGGCGATCCCGGCATCGGCAAATCGACCGTGCTGATGCAGGCGGCAGCGGCGTTGTCGCGTTACAAACATCGGGTCATCTATGTCTCGGGCGAGGAAGCCGTGGCGCAGGTTCGTCTGCGGGCCCAAAGACTGGGGGCGGCCGATACCGACGTGCTGCTGGCGGCGGAAACCAATGTCGAGGACATTCTGGCGACGCTGGGTGACGGCAAGCGGCCCGATCTCGTCATCATCGATTCGATCCAGACGCTGTGGAGCGACATCGTCGATTCGGCGCCGGGCACGGTGACGCAGGTGCGCACCGGCGTCCAGGCGATGATCCGTTTTGCCAAGCAGACTGGAGCGACGGTCGTGCTCGTCGGCCATGTCACCAAGGAAGGCCAGATCGCGGGTCCGCGCGTCGTCGAGCATATGGTCGATGCCGTGCTCTATTTCGAAGGTGATCGTGGCCATCACTACCGGATTCTCCGCACCGTCAAGAACCGCTTCGGTCCGACCGACGAGATCGGCGTGTTCGAGATGTCGGACAAGGGCCTGCGCGAAGTCAGCAACCCGTCGGAGCTTTTCCTTGGCGAGCGCAATGCGAAATCTCCGGGCGCTGCCGTCTTTGCCGGCATGGAGGGAACGCGGCCGGTGCTGGTCGAGGTCCAGGCGCTGGTCGCGCCGACATCGCTCGGCACGCCGCGCCGCGCGGTCGTCGGCTGGGACGGAGCGCGGCTGTCGATGATCCTTGCGGTCCTGGAAGCGCATTGCGGCGTGCGGCTCGGCCAGCACGATGTCTATCTCAATGTCGCCGGCGGATACCGCATTTCCGAGCCCGCCGCCGATCTTGCCGTCGCATCCGCGCTCGTTTCGTCGCTTGCCGGTCTTGCCCTTCCCTCCGATTGCGTCTATTTCGGCGAAGTCAGTCTGTCCGGCGCCATCCGGCCGGTTGCCCATACAGCGCAGCGCCTTAAAGAAGCCGAAAAGCTCGGCTTTTCACAGGCCGTCCTGCCGTCCGCCTCCGCCGACCTGCCGAAGGGCAACGGCATGAGCTGGAGCGAGATGGAAAGCCTGCCGGATCTGGTGGCGCGCATTGCAGGCTCGAAGGGAGCCTTGAAGCAGGCTGACAACGATGATTGAGGAAAACGCCGCGTAAGACCGGCGAATTCCGGTGAAAACAGTGTTCAACGATGAACCATCGAAAGACGCCTTCGGTGTCATGATATATGGTTCGCGGAAAATCAGCGTGGGGTCGCGCCGCATAGTTTTTAAATCGCCGTTCGATTTAAAAACTATGCAGCAGATACAAAGGGGTGCTGCGTCCTTTGCGCGTCCGACTGGACGCGCGGCGCAGCAGGCGGTTTCGGAGTAGGACAATATGCCCATTACAATTCTCGACGGTATCGTTCTCGGCGTCGCGCTTTTCTCAGCCATTCTGGCCATGGTCCGCGGCTTTTCCCGGGAAGTGCTGTCGGTCGCAAGCTGGGTCGGCGCCGCGGCCGCCGCCTACTTCCTCTACCCCTACCTCCTGCCCTACGCGACGAACTACACCAGCAGCGACACCGTCGCGATGATCGGCTCGGCCGGCGTGGTCTTCCTCATCGCCCTGATTGTGATCTCGTTCATCACCATGCGGATCGCCGATTTCATCATCGACAGCCGTATCGGCGCGCTTGACCGGACGCTCGGCTTCCTCTTTGGCGCTGCCCGCGGTATTCTGCTGGTCGTCGTCGCCATGCTGTTCTTCAACTGGCTGGTCGCGCCGCAGCAGCAGCCGGGTTGGGTGACGACAGCGAAATCCAAGCCGCTGCTTGACAATCTCGGCGGCAAGCTGATCGCGCTGCTGCCGGAAAATGCCGATGCCACGATCCTCGACCGCCTGCGCGGCAAGGATACGACCGGCGAAGGCGGGAACGAAGGTACGGGCGGCACGACCACTCAGCCGCCAGCCGAGGAAACACCCGCGACCAATGGCGCGGCGACCAACGGCTAGGGCCGCGTAACGGAAAACGAGGGCCCGCTCCGGCGGGCTCCGTCCATTTTGCAATGATGGCATGCAATTCCCTCAAGTCCTTGTGGCTTGAAGGGCCGATAACCCGATACAATATGCGCAACGCGTTCCTGCTCTTAGGATAAAGGCCAACAGCGATGACCCATTTGCGATCCCAAGAGATCAACGACGAAATCGATGGCGATACGCTGCACGAGGAATGCGGCGTCTTCGGTATCCTGGGGCATCAGGACGCAGCGACGCTGACAGCGCTCGGCCTGCATGCGCTCCAGCATCGCGGACAGGAAGCGGCCGGCATCGTGACCTTCGACGGCAAGCAGTTCCGAACCGAAAAGCGCATGGGCCTGGTCGGCGACCATTATACCGATCCGGCGATCCTCGCCAAGCTGCCCGGCTCGATCGCCATCGGCCATACCCGCTACTCCACCACCGGCGAAGTGGCGCTGCGCAACGTACAGCCGCTGTTTGCCGAACTGGAAGTCGGCGGCATCGCGATTGCTCATAACGGCAACTTCACCAACGGCCTGACACTGCGGCGCCAGATCATTGCGACCGGCGCCATCTGTCAGTCGACCTCGGACACCGAGGTCGTGCTTCACCTGATTGCCCGCTCACGTCATAGCTCGACGGCCGACCGCTTCATCGATGCCATCCGGCAGATGGAGGGCGGCTATTCGATGCTCGCCATGACTCGCACCAAGCTCATTGCCGCGCGCGACCCGACCGGCATCCGACCGCTGGTCATGGGGGAGCTCGACGGCAAGCCGATCTTCTGCTCGGAAACCTGCGCGCTCGATATCATCGGCGCGAAATATATCCGCGACGTCGAAAACGGTGAAGTCATCATCTGCGAAATCCAGCCCGACGGTTCGATCCAGATCGATGCGCGCAAGCCGGTGAACCAGCAGCCGGAGCGTCTCTGCCTGTTTGAATATGTCTATTTCGCCCGCCCGGATTCAGTTGTCGGCGGCCGGAGCGTCTATGTGGCGCGCAAGAATATGGGGATCAACCTCGCCAAGGAAGCACCGGTCGAGGGCGACGTGGTCGTGCCGGTCCCGGATGGCGGCACCCCGGCGGCACTCGGTTATGCGCAACAGAGCGGCATTCCCTTCGAATATGGCATCATTCGCAACCACTATGTCGGCCGCACCTTCATCGAGCCGACACAGCAGATCCGCGCTTTCGGCGTCAAGCTGAAGCATTCGGCCAACCGCGCCATGATCGAAGGCAAGCGGGTCGTGCTTGTCGATGATTCGATCGTGCGCGGCACCACCTCGCTGAAGATCGTGCAGATGATCCGCGATGCCGGCGCGACGGAAGTCCATGTTCGCGTTGCCAGCCCGATGATCTTCTTTCCCGACTTCTACGGCATCGACACACCGAATGCCGACAAGCTCCTCGCCAACCAGTATGCCGACGTCAAGGCGATGGCGAAGTACATCGGGGCCGACTCGTTGGAGTTCCTGACCATCGACGGGCTCTACCGTGCAGTCGGCGGCGAGGACCGCAATCCGGCCCGCCCGCAGTTCACCGACCATTATTTCACCGGCGATTATCCGACACGGCTTCTGGACAAGAACGGCGAGACCGCCGGCCTCAAGCTGTCGGTGCTTGCCAGCAACGGCTGACAGGGGGCCTCGGATCGACGGGATTCGAGGAAACCTCCCGTCGCCCTCTCGAACATGCACAGCTGACTTGCGCCAGGCCCCGGACGTGTGGCACAGCAAGCCCGCATCAATGAATTCGGAGCCACCCAGACATGATCGATCTCAAGGGCCGCATCGCACTGGTCACCGGCGCATCGCGCGGCATCGGCTATTTCACAGCGCTTGAACTGGCCAAGGCCGGCGCCCAGGTGATTGCCTGCGCCCGCACCATCGGTGGGCTGGAGGAACTGGACGATGCGATCAAAGCCGCCGGCGGATTGCCGGCGACGCTGGTTCCCTTCGACCTTGCCGATATGGCGGCAATCGACAAGCTCGGCGGTGCGATCCACGATCGATGGGGCAAGCTCGACATCCTCGTTGCCAATGCCGGCGTGCTCGGCGTGATCTCGCCAATCGGCCATGTCGAGGCCAAGGTGTTCGAGAAGGTGATGACCATCAACGTCACCGCCACCTGGCGCCTGATCCGCTCGGTCGATCCGCTGCTGCAGCAATCGGATGCCGGCCGCGCGCTCATCCTGTCCTCCAGCGCCGCCCACAAGTGCAAGCCTTTCTGGGGGCCCTACTCCGCTTCCAAGGCAGCTGTCGAGGCCCTGGCGCGCACCTGGGCCGGCGAAACACAACGCCTGCCGCTGCGCATCCTCAGCGTCGATCCCGGCGCCACCCGCACCGCCATGCGGGCGCAGGCCATCCCGGGCGAAGACCCGTCGACCGTGCCGCATCCATCGGAAGTCGCCGCCAAGCTGTTGCCGCTGGTCGGACCCGACCAGACCGAGACCGGCAAGCTCTTTATCCTGCGCGAAAACCGGATCGTGGACTATCGGCTGCCGGATTGAGCGCTGGGTACCAGCATGAAAAAAGCCGCTGCGGTCGCTCGCAGCGGCTTTTTTGATGGCCCCTACTTCTTTTCGTCCGGCAGCCCATCCGTCACCGGATGGTCCGGATGGTCCGGATGGAGCGGCCAGTCTCCGTATTTCTTTTGCCACTTGCGCGCGCCGAACGGCAGGCTGATGAGATAGCCGACAGCCGTTATCACCATGGTCTCCCAGGTGAAGCTCATCAGCGTCGCGACATAGAGCACGACGAAGAGGATGATCGGCAGGACGAGATCGCGGCGGACGCGGTTTTCGGATTTGCCGGACCAGACTGGCAGACGGCTGACTAGCAGGAAGGCGATGAGGACCGTATAGCCGGATGAAACGACAGCGACAACACGATCCGGGGCAAGGCCGAGAAGGCCGAGATACATCGGCAGCAGGACCAGCATGGCGCCGGCAGGCGCCGGCACGCCGACGAAATATTCCGACTGCCAGGAGGCTTTTACCTCGCGCTCCGCCATGACGTTGAAGCGGGCAAGACGCAGGCCGGCAGCGATGACATAGATCAGCGCCGCGATCCAGCCGAGAGAGCGGGCCTGGTCAAGAACGAAGGCATAGAGAACGAGCGCGGGCGCGACGCCGAAATTGACGATGTCAGCCAGCGAATCCATCTGTGCGCCGAACTTCGAGGTCGCCTTCATCAGCCGCGCCACGCGGCCGTCGACACCATCGAGGAAGGCTGCGACCAGCACCATGGCGACGGCAAGTTCGAAGCGGTTTTCGAACGCCAGCCGGATGCCGGAGAGGCCGGCGCAGATGGCAAGCACGGTGATCACGTTGGGCACGATCAGCCGCAGCGGAATTTCCCGAAGACGCGGACCGCGCGCCTCATCATTCGGGCCGTTCGGTTCAAAGGACGGAAAGGGCGTTTCCATGGCGTACTCCTGTTCCCGTTACAGATCGCCTGCCATCAACCGCGGCGGCTGATGACCGGACCCTTTGCAGAACCGAACTCCGCCAGCACGGTTTCGCCGGCAACGGCGGTCTGGCCAAGGCTGACGCGCGGCTGCGCTCCCTCTGGAAGGAAGACGTCGAGGCGGGAACCGAAACGGATGAGGCCGAAGCGCTCACCCGGCTGCAGCGCGTCATTTTCAGCCGACCAGCAGACGATACGGCGGGCGACAAGACCCGCGATCTGGACAACGCCGATCTCGCCATGCGCCGTTTCGATAACCAGGCCGTTGCGCTCGTTATCGTGGCTTGCCTTGTCGAGATCGGCATTGACGAACTTACCGGCACGATAGGCGATGCGGCGGATGGTGCCGCGCATCGGCGAGCGATTTACATGGCAGTTGAAGACGTTCATGAACACCGAGATGCGCAGCATCGGGTCGGTGCCGAGGCCAAGTTCGTCCGGCGGCGTGACGAGCGCGATCGAGGAGACGCGACCGTCGGCGGGGCTAATGACCAGGTCGTCATCGAGCGGTGTCATGCGTTCGGGATCGCGGAAGAAATAGGCGCACCAGGCAGTCAGGATGAAGCCGAGCCACATCAGCGGCTCCCAGAGAAACCCGAGGAGCAACGAGACGACGAAGAAACCGGCGATGAAGCGATAACCTTCCTTGTGCACAGGGACCAGCGTGCTGCGTACCGAATTGATCAAGCTCATGAACAGGGATCTCCAGATTTTTCGTTCGGCTAGGACGTACAGGGAAAAAGCGACAGTTGGTAGTCGTTAGTGAGGTGTGAGCAGTGAGAAGTTCTGAGAAAGCTCACTATCCACTGCTCATCAATCGCTGCTCACTAAGCACTACTCACCCGCTCACACCGCCGCCGCACCACGCACCACGACACCCAGATCGTCGCTCTCGCGGACCTTCTTCAGCGTTTCCTCGGCCTGTGTCGCTTCGCGCTGGCGGTTCCACATCGAGGCATAAAGGCCGTCGCGGTCGATAAGTTCCCCATGCGTGCCGCGCTCGGCGATGCCGCCGTCCTTCAAGACGATGATCTCGTCGGCATGGATGACCGTCGACAGCCGATGGGCGATCACCAGCGTCGTGCGGTTCTGCGAGACGATATCGAGCGCGGTCTGGATCTCCTGCTCGGTGCGGGTGTCGAGCGCCGAGGTCGCCTCGTCGAGGATGAGGATCGGCGGGCTCTTCAGCACGGTGCGGGCGATCGCCACGCGCTGCTTCTCGCCGCCTGACAGTTTCAGACCGCGCTCGCCGACCATGGCGCCGTAGCCCTCCGGCAGGCTCGCGATGAACTCACCGATCTGGGCGATGTCGGCGGCTGCCTCGATCTCTGCCTGCGTGGCGGAGGTGCGGCCATAGCGGATGTTGTAGGCGATCGTGTCGTTGAACAGCACCGTATCCTGCGGCACCATGCCGATGACTGCGCGCAGGCTCTTCTGCTTGACGTCGCGCACGTCCTGGCCATCAATGGTGATTGCGCCATCCTGGACATCGTAGAAGCGGTAGAGAAGCCGCGACAGTGTCGATTTGCCGGCGCCCGAGGGGCCGACCACGGCGACGGTCTTTCCGGCCGGTACCTCAAAGCTGATGCCCTTCAGGATCGGACGAGCCGGATCATAGGCGAAATGCACGTCCTTGAAGACGATTGCCCCCTTGTCGATCACCAATTGGCCGGCATCCGGGCTGTCCACGACCTCCGCCTCGACCTCGAGCAGCTCGAACATCTGCTCGATATCGGTCAGGCCCTGGCGGATTTCGCGATAGACGAAGCCGATGAAGTTGAGCGGGATGGCAAGCTGTATCAGCATCGCGTTGATGAAAACGAAATCGCCGAGCGTCTGCTCGCCCCGCTGCACCGCAAGCGCCGACATCACCATCATGACCGCGGTGCCGGCGCCGAAAATCAGCGCCTGGCCGAAGTTGAGCCAGCCGAGCGACGTCCAGACCTGCGTCGCCGAACGCTCATAGCGTGCCATCGACTGGTCGAAGCGCTTGGCCTCCATCTCCTCGTTGCCGAAATATTTGACCGTCTCGAAGTTCAGAAGGGAATCGATCGCCTTCGTATTGGCATCCGTATCGCTGTCGTTCATCGAGCGGCGGATCGAGATGCGCCAGTCGCTCGCCTTGATGGTGAACCAGATGTAGAGCCAGACGGTGATGGCGGTCACCAGCAGATAGCTGAGACCATACCCCCACCAGAAGACTATCGCCGTCAAAAGGAACTCGATCAGCGTCGGCACCGTATTGAGGATGGTGAAACGGACGATCGTCTCGATACCCTTGGTGCCGCGCTCGATGATACGTGACAGGCCGCCGGTGCGGCGCTCCAGGTGAAAGCGGAGCGATAGCTGGTGCATGTGGACGAAAGTGCGATAAGCAAGCTGTCGCACTGCATGCTGGCCGACACTTGCAAACAGCGCGTCGCGCAGCTGGTTCAGCCCCGCCTGCAGCAGACGCGCCAGATTATAGGCCAGCACCAGCATCACGGCGCCAGTGAAGACGACCGGGAGCACGCCGACAATGTCGGTCCTGCCGTTCAGTGCGTCAGTCGCCCATTTGAAGAAATAAGGCACGAGCAGGAGCACGACTTTGGCGACCAGCAGGATGAGGGTCGCCCAGACGACGCGCATCTTCAGGTCGATACGATCGCTCGGCCACATATAGGGCCAAAGATTGATGATCGTCTGCAGCGGATTGCCTGCGTCCGCCGATACCGTCTTCTTCTGCGCTGCCACTTTGTGTTTCCGCTTTCGTTCTCCGGCCGCCTTTTCAGCAACAGCCGTCCCTGCGTGCTTCAGGTGTCATGCCGATGACAGATATCAAATCACCTGCATGGTATTCCAATCAAAAGCGGCGCCTCTCTCAAGGCGCCGCTCCTGGCTCACATAGGTCTCACGATGGCCGGCCGCAATGGAGCCGCCGGTAAAAAGCGCGCTCAGCGCACATCCGTCATGCGCTTGCGGTGCATCTCCCGCGATTCGTCTTCCGACATCGCCTCGTCCGGCACACCGAAGATCTGGCCGGGCAGGATGCGGTCCGGATTGTTGATCTGGTCCTCGTTGGCGAGATAGATCGTCGTATAGCGCACGCCGGCACCGTAGACCCGGCGTGATATCTGCCAGAGCGTGTCACCGCGGCGGATGATCACCGACGCCTTACTGTGCTGCAGCGGAGCCTGCTGCACCGTCTGCGGCTCGGTGGCAGCCTGGCCGGTTGCCGCATTGCCGCCGCCTGCCGTAGCGGCAGCGCCTGACTCTGCGGAAGGCATGGCCGACTCTGCGGCGGGTTGCTCGGCCGTTTCCGCTGCCGGCTTTGCGACATCGCTCTGTACCGGCGTCGCCGGAATATCGGTCGCAACCGCACTGCCGCCGGTGCCGTCGGTACGTGGCATCAGTGCCGAGCCCACCGCTGCCTCGATCCTGCCGAGCGATGCGGAAACGCTGGCGGCATCCGCCGGCAGCGTCTTCAGCATGGCAAGCGCGTCGGCCGCGGCCTTCGCGGTCCTTGCGGCGGTTTCCTTGACGTTGGCATCGAGATTGTCGGCGACCTTGAAGTCGGCGAGCGATTTCAGGGCGATTTCAGTTGCCGAGCGCGCCGCCGCCAGCTCTTCCGCCGTCGGCACCTTGCCGTCCTTGAACAGCCCCTTGAGCAGGCCGAGCGCCTTGGTCGCCTCCATCCGCAGGCCATCGAAGCTCCCGCCCTCGACGGGCACGACAGTCCCTTGCGCGTTGGGCTGTGCCACCGCTGCCACCTGATCGCCGACCGGGCGATCGAAGGGAACGGAGGCGCGCATTTCAACCTTGCTGCCATCGGCGCCCATCATGTCGGCCCGGATCGTGTGGTTTCCGACTGCCAGGTCGATCGCGCCCTCGACGACAAACCGTCCCTGCGCGTCGGCCTTCATTTCACCCACCAGCTTGTCATCGGCATAGATGCGAACCAGGGCGCCGGCCCTGGCATTGCCGGCGACGAAAATCTTCTTGCCTTCGATCTCCACGGCAGAGACGGCGACAGCCGGGTTCTCGGCGGTTGCCGAAACGGTGGTGTCCGTCGCGGAGGAGGATGCGCCGGGGACAGGCTCTGCCTTTGCGACTTCGCCCGTCGCCGTCGTTGGCCGGGCAGCCGGATCAGCGGGCGTTGCCTCAACCGCCGGTTTGGTGATGATGCGGCTTGCCTCGCCCGGCTTCGACACCATGGCGAGCAGCTCGCCAGCATTGTCCTTCGGGATCGAAACGGTGGCAACTTCTTCCGAGGACTTGGTCACACCATTTTGACCGACGCTGCGCAGCGTCAACTGATAATCGCCGGCTGCGAGCGGCTTATCGAAGATCGCGGCAAAATCACCCGTCGCGCCGACATCTGCCGTGCCGATGACCGTATCGCCGCTGACGATTTCAAGCTTGGTGTTTGGCTGAGCCCGACCGGCAATGACCGTCGAGCCATCCGGCTCGACACGTAGGACATCGAAGCCCGGCACCGTCCATCCGGCAGCCGGATCGGCAGACTTGGCGGTGTTGGTCGCCGCTTCGCCTCCAGCCGCGGGTCGCGCGTTCTTCGTATCGGTCAGCGTTGCCGGACTGTCCACCGGCGCATCGGCAGTGAGCGTGTCCTTGCCTTTATTGATATTCGGCAGGACAAAGAAAAACATCAGCAGGGATGCAATTGCCAGGACGATAAGGGCCACCCAGCCGGCCTTGTTCTTCATCATGCATATCTCCAATGGCCCCGAGCCGGCTGCGTCCGAAATGGACACCAGAGGACGGCTCTCCCGAAGCCTACATGCTTGCCGCTTTCCGTTTTCCTAACCGGACGGAATCAGCCCTGCACATATCGTCAGCCTATTCCTGAAAACGCTAACGATTTCCGTCGCTTTCTACAAGCATCGCCTCATGTCCGGCCAAGCTGCACCCTTGTTTTCCGTCATTTTTCTTGACGCCTGCTGCGGTCGGATGTCTTTTTGGACCATGAGCGAGAAAAATATCCCGATTCGATCCATCTGCGTTTATTGCGGCTCCCAGCCAGGCCGCGACAAATCCTACATCGATGCCGGCCGCATTCTGGGCAAATCCATCGCCGACAACCATCTCCGGCTCGTCTATGGCGGCGGGACAAAGGGCATCATGGGCGCAGTCGCAAGCGGCGTTCTCTCGCATGGCGGGCGCGTTACCGGCATCATACCAGAATTTCTCATGGATATGGAGGCCACCCGGCATTCGCTCGGCCAGCTCAGTGAACTGATCGTGACGCCGGACATGCATGATCGCAAGCACAAGATGTTCGAGCGTGCCGACGCCTTTGTCACCCTGCCTGGCGGCATCGGCACTCTGGAAGAGATCGTCGAGGTCATGACCTGGGCGCAGCTCGGCCGTCATCGCAAACCGATCGTGCTCGTCAATATCAATGGTTTCTGGGATCCGCTGATGACGCTGGTCCATCACATGGCGGATGCCGGTTTCATCCACACTGCCCATCTCGTCCAGCCGCTCGTCATCGACGCGGTCGAGGAAGTCGTTCCGGCGTTGCTGGCTCACTGGGCAAGCGATGTCGACCGCGACGGTGAAGCCACGATCATCTCCAAGCTTTGACGTATTTGGCCGGACCCGCCGGAGTTACTCCGCCGGATTCGGTACAGCACTCCGACGTGCACGGCTTTCCATCAGCATCGACGTCGAATAGACCGCGAGCGCTGCCCAGATCAGGATGAAGGCGATCAGCTTCGGTGTACCGAAGGGCTCGTGGAAGACGAACACGGCGATGATGAAGATCATCGTCGGGGCAATATACTGCATGATGCCAATGGTAGAGAGCTTGAGCAGCTTGGCGCCGTTGGCATAGATCATCAGCGGCACGGCGGTGACGACGCCGCAGGCCATGAGCCAGGCGACATCGGCCCAGCCGGTGTCGGAGAAATGACCCTGGCCGGAGACTTCCAGATAGACGATATAGCCGAGTGCGGGAATGCTGAGCAGCAGCACCTCCAGGAAAAACCCCTGGTTCGGCCCGACCGGCAGGGTCTTGCGGAAGAAAGCGTAGAGCCCCCAGGAGAGCGCCAGGCTAATCGAAACCCATGGCAGACCGCCCGCATCGAAGGCGAGCACCACGACCGCGATCGCGGCAAGAACGATCGCGACGATCTGTGCCGGATTGAGCTTTTCCTTCAGGAGAACGGCGCCGAGGAAGATCGAGAACAGCGGGTTGATATAGTAGCCGAGCGCGGTCTCGAGCGCGCGGCCTGCCCCGATCGCCCAGACATAGATGCCCCAGTTGATGGTGATGAGAACGGCGGTCAGGGTCGCCATTTTCAGCATGCGTGGCGAGCGTAGCGCAACCTTTATGTCATCGGTGCGGCCGAGCAGGATGAGGACGGCGCCGGCGAGCGGCACCGACCAGACGATCCGGTGGGCGACGACCTCGAAAGCCGGAATGTGCGCAACGGCCTTCATGAAGAACGGCAAAAAGCCCCAGAGCAGATAGGCCGTCAGCGCGAAAGCGAAGCCGCGCGGCGAATCGCCGTTCTGCACCACGGGTGTTTGTTTCGCATCAGCCATGGCGTTTCATCCCGTCGAGAATTTTTATCGTTTGGCCGTCCTACTCCAAAGACCGTTGATCAACCAATTCATTTCCGTGAACCTTGCATCCAATAAAGCTGACAGAGAATCGGCTAACGAGAGGAAAATAGGTGATATTTTGCGGGGTGCATTCCGCAGCTTCCCACCCTAGTTTCAGCCAGGCAATGACCGGTCAGACGAAGGGACTTCGCATGTCATCCAACCTCGGGCTCCATCCGATAACCCGCCGCTCGCTCTTGAGCGGTGCCGCCGCCACGTCCGCCCTCATCCTGCTGCATCCCTTTGCCGCGCGTGCGGCCAGCAACCAGGCGCACCTGCGCATCATGGAAACGACCGACATTCACGTCCACGTCTTCCCGTACGACTATTACGGCGACAAGCCGAACGACACGATGGGCCTTGCCCGCACCGCCTCGATCATCGACGCCATCCGTGCCGAGGCCGGCAATTCCTTCCTCGTCGACAACGGCGACTTCCTGCAGGGCAACCCGATGGGCGACTACATGGCCTATCAGCGCGGCATCAAGGACGGCGACGTGCATCCGGTCATCAAGGCGATGAACGTGCTCGGCTACGAGGCAGGCACGCTCGGCAATCACGAGTTCAACTACGGCCTCGATTATATGTTCAAGGTGCTTGCCGGTGCCAATTTCCCCTATGTCTGCGCCAACCTGACCAAGGGACAGCTCGCCTCCGACCCGAAGAAGGACGAGCTGTTCTTCAAGCCCTATACGATCGTCGAGAAGATCGTCACCGATGGCTCCGGCGCCACCAGCCCGCTGAAGGTCGGCATCATCGGCTTCGTGCCGCCCCAGATCATGCTTTGGGATATCAAGAACCTGGAAGGCAAGGCCCAGACCCGTGACATCGTCGAGGCAGCCCGCGCCTGGGTGCCGGCAATGAAGGAGGAAGGCGCCGACATCGTTATCGCCCTCTCCCACTCCGGCATCGACGGCAGCAGCCAGAGCGACCGGATGGAAAATGCCTCGCTCTATCTCGCCGGCGTCGAAGGCATCGACGCGGTCTTTACCGGCCACCAGCACCTCGTCTTTCCCGGCCCCAAGAGCTTCGACGGCATCGAGGGCGTCGATCCCGCCAAGGGCACGCTGCTCGGCAAGCCGGCGGTGATGGGCGGCTTCTGGGGATCGCATCTGGGGCTGATCGACCTGCTCATCGAAAAGGACGGCAAGAGCTGGAGGATCGTCGATTTCACCACCGAAGCGAGGCCGATCTATCACCGCGAGGACAAGAAGGTGGTCGCCGATATGGCCGACCGGGCCGACGTGCTGAATGCAGCCAATGCAGAGCATGAGGCGACGCTTGCCTATATCCGCACGCCCGTCGGCAAGACCTCGGCGCCGCTCTATTCCTACTTCGCGCTGGTGGCGGACGACCCGTCGGTGCAGATCGTCTCCAACGCGCAGACCTGGTACATCAAGGACATGCTGAAGGACACGGAATATAGGGACCTGCCGATGCTTTCGGCGGCTGCCCCGTTCAAGTCCGGTGGCCGCGGCGGCGCGGACTATTACACCGACGTCCCGGCGGGCGACATCGCCATCAAGAACGTCGCCGACCTCTATCTCTATCCGAATACGGTGCAAGCGGTCGTCATCACCGGCGCGCAGGTGAAGAACTGGCTGGAAATGTCGGCCGGCATGTTCAACACCGTCGAGCAGGGCGCAAAGGATGCTCCGCTGCTCAACCCCGACTTTCCCTCCTACAATTTCGATATCATCGACGGCGTGACCTATCAGATCGACCTGTCGCAACCAGCAAAGTACGACAAGGACGGCAACGCGGTGAACCCGGGTTCAAACCGCATCCAGAATCTCTCCTTCGAGGGAAAACCGATCGATCCAACACAGAAATTCGTCGTCGCGTCCAACAATTACCGCGCCGGCGGCGGCGGCAAATTCCCCGAGATCGCCGCCGACAAGGTGATCTTCGCCGCCCCCGACACCAACCGCGACGTGATCGTCCGCTACATCATCGCCGAAGGCACCATCAACCCATCGGCCGACGGCAACTGGAGCTTCAAGCCGGTCGAAGGAGCCACCGCGATTTTCGAGACCGGCCCGAAGGCACGCGGGTTGATCGCCAACATCAAGGGCGTGAAGATCGAGGACGCGGGCGACGGTGCGGACGGATTTGCAAAGTTCCGGCTGGTGCTGTGACGGCGAGCGGGAGCGGCAATCGTTAGGCGTGCGGCACCGCGCCTCCTTCGTCATCCTCGGGGTTGACCCGAGGATCCACATGGCACGCCAAGACGTAACTTCGAAGGCATTAGCTTCAGAATGGATCCTCGGGTCAAGCCCGAGGATGACACAGTGTGTTGGGCGGCTTTGAAACGACAAACCACCTCCCGATCCTAAAAAGACTCCCCCTACTCCGCCGCCGCCAAGCCCGCCTGGTCGCGGTTCTTCAACAGCTTGAAGACGATCGAATCCATCAGCGCCTGGAAGGAGGCGTCGATGATGTTGTCGGACACGCCGACCGTCCACCAGCGGGCGCCGGTGGCATCGACGGATTCGATCAGGACGCGGGTGATGGCCCCGGTGCCGCCGTTGAGGATACGCACCTTGTAATCCACCAGTTCCAGATCCTCGATCTCCGACTGGTATTTGCCGAGATCCTTGCGCAGTGCCAGATCGAGCGCATTGACGGGACCATGGCCTTCGGCAACCGACATCATCGTCTCGCCGTCGACCGAGACCTTCACCACGGCTTCCGAGACGGTCTTCAGCTTGCCGTTGGCATCGAAGCGGCGCTCGACCATGACGCGAAAACTGTCGACCAGGAAGAATTCTGGCACCGAACCGAGGATGCGCTGGGCGAGGATGGCGAAGCTCGCGTCGGCGCCTTCATAGGCATAACCTGTCGCCTCGCGCTCCTTGACGATGGCGATCAGCTTGTCGAGCTTCGGATCATCCTTGGAGACGACGATGCCGCGCCGTTTCAGCGCATTGATGAAGTTGGCCTTGCCGCCCTGATCCGACACCATGACCTTGCGCAGATTGCCGACGCTTTCCGGCGTCACATGCTCATAGGTGCGCGGGTCCTTCAGCAGCGCCGACGCATGAATGCCGGCCTTGGTGGCGAAGGCAGACGCGCCGACATAGGGCATCTGGTGGTCCGGTGAGCGGTTCAAAAGCTCGTCGAAGGCATGGGAAAGCTGGGTCAGCTCCTGCAGCCGATCGGCGTCGATCGCTGTCTCGAAACGGTGGTTATAGGACTCCTTCAACGCCAGCGTCGGGATCAGCGTGACGAGATTGGCGTTGCCGCAACGCTCGCCGATACCGTTCAGCGTGCCCTGAACCTGACGCACGCCGGCCTCGACGGCGGCCAGCGAATTGGCAACGGCCTGGCCCGTGTCGTTGTGCGCGTGGATGCCGAGTTTGATGCCTGGAACCCCATCGGCGATGACCGCTGCGATGATGTCGCGGATTTCCGGCGGCTGGGTGCCGCCATTGGTGTCGCAGAGCACGACCCAGCGGGCGCCGGCGTCATAGGCGGTCTTGGCGCAGGCCAATGCGTAGGCGGGATTGGCCTTGTAACCGTCGAAGAAGTGTTCGCAATCGATCATCGCCTCGCGGCCGCTTTGAACGACAGCTTCAACCGATGTCCGGATCGCTTCCAGATTCTCCTCGTTGGAACAGCCAAGCGCCACGCGAACATGATAATCCCAGCTTTTGGCGACAAGACAGATCGCGTCGCTTTGCGCCTGCAAGAGGCTCGTTAGCCCGGGATCGTTGGACGCCGACACGCCGGCGCGCTTGGTCATGCCGAAGGCGACGAAGCGCGCTTTCCCCGTGCGCTTCTTTTGGAAAAACTCGGTATCGGTCGGGTTGGCGCCGGGATAGCCGCCTTCGACATAGTCCATGCCGAATTCGTCCAGCATCTTGGCGATGGCGATCTTGTCCTCGACGGAAAAATCGATGCCGGGCGTTTGCTGCCCATCGCGCAGGGTGGTGTCGAAGAGGTAAATGCGTTCTTTCATTGCAATGCCCCCATCGCCGGCTCGCTCCGAGTTTGCCGCGCCTTACCCCCCTCTGTCGGCAACGCCGACATCTCCCCCACAAGGGGGGAGACTAGCCGCACGTTCCGTGCTCGCCTCACCGGAAAACCGGCAAGGGAAATGAATGATCTCCCCCCTTGTGGGGGAGATGTCACGCACTGACAGAGGGGGGTAGCTTGCGGCGTCAAAACCGTCGACGGTTCCATATTGATCACACCTTCCCCGCAAATCGGTCGGTCGCCCGGATGAGCTTGTCGAGAATGCCTGGCTCGGAATAGGCATGCCCCGCCCCTTCGATCAGATGAAACTCCGCTTCGCTCCAGGCCTTGTGTAGTGCCCAGGCATATTTCGCCGGGCAGGGCATGTCGTAACGGCCGTGCACGATAACGCCGGGAATACCGCGCAGCTTGTGAGCGTCACGCAGAAGCTGCCCCTCCTCCAGCCAGCCGGCATTGACGAAGAAATGGTTTTCGATCCGGGCGAAGGCGTAGGCGAACTCATCTTCCGCGAACTTGTCACTCGTCGCGGGTTCCGGCAGCAGCGTGATCGTTTCGCCCTCCCAGATGCTCCAGGCCCTGGCGGCGGCAAGGCGTGTCGCCCTGTCGTCACTCGTCAGGCGCCGGTGATAGGCGAGCATCATCTCGTGACGCTCTTCCGGCGGGATCGGCGCGACGAAGCGCTCCCACTTGTCCGGGAACATTTCCGAGACGCCGAACTGATAGTACCAGTCGAGTTCCGCCCTGGTCAGCGTGTAGATGCCCCGCACGATGAGTTCCGACACGCGCTTCGGATGCTTTTCGGCATAGGCGAGCGCCAGCGTCGAGCCCCAGGAACCGCCGAAAACGAGCCATTTGTCGACGCCGGCCAGTTCGCGCAGCCGCTCGATGTCGGCTACAAGATGCCAGGTCGTGTTGGCTTCCAGCTCCGCATTCGGCATGGATTTTCCGCAGCCGCGCTGGTCGAACAGGGTCACGTCGTAAAGCGCGGGATCGAACAGACGGCGGTGGCTCGGCGAGATCGTGCCGCCAGGGCCGCCATGCAGGAAGACAGCAGGCTTGGCGCCGGGGGTGCCGGCCTTTTCCCAATAGATGACGTGACCATGACCAACGTCGAGATGGCCGGTCGCATAGGGTTCGATTTCCGGATAAAGCGTGCGTAGTTCTGATGTCATAGATTCAAACCATGGGTGGGCCATTCGGCCGTGTCGTGATCGGGATGCTGGAACGAGATGATCTGCTCCTGCTTTGAATAGTAATCCGGATCGTCATGGACGGGCTGGTCGAAGATCGTCGTCACCCAGGGCAGGCGAGCTGCATAATTGACCTGGATCTGCGGCGCGAGATCGGAGCGGTCGTCGAATGCGCCGATGGCGATTTCGAGACCGCCCGGATGTCGATAGGTCAGCGGCGTGCCGCAGGACGAGCAAAAACCGCGGCTGATGTTGACGGACGACTGGAAATAGTTCGGCTCGTTGCGCGTCCACTCGACGCCGCCGTCCGGCGCGGTGACAAGCGGGCCGAAGAAGCCGCCAAAGGCCTTCTGGCACATGCGGCAATGACAGATCGACGGGCGGCCAAGCGCACCGTGAATCCTGAAACGCACGGCGCCGCACTGGCAGCCTCCGGTTCGAATGGTCTCGGTCATGTCTCTTCCTCCGGTGGCCAATGTTCGGTATCGAAATCGGGATGCTGGCGGTTCGATTCAAGGATCGCCAGATGCCGCTCGGCACCTGCTTTGTTGCCGGCATCGGTTTCTCCACCCGGCAGCCCCGGCAGATGCGAAAACCAAGGGACGCGCGATTCCACGCCGGACTGCTTCAACGGCCGCACATCATAGGGATCGTCGAGCGAACCGAGCACGATATTGATGAAATCCGCCCCCGGCATGTCGTAGAATAATGGCGTGCCGCAGGCGGCGCAAAAACCGCGCCGCGCGACTTCGGAGGAATAAAACCAGCTCGGCTCCCCCCGCGTGATGCGGAACGACGCGCGCGGCGCATTGGCAAGCGGCATGAAGTAGTTGCCGGCCGCCTTCTGGCACATCCGGCAATGGCACAGATGCGGATCTGCGAGCGTGCCTTCCGCCCGATAGCGCACCGCGCCGCATTGGCAGCCGCCGGTATAGATGCGGGAGATGCTCATCCGCGCTCCTTCGGCGGCCACTCGGTCGTATCGTGATCCGGATGCTGGTAGGAAACCAGCCTGGCGAGAAAGGATGCGGAATCCTGATCGGCCATGGTGTCCTCGCCCGGCAGGTTCGGAATATGGTCCACATAGGGCACTTTGGCCTCGATGCCCCACTGCATCTTCGGCACGATACCTTGCGGCTTATCGAAAGCCGCAATCGCCAGAGCCACGCCGTCCGGCGCCTCAAAGGTCAGCGGCGTGCCGCAATCGCCACAGAAACCGCGCTTGACGAAATTGGACGACTGAAAGCGTTTCGGTGCCCCCCGCGTCCAGGTGAGCTTCGCCGAACGTACGGAGACCAGCGGCAGATAAAAATTCCCCGCCGCCTTCTGGCACATCCGGCAATGGCAGACGGACGCATCGCCGAGCGGGCCTTTGACGCGGAAGCGGACAGCACCGCATTGGCAGCCGCCGGTGTGGGTGGAGTCAGTCATGGGCTCATTCCTCTTCACCGAGCCAGTTTTCCACCTTGAGACCGCTCACGCGGGAAAATTCACGGGTGTTGTCGGTTACAAACGTCAGTTCCAGGACGCGGGCGTGGGCAGCAATCAGAATATCCATCGGCCCAATGAGATTGCCACTGCGGGTGAGTTGATCACGAATCTCTGCATAGTGGATGGCTGCGGCGGCCTCGTAGGCAACGATGTCGAGGCGTTCGAGCATGTTTTCCACGAGCGATGATAACCTCTCCGATCGTCTCTTCATCGCGCCGTATCGCAGTTCCGAGGCGACGAGCGCGCTTACACAAAGACTGCTGTTCCCAACCCTTTTTATGCGGCGGACGACTTTGCCTTCTGGAGCGCGGATTATGTGCGACACGATGTTGGTATCGAGCATGTATTGCCAGCCGCTCACAGATCAACGTCCTCAAGCGGCAATTGCCCTTCGTCAACGTCGGGAAACTCCTCGTCCCAGGGTTCGATGGTCGCCAGCCATTCGAGCAATCCGCTCTTCGTCTTCGGCTCGATGATCAAGCGGTCGCCTTCCTTGCGCATGATCGCCTCATTCCCCGGAAGCTCGAACTCCACGGGAATGCGAACGGCCTGATTGCGACCGTTGCGAAAGAGTCTTACCTCCCTGCCTTCCTCAATGCGGATCACATTCATGGTACGCTCCTTTTGGCATATGCCTAAACATATGCCTCTCACGAAAGGAATACAAGGTTACCGCCTGACCTCCCAAGTCGTCACCCGCTCACCGGTCGCCGGGTCCTTGCCGTCCTTCAGTTGAATGCCCTTGGCGGCAAGATCCTCGCGGATTTTGTCGGCCTCCGTGAAATTCTTGGCCTTCAGCATTTCGAGACGCATCGCCACAAGTGCATCCACCGCTGACGCGACGGCTTCATCCACCTCGGTTTCCTTCAGAAAAACGCCGAGCAGAGCCGCGCTTGCGGCAAAAGCCGAGAGCAGAGCTGGATCTGTATTGGCAGCCTGCGCGAGAGCATGCAGCGCCTGCACCGCTGCGACCGTATTGAGATCGTCGGCAAGTGCATTGACCACCGAGGCATCCGCCGCTCCGCCGCTTTGCTTGAACGTGGGCCATTTGGCAAGCAGACGCTCCGCTTCCTCCAGCCGCTTGATCGAAAAATCGATCGGCTCGCGGTAGTGGGTCATCAGCATCGCCAGACGCAGGACCTCGCCCGGCCACTTGCGGCCGCCGAATGTTTCCGTGTGCAGCAATTCGTAGATCGTGACGAAATTGCCTTCCGACTTCGACATTTTTCGGCCTTCGACCTGCAGGAAGCCATTGTGCATCCAGACATTGGCCATGACATCCGTGCCGTGGGCGCAGCGCGACTGGGCAATCTCGTTTTCATGATGCGGGAAGATCAGGTCGAGCCCACCGCCGTGAATATCGAATATCTCGCCGAGATAACGCTCGCTCATCGCCGAGCATTCGATATGCCAGCCCGGCCGACCACGGCCCCAAGGACTGTCCCAGCCGGGTTCGCTGTCGGACGACAGTTTCCACAGCACGAAATCGCCCGGGTTCCTCTTGTGCGCTTCAACCGCGACGCGGGCGCCGGCCTGCTGGTCGTCGAGATTGCGGTTGGAAAGCCGGCCGTAATCGGCCATCGACCGGGTGTCGAACAGCACCTCGCCTTCCGCCGCATAGGCATGGCTCTTGGCAACCAGCTTTTCGATAATGTCGATCATCTGGCCGATATTGTCGGTGGCGCGCGGCTGCACCGTCGGATCAAGGCAGCCGAGCGCCTTGGCGTCTTCGAGATACTGTGTCTCGGTTTTTTCGGTGACGAGGCGAATGGCCTCGTTGAGCGGCAGGCCGGGATGGTCGCGCAGCGCCCGTGCGTTAATCTTGTCATCGACGTCGGTAATGTTGCGGGCATAGGTGACGTGGTTTTCGCCATAGACGTGACGCAACAGCCGGAACAGCACGTCGAAGACGATGGCAGGCCGCGCATTGCCGATATGGGCGTAGTCATAAACGGTCGGGCCGCAGACATACATGCGGACATTCTGTGGATCGATCGGCGTGAAAACCGATTTCTCCCTTGTCAGCGTGTTGTACAGTTTCAATGTCGGCAGTCCGCCCATTCCAAATCTCCCATTCCGCATCACCGAATGCACGCAGCCGCCCGGCTGGACCATCGCGTTGTCATCTTGATTTTTGGGAGACGAAAACGGCCAGGCCAGCGTTGAGGCTAGCGAATAATAATCCGGCAGATGATGCAGATAACCGTTTTCATGGGCAGCTTTATCGCGCTTCGCATGCGCCCGGTCAAGAGGTCAAGCGCCGCCGAACGTCATATGTCGGGATGGTGGAGATTTCGCCATTGTTTTGTCATGATTGGGCTTATCTGGAGACGCCTGACACCCGGGGAATCGGGGCTTTCAGGCAAATGCACATTGCTGCCTGTTTCCCGGGGCACAATAAGGAACGCCGTTTTGGTGGAAAACATGCCGGAACGAAGCGCATCCAGCTAGGGAAAGCACCAAAGGAGAGTTTGAAATGCCTGGTAAAAAGACCGACAAGAACAGTCCGCGAAACGCGGCCAATCTTGTCGAGCAATACCGTCCGCTCGGCCTGAAGGCCGTCCTTGCTGCTGCTTTGCAGGTCAAACCAAAGCCGGTCAAGAAACCCGCTCAGCCGAAGCAGCTCGCCTGATCCCTCAAAATAGTGACAACTGACGGTCTGCCCGAGGCTCCTTAGGCTTCGCGGCAGGCCTTGCGGCAACGCTAACCGGAGCCTGAAGATCGGCGCCTGTGTTTGCCACCTTGTTCACCTTGTCGGAGACGGCGATGGCTTCGAAATAGTCTTCGCTCGCGGGCACCATCAACTCCGCGACATCGCGCGGTTCCTGTGTCTTGCAGTCGAGCCAGCGGGTAAAATCCTCGGGCCTGATGACAACCGGCATGCGATCGTGAATATCCGCGATCCGGGCATTGGCGCGCGTGGTCAGGATGGCGCCGGTATCTACCTCAGACCCATCCGCCGAGGACCAGGTCTCCATGAGACCGGCTAAGGCGACAACGCCTCCATTTTTCGGGCGAATCCAATAGGCCTGCGAGGGTTCGCCACTCTCCTTGGGCGGTCGGTGCCATTCATAGAAGCCGGACGCGGGAATGAGGATGCGCCGATGGCGCATGGCGGCCTTGAACGAGGCTTTGCCGATGGCGGTTTCGGCACGTGCATTGATGAGCAACGGAAAATCGCGCGGATCCTTCACCCACGACGGTGTAAAGCCCCAGCGCACGAGCAAGGCCTTGCGCTCCGGCAGGTTGCTGCCCTGCTGCTGGCGATCACCGGCAATGACGACGAGAATCGGTTGCGTCGGCGCGATGTTGAACCGCGCGGGAAAGTCCTCCGTCTCCAGGAGACCGAGAAATTCCGCCACTTCTTCCGGTGTCGCCGCCAGCGCAAATCGTCCGCACATGAATCAATCCAGCCTTCGGATAGAAAGACGACCATCAAGGATGTCCACATCAGGAATCGCCTTCACGGTTTTTGGTTCCCGCTTCGCTGCGATCCATTGTATTTCGTTGATGCACAGGAATATAGGTAGAACGCCGATGAAAGACCACATGACCCCTCCCACTCCCCAACTCGCGTCTTCCGCCATTCTCGAGCGCGACGGGCGATACCTGCTCGTGCGTCGGGCCAATCCGCCATCTGCGGACATGTATGCCTTCCCTGGCGGGCGGGCTGAGATCGGCGAGACGCCGGCAGAAACGGCGGTGCGCGAGTTTCACGAGGAAACGGGTATTCTTCCGCGCAATCCACACCTCTTTGAAACTTATGACCTGCCTCCGCGCGAATCAGATGGGGCTGGCGCGCGACATTTTTTCCTGTCGGTCTTCACGGTGGACGCCGATCCGGACCCTGTTGCCGTCGCCGGCGACGACGCGGCCGGCATCGGCTGGTATACGGCGACCGAAATTTTCGAGTTGCCGATCCCCGATAGCGTTCGCGAATGCGTGGAAAAACTGGAGGCGCGTCGGAAGCCGCGATCGTCCGTTGGAAATTCGACTTGCCTGCCGGCGTGATTCGGGGCTTCAAAAGGGCATGATCCGCTTTCCGGCCATTCGATTGTCTCTTTTACTGGCTCTTATAGCTCCGCCGTTTGGCGCCCATGCGCAGGAGACGCCGGTTACCGGCACCCCGGCGGTGACCGCTGAAAAACCTGCGCCCTATGACGCGCGACTGTTGCGCCTGTCGGAAATCCTTGGTTCCGTTCACTATTTGCGTACACTCTGCAAGGATGGGACGGCAGACAGTTGGCGGCAATCGATGCAGGACCTGCTCGACAGGGAGGCCGGAGGCGAGGCCGAGCGGCGGGCTCGCATGACCGCCGCCTTCAACCGCGGCTACCGGACTTTTGCCTCCGTCTACACGGCCTGCACGGCCGCCGCGGTAGTCGCCGACGAGAGATACCGTGCTGAAGGAGCAACACTTGCTTCAGAAATAACCGCTCGCTTCGGAAATTAAGGAGATATTAACCTCTTTTTTCAGGAGCCCGTGTCGTTTTGGGAAAAGGCTGCTAAGGTCGTTAAGAGAGTGGTAACAAGTGGCGCCACCTCAAGTCAGGTGCCAAGTAAAGAGCGTGAAACGGCATGGAACGAATGATGGAACCCAGTCTGAATGACATCGACGACATGATCGTTCATGAGAAGATGCAGGCAGCCCTGGAACACCAGAATGAAGCCTGGGCGGATGGAATGGCTGACGGCATCGAGCCTGAGATCATCGCCGATGCGGCCATTGCCCTTGCCATGCGCGAGACGATCCGCCTGCACGGCGAAGACGGCGCGGAAGCCATGCTGAACTCGCTGCGCGAGCGTATGCTGGCCGGAGAATTCTCACCGGAACGTACTCTGCAGTAGTTTCGAGGCAGCCATGTTACGCCAGATGTCAGCAAACCGGCCAGTTGCGGTTCGATTTTCTGCGTTACTGCTTGCCGGGCTCGTTGCCTCCTCCTTTCTTTCTCCGCACGCTGCGTTTGCGCTCAGCGAACTCAAGGAGATTCCCGGGCAGGCGAACGAGGACGACAGGGGCAAGGACGTCCCCGAAGTAGACGAGCCAGACGACGTGGGACCCATGCAGATCCCGATGCCCGATCCGCTCGTGAACAAGCCAGCTCGCGACGAACAGGACGATGCGGTCGAAGATTCGGCGCCGGCCGCCCCTGTCGAAGTGCTGTTCGATGTATCGAAAATTCCGCAGGCCGTCGCCCGCATGCGCGAGTTGATCGTCGAGGCTGCGGCGTCCGGCGACATCGAACGGTTGCGGTCGCTGCTCGGCAAGGGCCCGACGCAGACGCAGGTGGGAGAAAATGGTACCGATCCCATCGAAGTCCTCAAGGGATTGTCCGGCGATCCGGAGGGAATCGAAATTCTGGCGATCCTGCTCGATGTTCTGTCGACAGGCTTCGTGCTGGTCGACAAGGGCACGCCGGACGAAATCTATGTCTGGCCCTATTTCACCGAAAAATCTCTTTCCTCGCTCACCGCGCCCGAAAAGGTCGACCTCTTCCGGCTGGTAACCGCCGGTGATGTCGCCGGAATGGAAGAGGGCGGCAACTACAATTTCTATCGTGTCGGCATCACGCCCGACGGCCAGTGGAAATTTTTCGTCGCCGGAGACTGATCGCTGGCGCAAAGCGCTTGCTCAGGCTCGCATGAAATCCTACCTGTTTACCGATGAACAGGATGAGCCCCATGCAACCCACTGCCCTTGCCGACCGCGCCGTCGTTACCGTGTCTGGACAAGGTGCGCAGGATTTTCTGCAGGCCCTGATCACGACCGATCTCGGGCAACTGGAAGATGGCGAAGCGCAACCGGGCGCGTTGCTGACACCGCAGGGCAAGATCCTTTTCGATTTCCTGGTGACGCGCGACGGCGAAGCGATCCGGCTTGAAACCGCGACAAATCAGGCCGAGGCGCTGCTGAAGCGGCTCACGATGTACAAGCTGCGGCTTCCGATCGTGCTTTCCGTCACGTCGCCGGCCGCGGTTACCATTCATTTCGAGGAGACATCGGGCGGCTATCGCGATGCTCGTTTCGCCAAGGCGGGGCAGACGGTTTACCGGACCTACGGCGAGGAAACCGAAACGAGCGCCGGCGAGGAATATGATCGCCTGCGGATCGCAGCTGGCATTGCGACTTCCGGTGCGGACTATGCATTGCAGGACGCCTTTCCGCATGACGTGCTGATGGACAAGAACGGCGCACTGTCGTTCAAGAAGGGCTGCTATGTCGGGCAGGAGGTCGTATCCCGAATGCAGCATCGCGGTACGGCGCGCAGGCGCGTCGTCATCGTCGCCGCAGAGACCGCCCTGCCCGCAACCGGCACGCCGCTGACCGTCAAGGACCGGCTGATCGGAACGCTCGGCAGCGTCGTCGGTGCTTCCGGTCTGGCGATCGTCCGCATCGACAAGGCGGGCGAGGCTATTGCCGCCGGTGAAGCAATCCTTGCCGGCGACGTACCGGTGACACTCGCGCTGCCTGCGTGGACGGGCCTTGAATTTCCGGCTGAAGCCGACGAGGCGAGCGCCTGATGTCTGCCCGCGCCTGGCAGCGCATGCTTTCGGGACGGCGGCTGGATCTGCTCGATCCGTCACCGCTCGACATCGAACTCTCCGATATCGCCCACGGCCTCGCGCGGGTCGCCCGCTGGAACGGCCAGACGGAGGGCAACCACGCCTTTTCCGTTGCCCAGCACAGCCTGATGGTCGAGGAGATTTTCCGCAGGCAGTACAATGGCACGCCGGACGAATGCCAGATGGCGCTGCTGCACGATGCGCCGGAATATGTGATCGGCGATATGATCTCGCCCTTCAAGGCGGTGGTGGGCGGCGGCTACAAGGTGGTCGAGAAACGGTTGGAAGGCGCCATTCACCTGCGCTTCGGCCTTCCCGCCACGACGCCGGCCGAGCTTAAAATCAGGATCAAGAAGGCCGACCAGATCGCCGCCTATTTCGAGGCGACTGTCCTGGCCGGGTTTTCGCTTGCGGAAGCACGAAAATTCTTCGGCCAGCCGCGTGGCATCACCCGCGACATGATCCTGATCGATCCGCTGCCGGCGATCGAGGCGCAGAAACTCTTCGCCGAACGGTTTGAAACCATCGAAGCGATGCGTAGCAGCGCGCGAGTGGCGTCCTGATGCCGCAGATCATCGTTTCGCCCCTCTCTCGCATCGCCGAAGTAGCCGTCCGGCACCGCTGCCGCGAGATGGTCAGCCTGCTTGCCAAGGACCAGAGCTTTCATCGCCCGGCGGTGATCGACGCGACCCGTCATCTGTTGCTAGGCGTCAACGACATCAGTTTTGGCGGAAATGATGGGTTGGTGGCGCCGCAGGAAAGCCATGTCACGCAGATCATCGGCTTTGCGCGGCAATGGGATCAATCGGCGCCGCTGCTTATCCACTGCTGGATGGGGATTTCCCGTTCGCCGGCCGCCGCCGTCATTGCCGCCTTGGCGGTGCAGCCGGATCAAGACGAGACGGAACTCGCGCGGCGCCTGCGCACTGCATCCGCCTATGTCACACCGAATAGCCGGCTGATCGAGATCGGCGACCACCTGCTTTCGCGCAGCGGGCGCTTGGTTGCAGCTGTCAGGGCGATCGGCCGGGGCGCCGATGCGGACGGCAATGTGCCCTTTGTCTTTTCGCCTCTGCCGGAGCCCGTCTCCCATGCCAGTTGACGAGAGGGCCATCACCGTCGAGATCGGCCTCAATGCCGCGATCGTCGCCGTGACCAGCCGCTCGCCGCGGATCCTCGCCGTCAGCGAAGGACAGGAGGACAGCCGCGACGGTCTGCCCTTCGGCCCCTTCGATCCCGCCCGCCACCGGACTTTCGAGACCAGCCTGCGCGCCAGCGTCGAGCAACAGACGGCGCTTGATCTCGGCTATATCGAACAGCTCTATACCTTCGGCGACCGCGGCCGACATCGCTCGCCCGGCGAAAGCGGCAAGCATATGGTGTCGGTCGGCTATCTGGCGCTGACGCGTGCCGATGCGGAAAACAATGCGCGGCTGGCAGGTGCCGGCGCCCATTGGCGTGACTGGTACAGCTACCTTCCCTGGGAGGACTGGCGACAGGGCCGTCCTGCGATCATCGATCAGACCATTCTTCCCGCCTTGCGGCTATGGGAAACGGGCGGCCATCAGGACGAGCGCATGGGCCTGCCGCAACGGCGCACCCGCATGCGGCTTGCCTTTGGGCTTGATGATTTTCCGTGGGACGAAGAGCGCGTATTGGAGCGTTACGAGCTTCTCTATGAGGCCGGACTTGTCGGTGAGGCCGTCATCGACGGGCGGGCGGTTGCGACGACGACGCCGCCGATCGGCCTGACGATGCGCGACGACCACCGCCGGATCGTCGCCACTGCCGTCGCGCGGCTGCGCGGAAAGATCAAATACCGTCCGGTGATCTTCGAACTGATGCCGCCGGAATTTACGCTGACCGACCTGCAGGCGACCGTCGAGGCCATTTCCGGCCGCCATCTCCACAAGCAGAATTTCCGCCGTCTCGTCGAAGGGGCCGAGCTTGTCGAACCGACCGGCATGTTGACCGCCGCCACCGGCGGCCGACCGGCGGCCCTCTTCCGCTTCCGCCGCCAAATTCTCGACGAACGCCCGGCGCCCGGACTGAAAGTCGGCGGACGGTAGCTCCCCCGACCTTCCCGCTTATCGCGGAAAGAGGCATCGAACACGCTATTCGATCACGGCGCAGGCCAGCCGTTCGCCGGCGTCGCCGGAGGGTTGGCTGCGGTTATCATCGGATTTGGCATGGATTACCAGAGCCCGGCCGCGAATGCCGTTTGCGGCATTGTCGAGCACGACCATGCTGTTGAACACCTGCGCACGCAAGACGCCATCATCGCCGACATACTGGTTCGGCATGTCGCCGGCGTGCGGGCCATTGACAGCGAGGAACCCGTGTTCGGTCTTGCCCGGATTGAAATGTGTACCGGCCGACTCGTGGCCATCCGCAGCATCGCATTCACCGGTCTCATGGATATGGAACGCCACCCAATTTCCCGGCGGCAGATCGGTGACCTCGACTTCGATGAACACGCCGCTCTTGGCCGAGGTCAAGAGCGCCCTGCCCGTCTCCTTGCCATCCTTTCCAATGAAATTGGCTACAGCTGTCTGCGACGAGGGCTGCGCAAGGACGGGTGTTGCGACACAGGCGGCGAGCGCCATCGTCAAGATGGGATTTTTCATCTGCATATCCTTCCGGTTGATCAACCTCGTGCGGTCCAACCCAACGCATGGATATCGTCGGGGTTCCAAGTGGATGAAAGGATGGGAATACAGCATGCCGCCCGGGCGGCGAGCGGAAGGACCATCTGGGTCTTCCTCTCAGCTTAGGTGGCGCGCAACCGATGAGCCCTGATGGGCGCCGGAACCGCTTAGAAAAACCTGATGGCCGACGTGATGACGATGACGAGGGCGACGGCGATCATCAACGGCCGTACCGGCAGGTGCTTGACAACGAGAGCGCCGGCCGGCGCCGCAAGAACGCCGCCGAGGATGAGACCGATCGCCGACCCGAGCTCGGACCAGCCGAGGGTCAGGATGAAGGTCAGCGAGATCGTCAAGGTCACGACGAATTCGGTGAGGCTGGTGGAACCGATGACCTTCTTCGGCTCATGGCCGCGGCCGATCAGCGAGGTCGTGACGATCGGTCCCCAGCCGCCACCGCCAGCCGCGTCCAGCGCACCACCGCCGAAGCCGACGAGGGGTACGAGCCAATCCTTGACCTCGCGCAACCAGAGTGGTCGAAACGCCTTGAAGAGGATGTAGATGCCGACCAGGAGCAGATAAGCCGAGACATAGGGCTCAAGTATCTTGCCATCGACCATGGAGGCGCCAAAGGCGCCCAGCGCCCCGCCGATCATGCCGGCCGGCGCCAGGCGCAGGACGAGGCGCCAGTCGATATTGCGATGATAGATGTGGGACGCTCCGGATGCCGTCGTCGTGAAGATCTCCGCGATATGGGTCATCGCACTCGCCGTTGCCGGGGGCACGCCGAAGGCAAGCAGGCTTGTGGTTGATAGAAGGCCGAAGGCCATGCCCAGCGCACCGTCGATCAATTGCGCAACGAAACCGATAACAGCGAAGACCCAGATATCTGTCGACACGAACCGTCCTTTAGACGCTAACGCCCGAAACCAGCCTCGTTTGCGCCAACTGTCCGGTGCTGGTAAAAGTTCCCTTGTCGGCACATGATACAGGCTGTCGAACAGCAAGGCGCGAACCGATGCAAACCATAGTTCTCCTTCTCGCCGGCACACTTCTCACGGCGCCTGAAGACAAACCGAACATTCCGGACTATTTCAACGGCAACCGTAGCTCGGATCAACCGAAAATTACCGTATGCAATCTGAATGACGAAGAGGTGAACGGTCCATTCAAGACCTGCCGCTACACTTGCGGCAAGTCGCTGACGATCGGCGTGCGCCTCGTCTGCCCGTTCGTTCTGCAGCGATAGGAGTGCCTGTGAACGGCTTCGACTGGCATGCCGATCCCATCGTCCGCGATACCGTGGTGACGCCAGCCTACCGGAACACGCAGAATGTCCGGCGTTTCCTCACCGCGCAATGCGGCAAGGATTTCGCGTTCGACAGGGCCTTCATGGCCTGGGTCAAGGACGGTACGGCGAAGACGATGGGCGATGTCGCGGATGAATGGACAAGACGGCGTGCTGCAACAAAGCGGCTGTAACGTTCCTTCAGCCAATGACGACGTCGAGACCGATATCCAGCGTCGGCGCTGCCATGGTGATCTTGGAAGTCGAGATGTAGTCGACGCCGGTTTCGGCGATGGCGCGGATAGTCTGGAAATTGACGTTGCCGGAAGCCTCCAGCCGGGTACGGCGGGGATCGGTCGCATAGGCATCAGCGGAAAGCTGCCAATGGGCGGCATTGGCTGCGACAGCTTCGCCGAGCCGGTCCGGCGTCATATTGTCGAGCAGGATGACATCGGGGCTGGCGGTCAGGGCTTCGCGCATCTGTTCCAAGCCATCGACTTCCACCTCGATCTTGACCAGATGGCCGCAATAGGCGCGCGCTGCGTCGACGGCGCCGGCGACGCTGCCGGAAACGGCGATGTGGTTGTCCTTGATCAGTATAGCATCATCGAGCCCGTAGCGATGGTTGGAGCCGCCACCGAGACGAACGGCGTATTTTTCAAGCGCCCGCAGGCCGGGAATGGTCTTGCGCGTGCAGCAGACCTTGGCGCGGGTGTGAGCGATCTCACCGGCGAATTTCGATGTGTAGGTGGCGACACCGCAAAGATGCATGAGGAAATTCAGGGCCACTCGCTCGGCCGACAGAAGGCCGCGCGCTCGTCCGGAGATACGGGCAAGCACGGCGCCCGGATGAACCCGGTCGCCATCCGCCACCAGGGCATCGAAGCGAATTGTCGGATCGATCATCCGGAAGGCGGTGCGGGCCAGTTCCATGCCGGCGACGACGCCGTTCTCGCGGGCGTTCATTTCCGCGGTGCCTGTCATCTCCGGCGCGATCGTTGCGTAAGTGGTGATGTCACCGGCGCGGCCGAGATCCTCCAGCAGAGCTGCGCGGACGTGCTCCTCCACCATCAAGGCGGGCAATTCCGGGCGAAGGGCTGTGAGCGGCATGGTGGTTCCTCTTCAAAGTGCGGCGGCGAAGGTTTCAGTTTCTCATAAACCGGCCCCCTCCCACCGTCACCCTCGGGCTTGACCCAAGGATGACGGAGTAAGATGGCGGCTACGGAGAGATCTAAACCACTTCCGTCTCCGTCACGTCCGCGACGATCCGGTCGGCCTCCGCGAGCGTCAGGAAGGTGCGGCGTTTCCATTCCGGGCGCGGCTCCGGGCAATCCGAACGGAAATGACCACCACGGCTCTCGGTGCGTTGGAAAGCCGCAACCGTCATCAGCTTGGCCGTGGTGAGGATGTTGCTGAAACGCAGGCGGGTATTCTGGCGCTCGAGATTGGCGATGGCGCGGATGGCATGGCTCAGACTGTCCCTGTTGCGGATGACACCGACATGGTCGCTCATGATATGCCGCAGCGCCGTCAACGGCGGGCTGTCTTCGAGTGTTACCGGATCGTCGTTCTCGCCGGCATTGTTGCCCCAATCCGTGATCTTCGGCTCCGGCAACATGCCCTTGATGTTTTCGGCGATACGCGCGGCAAAGACCACCGCTTCCAGAAGAGAGTTCGAGGCCAAACGGTTGGCGCCGTGGACGCCCGTCGAGGTGACCTCGCCTGCGGCCCACAGACCATCGATCGAGGTACGGCCCTCGGCGTCGGTCAGCACACCGCCCATATGATAGTGCACGGCCGGAACGACCGGGATCGGCTGGGTGACCGGGTCGATGCCGGCCGACATGCAGGAGGCGTAGACCGTCGGGAACGCTTCCGGAAAATGCGCCCCCACCGCCTTGGTGCAATCGAGGAAGGCTCCGCGCTTGGCCTGAACCTCTGCAAAGACCCCGCGCGAAACGATGTCACGCGGCGCAAGCTCGCCGTCCGGGTGGATGTCGAGCATGAAGCGGCGGCCGGCGGAGTTGATGAGTTGCGCACCGTCACCGCGCAGGGCTTCCGTTGCGAGCGGCGCCGGGTCGCGGCCGATATTGATCGCCGTCGGATGGAACTGGACGAATTCCGGATCGGCGATGATGGCGCCGGCGCGCGCCGCCATGCCGACGCCCTGCCCGCAGGCTTCGGTCGGATTGGTGGTGACCGAAAAAAGATGGCCGACACCACCTGAGCAGAGCACGACGGCGCGAGCCGGGAACGACACTCGCTTCTTCGACTGCCCGGCATCCGGCCGGGCGATGACGCCAGAGATGAAGCGGCCCTGGCGCACCAGTTCCTCAACGACATAACCTTCCAGAACCCGGATCGATGGCGTGTTGCGCACAGCTGCAATCAACGCTTCCATGATCGCCTTGCCGGCCATGTCGCCCTTGACGCGGACGATGCGACGCTCGGAATGGGCGGCCTCGCGCGACAGAAGGAGCTTGCCTTCGAGATCGCGGTCGAAGGGTACGCCGTAGCCCAGGAGATCGTGAATGCGGGCCGGTCCCTCGGCCACCATCAGGCGCGTCATCTTCTCGTCGACGATGCCGGCACCGGCAGTGAGCGTGTCGGCGACATGCTTGTCGATGGTGTCGCCCAAGCCCATGGCAGCGGCAATGCCTCCTTGTGCCCAGGCGGAGGAGGCACCATGACCGATCGGCGCGGCGGCAAGCACGGTGACGGGACGCGGGCTGAGTTTCAGCGCGCAGAACAGCCCTGCAAGGCCGCCGCCGACAATGACGATATCGTCGATGCCGTTGAAGGATTGCGGGCGGAAATGGTCAGTCAGCATTGCTTGAGGCTCCCACAGTCGCGGACTGATCTCCCCCCTTGAGGGGG
>UCOA01000128.1 GCA_900474095.1 Hyphomicrobiales bacterium | reverse complement strand
GCTATCCGAGCCGCTTCGTCCTGTTCCAGACCGGATCGCACGGGACGCCGGTTCGCATGACCGATTGGCGCGATGCCCTGAACTGGATCGGACTTGATTGAATTCTCTTATTTATCTCGGCGACTCGTTAACCACCGCAGTAGTTTGATACTCGTGACGCGTGCACTGTTTGCTTTTCTTAAAGCTGATCATGGGACTGTCCCCGGCACGTATTCTCGGGGTTTGATCTTATGGATGCTCGTACTGAAACGCGGCATATTCCGCTGTGCGTCGATCTGGACGGCACGTTGCTTGCCGCCGACACGCTCTGGGAGGGCGTGGCTGTCGTCCTTTTGCGCAATCCGCTGATGCTGTTTGCAGTTCTGTACTGGATGTCCAAGGGTAAGGCGCGGCTGAAACACGAAATCGCCGCCCGCTCGGGACGCCGGGCGGCCGACTGGCCCTATCGCGAGGCGGTCCTCAAACGTCTGGAGCACGAGCGCGAAACCGGCCGGCAACTCGTACTCGTCACCGGCGCGGCGGAAAGCGTCGCACTCGGGGTCGCAGCCCATACGGGCGTCTTTTCGTCCGTTCTGCACAGTTCTTCGGAAACCAACCTCACCAGCCGCCGGAAACGCGAAAAGCTGATCGAACAGTTCGGCGAGGGCGGTTTCGACTACATGGGCAACAGCCGTGACGACGTTCCGGTGTTCGACGCAGCCCGCAAGGCGATCGTCGTTGCACCGGATACGGCAGCTGAGAAATGGCGGCGTGCGCATGATGCCGAGCGGCTCGATATCGGCAAGACCAGCGGTCTCGCGGCCCTGAAATCGATCCGCATGCATCAATGGGCGAAAAACGTCCTGATCGGCGTTCCGATGGTGCTCAACCATGACATTCTGCACCTCGATGCGGTGATCAACGTCATTCTCGCCTTCTTCGCCTTCAGTTTTCTCGCGTCCGCCGTCTATGTGATCAATGATCTCTCAGACCTTACCAACGACCGGCGCCACCCGACGAAGCGCAACAGGCCGCTGGCGAGCGGCCTGATGTCCGTGCCGATGGGGCTGACCATCGCGCTCTGCCTTCTCGTCGCGTCTCTCTCGCTGACGGCGGTGCTGCCTTACGATTTCGCGCTCGTACTCGGTTTCTATGCAATCGCGACGACCGCCTATACCTTCGTTCTGAAGCGCAAGTTGCTGGTGGACGTCTTCACGCTTGCCGGCCTCTATACGGTCCGTATTGTTGCCGGTTCCGCTGCCACCGGCACGGTGCTATCCTTCTGGCTCCTGTCCTTCTCGGTCTTCTTCTTCCTCAGCCTGGCGCTGGTGAAGCGCTACGTCGAACTCGATGAATATGACGGGCGCGACGGCAATCAGGTTCCCGGCCGCGGCTATGTCGCCGTCGATTTCGAGATGGTCGGGCAGGCAGGGGTCGCATCCGCCTTTACCTCTGCTCTGGTGCTTGCGCTCTACATTCACAGCAAGGAGATGCAGGAAATGTACACGCTGCCCTGGGCGCTGTGGCCGCTCTGCCCGCTGGTGCTCTACATGCTCCTGAGGATCTGGATGCTTGCCCGCCGCCGCATGCTGCATGAGGATCCGGTCGTGTTCATCATGCGCGACTGGCGCAGCCTTGTGACGATGGCGATGGGCGCTATGCTCATTCTCGCAGGTGCGCTGGGCCGGCAATGACCGATGGTTCATTCGACAGCTGGGGGCGGATCGACTGCCATCCCCGCCAAGGCATCTCGCCGGACGCCTATGAAAACCTGCGGGACAAGGCGGCCCCCGGCGCCTTTCTGCCCTTCGGCAATGGCCGCTCCTACGGCGACAGCTGCCACAATGACCAGGGCACCTTGATCGACGGTCGCATGCGCAGCCGCATCCTCGGCTTCGATCCGGGAACTGGAATTGTCTCCTGCGACGCGGGCGTCACGCTTCATGCCATCCTCGAACAGGCGATCCCGCACCGCTTCTTCCTGCCGGTGACGCCTGGGACCGCCGCGGTGACGGTGGCCGGCGCGGTTGCCAACGACGTTCACGGCAAGAATCACCACGCGCGCGGCACCTTCGGCAGGCACGTCCTGCGGTTGGCCTTGTTGCGTTCGACCGGAGAATTGCTGACCTGCTCGGCAACGGAAAATCCCGACCTGTTTCATGCCACGATCGGCGGCATGGGGCTGACCGGGCTGATCTTGTCGGTCGATCTGCAATTGATGAAGGTGCCGTCGCCCCATATCCAGCAGCATGCAATCCGCTTCGACCGGCTCGAGGACTACTTCGGCATGGTCGAGCGGGTGGACGGCGAGCATGAATATTCGGTGGCCTGGATCGACCAGCTGGCAACGGGCAAACGCGCGGGCAGGGGCGTCCTGCTGGCCGGTGACCACGCGGATGCGTCTTGCGAATTTCCCGACATGCCACGCTCCGCGAAACTCTCGGTGCCGTTCCCCCCGCCGTTCAATCTGCTGAACCGGGTGACGCTGAAGGCGTTCAACGAATTCTACTTCCGCAAGGAAAAGCGCGGCGAGACGGTGACTTCCGTCAAATGGCCCGGCTATTTCCATCCATTGGACGCCATCGGGCAATGGAACCTGCTCTATGGGCCGAAAGGCCTTTATCAGCATCAGAGCGTGTATCCGGTGGACAATGCGGTGGAGATTACTGCCCGACTCCTGGAAACGGCGCGCCAGGCCGGCCATGCCTCGTTCCTGACCGTTCTGAAGAAGTTCGGTAAGCAACGGTCGCCAGGGCTTTTTTCCTTTCCGCGGCCGGGTTTTACACTGACGCTGGATTTCGCCAATCAGGGTGAACTGACCCTGAAGCTTCTCGACAGGCTCGATGCCATCGTCATCGAGGCCGGCGGTGCCATCAATCCCTACAAGGATGCCCGGATGAGCCCGCAAACCTTTGATTCTTCGTTCCCGCAGTGGCGTGAGCTGGAAAAAATGCGCGATCCGCCGATGGTCTCGAACTTCTGGAAGAGAACGGCCTTGGCTTTGCCAAAATGAGAATAGCTACAATTTGAATTAAATAAATTCGGGAATTTCACGGAATATATCGCTCTTGCATATAGGTGTGGGGATGGGAACAGGGAACATCGACATGAAGTATATCGTATTCATTCTCTTCACCGTACTCACCAACGCCGCGGCCCAGCTCATGCTGAAACAGGGCATGCTGTCGCTTGGACCTTTGAGCTTCACGGCTGATACTTTCATTGCGCGCGTCTTCCAGGTGGTTTTCAACCCCTGGGTCTTCGCCGGACTTGCGACCTTCGTCATCTCGATGGCCTCGCATCTCTACGTCCTGTCGAAGGTGGAACTGTCCTTCGCCTATCCATTCCTCAGCCTCGCCTATGTGGCCGTGGCCGTCTTTGCCTATTTCGTCTTCCGCGAGGACCTGAACGGCTGGCGCGTCGCCGGCATCGCGTTCATCTGCGTCGGAACAATCCTTATTGCCCAATCTGGCATGTCTGGGGCGGGAATGTCTTCCCACGACCGCCAGTCGCCGCTTGAAGCCGCGGGCGCAAAAACAGCAAAAATCGGGAGCGCATCATGAAGCATATCATTTTCGGCGGTGACGGTTTTGTCGGCCGTCATCTGGCTGAACGCCTCGTACAGGACGGCGAGGAGGTTGTCGTCGCCGATATCGTCAAGTCGGATCTGCCCCATTATGCCCGCGCCCGCTTCGTGCGCTGTGACGTGACCGACACGGACGACGTGATGAAAGTCGAAATCGGCCCGGACGACATGGTCTACAACATGGCGGCCAAGATGCTGTCGCCGCTGCAGGTGCGCGCCAAGCGCTGGGAATTCTTCTGGCCGGTGAATTACTACGGTGCCGAAAATATCATGAAGGCGACGGCCAAAGCCGGCGCCAGCCGGCTGGTGCAGTTCACCACCGACATGATCTACGGCCACACCGTGCAATCGCCGCAGACGGAAGACCATCCGGCCAAGCCGCTCGGCGAATACGGCAAGTCGAAATGGGCAACCGAACAGCTGGCGGCTGAATGGCGCAAGCAGGGTATGAACATCTCGATTTTCCGCCCGCGCCTGATTATCGGCCCCGGCCGACTTGGCATCCTGGAAAAGCTGTTCAAGCTGATAGACGCCAACCTGCCGGTGCCGATGATCGGTTCGGGCAAGAACCCGTATCAGTTCATCTCGGTGTTCGACTGTGCCGAGGCCGCCCGGCTTGCCTGGAAGGGCGGGGTGCCGAACGAGGCCTATAATCTCGGCTCCGACAACCCGCCGTCCGTGCGCAAGCTGCTGGGCGACCTAATCGTTCACGCCGGCTCGAAGTCGTTCCTGCTGCCGACACCGGCTTTTGCGGTCAAGGCGACGCTGGCTGCGTTCGATTTCATCAACATGCCGATCATGGACCCGGAACAGTACCTGATCGCCGATGAAATGTGCATTCGCGAAACCGGCAAGCTGAAGCGCGACCTCGGCTGGAAGGCTGAGTACAACGACGGGACCATGCTGATCGCGGCTTACGACGAATATCGCGCCCAGAAGGCGGGAAAAGTCTACGCCCACACATCGACTGTGCCGGCGGAATGAACGAGGGGATCACCACAATGCTCGATAAGCCAGCCCGCGTCACGGTCGACGCGCCCGCCCTTGATGCCCCCGTTCTTGGCAGCATCAAGAAGCCTGACCTCATCACCGTCGAACAGGCCAAGGCGATGAGCCTTGCCGACATGACGACGCTCTTCAAGGATCACCTGAACCCGGGTCAGCTTCATTTCATGAAGTTGCTCGGCTTCAACAAGGTGAAGGTCGAGAGCGCCGAGGGAATGTACTACACCGACCAGAACGGCCGGAAGATCCTCGATTTCTTCGGCGGCTTCGGTTCGCTCGCCTTCGGCCACAACCATCCGCGCATCATCTCGGCCCGCAAGAAATTCCAGGACGAAAACCGCCACGAGATCGCGATTGCCTTCATGTCGCAATATGCATCGGCGCTCGCAAAGAACCTTGCGGCGATTGCGCCGGGTGATCTCGACATGGTCTTCCTCGGCTCGTCCGGTTCTGAAGCCATGGAGGCGGCGCTGAAGGTGGCCGAACGTGCCGCCGGTCCGAAACGTCCGCGGATCGTCTATGCAGAGAACTCGTTCCACGGAAAGACCAAGGGTGTCTTGTCGATCACGGACGGTCCGCTTTATCGCGGCGAGTTCAAGCTGCTCGACAACAATGTTAAAGTGCCGTTCGGCGACATCGAGGCGATCCGCAACGCCTTCGAACGCGATCCGACGATCGGTGTCTTGGTGCTCGAAACCATTCAGGGCGGCGGCGGCATTATTTCGGCTCCGCCGGAATTCTGGCACGAGGTCCGTGCGCTCTGCGACAAGCACGGCGTCATCTGGGTCGCCGATGAAGTGCAATGCGGCATGGGCCGCTCCGGTCGCTTCTTCGCCTTCGAACATGCCGGCGTCGTTCCGGACGTGACGGCGCTTGCGAAGTCGCTCGGCGGCGGCAAGTCGGCGATGGCTGCGATGATCGCCAAGCGCGACGTCTACATGAAGGCTTATGGCACGAAGAACACCGCGATGATCCACGCCCAGGCCACGTTCGGCGGTATCGGCGAGGCCTGCATCACGGCAATCGAAGGCCTCAACATCATGTATGACGAGGACCTGATCGAGAATGCTGCGGTTCAGGGCGATTACTTGCTGGAGCGGCTGGATGCGCTCAAGGCGAAATATCCGAAGATCATTAAGGATGTCCGCGGCCAGGGCCTGATGGTTGGCCTCGAGTTCCAGGATTTCAGCCAGACCCTGCCGATGGTTCTGCGGCCGGTCGTCGGCGTGCTTGACGACAAGCTGAAGGGCTCGCTCTCGGGCTTCATCGGCGCCTTGCTCTTGAAGGACTACGATACGCTCGTCGCGTTCACCGAATACAATCGCAACGTCATCCGGCTCGAGCCGCCGCTGATCTGCGAACGTCAGCACGTCGACCAGTTCGTCGATGCGCTCGATGATCTGCTTGGCCGCGGCATTATCCGCATTGTCAAGGATTTCATTGGCAGCCAGTTCGGCTGAGTGCTTGCATCCGCAAAAAAAGAGGCCCGGCATTCGCAATGTCGGGCCTCTTGTTATTTCAATGTGGAAATCTCGACCCGGCGGTTGCGGCCGTCCTCCGGATTGTCGGGAAAGAGCAGGGCGGTTTCGCCGAAAGCGCGCACGACCAGCCGCTGCGGGGCGATCTTGTAGTGCGAGACCAGATACTGCGTCGCCGAGGCCGCCCGTGCCCGGCTGAGCTGGAGATTGTCGCCGTCCCTCCCGGTCGCGTCCGTATGACCGCCGATCACGAACCGGTAGGAGGCGAGATCGCTCGATTGAAGCGCCTTGCCGACATTGTCGAGAAGCCGTTGCGCTTGCGGCGTCAACGCGGCGGAACCGAGGTGAAAGTGGACCGCGAGATTGACCGTCGCGGCAAGCTTGTCGCCATAGCTGTTGATCGTCTCCAGCTCCTTGGAGCCGACGATCTTCAAGCCTCGCGTCGTCTCCTTCTGCACCAAGACGGGATCGAGCGAGCGAACGAGAAGATCAGGCGTTGCAGTGGTCAGAACTTCCTGAGCGCTTGCCGCCCCGGCAACAAGACTGACCGTCGCCATCAGCGATGTGAAGAGTTTACAATGCATCGATCCGCCCCGTGTTCGCCGGGCCATGAAATAAGTAAGTAATTGTCAAGTTTTTTGAAGGATAAGAGCCCATCTATACACCGTCAATTCCCAAGTGGGATACTGGAGTTTCGGCGCATTATGGGGTTTGACATGTCCGCAGCCTTGTTACCATGGTAACAA
>UCOA01000026.1 GCA_900474095.1 Hyphomicrobiales bacterium | reverse complement strand
GGGAGCCGCTGCCGTTCGCTCGCCGAAACAGCCAAAGTCGCTGCCCAAACCGCTGACCGACAAGGATGCATTGACCGTCGTCACCAGCGAGGCGCAGCTTGCCGAGGAGCCCTGGATCGCCACGCGCAACGCCGCCGTGCTCACTTTGCTTTACGGCTGCGGTTTGCGCATCTCCGAGGCACTCGACCTGATGCCGTCAGATTTTTCGGGCGCGCCGACGGCGCTGCGCATCCACGGCAAGGGCGGCAAGACCCGCGTGGTACCGCTGATTGCGGCTGCGATCGATGCCGTGCGGGCATACGAAAAACTCTGCCCTTATCGCCTTCAGGACGGCCCGCTGTTTCGCGGTGCCAAGGGCGGCAAGCTGCAGGCGGCGATCATCCAGCGCGAGATGCAGCGGCTGCGCGGTGCGCTTGGCCTGCCGGATACTGCGACGCCGCACGCGCTGCGCCACTCCTTCGCCACGCATCTTCTGGCAGGCGGCGGCGATCTTCGAACCATTCAGGAACTGCTCGGCCATGCCAGCCTATCGACCACCCAGGTCTATACCGGCGTCGATTCTGCCCGGCTTCTGGAAATCTACGACCGGGCGCATCCGCGCGCTTGAAGTCATCGCGGTTGGCGCCCTGCATCTGATTGGCGATCAAGGACTGGTCGAGCTGTTCCGCAAACAGGGATATACTGTCACGCGCCGCCATTGACGCGGCAACGGGTTGCGAACAAGATTAGACGCGCCGTTAACGGAATGGGAAAATGCCACCGTTATGGTTGCGGCAACGCCCCCAGAGAGCATGCCGATATGAACCGTCTCCTCCGCTCGCCCCGCCTTTCCATCGCTGATCGCTTTGCCGATGCCGGATTGTGGCTGATGGCAGTGCTGAACCTTTCGGCGGCGATTTGCTTCATCCTGACGCTTCTCTCCCTCTCGCCGGCCCATGCGGCAGACGACGCCTGTGGCGGCAGGAACCTGATCGCCGACATGCGAGCGTCGGACCCGGTGCGGTTTGCGGCGCTCGAAAGGCAAGCCGCTGCCGTGCCGAACGGCAAGGGCATCTTCTGGAAAATCGAGAAAGCCGGGCTCGCGCCCTCTTACCTGCTCGGCACCATGCATGTCACCGATCCGCGCGTTCTCGCCATGCCGACGGGAGCGGACGCCGCCTATGAAACGGCAAAGACGGTGATCGTCGAATCCGACGAGATCGTTGACGACCGCAAGGCGGCCGCCGCTCTCATGATGCAGCCGGAACTGACGATGTTCACCGATGGCAAGTCGATCAAGGACTTTCTTCAAGCCGACGAACAGGAAAAGCTGACGGCCGGCCTGAAGCGGCGCGGCATTCCGCTGACGCTGGTTGCGAAAATGAAGCCCTGGATGATTGCCAGCTTCGTCGCCCTTCCCGCCTGCGAGCTGAGCCGCAAGGCGGCCGGCGCCTCCTTCCTCGACAAGAAACTGGCGGAAGATGCGCTGACACAGGGCAAAGCGCTCAAGGGGTTGGAAACGCTGGTGGAGCAGCTGAAGGCCATGGATGCGCTGCCGGTCCAGTTTCATCTGGACGCGCTGATCGAGACGCTTGATCTCGGCGACACCGTCGCCGACGTGATGGAGACGACGACAGAACTCTATCTGACCGGTGACACGGGCATGGTGATGCCGCTGATGAAGGCCGTTTCGGAAGAGAAATCGCCTGACAACAGCACCGACTACGCGGATTTCGAGCAGCGCATCGTCATCGACCGCAACAAGACCATGGCAAGCCGTGCCAAGCCGATCCTCGACGGCGGCAGCGTCTTCATGGCCGTCGGCGCGCTTCACCTGCCGGGAAATGAGGGCGTGATCGAACTGTTGCGCGAGGATGGTTTCACAATCACCGCGATCGACTGAGGACTGCAAAGACCACCGGCAACGGCGCACGCCCCGCTTGCCGATTTGCCGTGCGTGGGCGCAAACCGTGCCAACCTGATCAAATCCTCCCGGACGAGAATATCCGCTACTTTAGCGGATTTGCCGGGAGGATCGTGTAGCGTAAGGCAGCGGTCTATTGCAAATTGCCGTCCCCGCTGCGATCGGCCGCCGTGAAGTCATTCATGACCCGATTCATGAATTCGCTCTGGCCAACGACACCGTCCCGATTGGCGTCGCTGAGGGCGAATTGCTGGGTGGTCAAGACCTTGTCCACTTCGGCAGATTGCAAGCTGCCATCCTTGTTCTTGTCCAGGCTTGTGAACGCCGTCGTCATGAAGGCCTGATATTCCGAACGTTCGACGGTCCCGTTGGAATCGCTGTCAAGCCGGTCCTTCTGTCCCTGGTACATTGGCGCCGTCTGCGCAACAGCCAAAACGGTCTGGCACAGGAAGAATGTCGCGATCATGGCTGCCTTTTTCATGTCAAAACCCCGCCTCCGTCACACACATGTCAAGCGGTTGCCGAGGAAGCCCCCGAGGCCGATGCCGCCACCGATCGCGGCGATCTGACCCGTTCCGGCGCCGATCGTGCCACCGATCAGACCACCGACAATCGCGCCGCCCACCGTTCCGGCAACGCAGCCGAATTCGGCGTTGTGATCCGCAACCGCCTGTGACGTTGAGGCTGACTGACAGGCGGACAGTGCCAAGCATCCGGCGAACAAGACAGTGATTGTACGTTTGCTCATTTTTTCCTCCACAATTTCCACCCGAATCCTGGTTTGAATTGGTGGATGTGCTGGTCTGCTGCCCGGATAAAAACAAGCTTTCGGCGTCTCGACTTATAAGCCGCTCGTGTCAGTTCAAAACATTGGCTCGCCAGCAAGCACGTAGCATCGGGGCGGCAGAACGTGACGATTTCACACGCCTTACGGTATTGCAGGTCTCGAAGGGACCTGCCCCGATACTACAACTGGCCATGGATCATGACAACTCTTGCATCTGCCGATCGTCGAACGCCTTCGAACGTTGGCACACGGGATAGCCGCCCTGGTGGAACGGCGAAGGGTCAGGGAGCGCCGTCCGATACAAAAATCGCTGCAAATCAGCCCATCGTCCTGCCCGCAAAGCACCACGCACTTGCACCCGCGCCGTCTCTCTGCCTTTTTGCGGACATAACCTGCGGCGGCCTGATTCGCGCCCGCTCCGCTTCGCATTCGATTGCAGCTTCCGGAACGCGCTTCCATACGTGCCGGGGCAGCGACCACGTTCCAAGGAGATGACGATGTCAGAGATCAAGAAACCCGTGATTTCGGAGATGAGACCGAAGATCACCGTCATCGGCGTCGGCGGCGGCGGCGGCAACGCCATCAACAACATGATTGCCGAAGGCCTTCAGGGCGCGGACTTCGTTGCCGCCAACACCGATGCGCAGGCGCTGACCATGTCGAAGGCACCGCGGCTGATCCAGCTTGGCGCGCAGGTGACTGAAGGGCTCGGCGCCGGATCGCTTCCGGAAGTCGGCCGCGCGGCGGCGGAAGAATCGATCGACGAGATCATGGATCATCTTGGCGGCACGCATATGTGCTTCGTCACCGCCGGCATGGGCGGCGGCACGGGAACGGGGGCCGCGCCGGTGATTGCGGCAGCAGCCCGCAAGGCCGGCATCCTCACCGTCGGCGTCGTCACCAAGCCCTTCAGCTTCGAAGGCAAGCGACGCATGCAGGCAGCCGAGGAAGGCATCGAGCGACTGCGCGAAGCGGCAGACACCGTCATCGTCATCCCCAACCAGAACCTGTTCCGCATCGCCGATGCCAAGACCACCTTTGCCGATGCCTTCATCATCGCCGACCGCGTTCTCTATTCCGGCGTCGGCTGCATCACCGACCTAATCGTCAAGGAAGGCCTGATCAATCTCGACTTTGCCGACGTCAAATCGGTGATGAAGGGCATGGGTCGGGCGATGATGGGAACGGGTGAGGCAATCGGCGACGGCCGCGCCTCCAAGGCGGCCGAAGCGGCAATTGCCAATCCGCTCTTGAGTGAAGTGTCGATGAAGGGCGCCAAGGGCGTGCTGATCTCGATTTCCGGCGGCTCCGACATGACGCTGTTCGAAGTCGACGAGGCAGCGACCCGCATCCGCGAGGAGGTCTGCGAGGACGCCGACATCGTCGTCGGCGCCATCTTCGACAAGGGCCTGGACGGCGTCTTCCGCGTTTCGGTCGTGGCCACGGGTCTGGATTCACAGGCGTTGACGACAGGCGACGTCGCCGGCGTTGCGGCTCAGCCGCCGCAAGCGCGGACACTGCAATAAGCAAAAAGGGTTTCCGAGCGGGTGGCAAGCGCTTCCCGCCCGGTAGCGGCACGGCGTGGAAAAACGGACGATCGCCGCTGCTTACCAGGCCTTCACGCGGTTCAGTTCAGCGCCTCGACAAAGCGGATGACATCTCCAACCGTGCTGTCGTTCCAGATATCATTGTGACCCGCCCCATCGTCGATCAGCATCTTCGGTTCGGGAAGGAGCAGATGTGCGCCGGGCAATGCCGAAGCAGAAGCGGCAAGCGCTTACCGTCAGCTTGCGGCAACGGCCGGACGGGACAGCCGGTCCAGCATCGTTCGGACGATCAGCCGGTGGAAAGGCGTGATCACCGCAAGATAGAGCTTACCGAGGAAGATCTTTCGGCGGACCAGCGTCGTCACGCTGACGGTCTGACCCGTTTCGTGGGCCGGATGGACATCGACGACGATGCGGAAATCCAGATGCGCGTCGTCGAGGCCGAGAACCATCTGTTCTTCAGAGCGGGAAAGGACGGGGAAAATGCCGATCGTCTGGCGCGTGCTTGGCGAACCTGATCCCTTGAGGCCGAAAGGCCGGACGATGGCGTTTCGCAGCCACATCAAAGCGCGAACCCAAGCCGGAAAATTGCCCAATGTCCGCTCGGCGACGGATATGGCCGTCAATGCATTGGGCTGAACGCGCAGCTCATAGCAATCCGCCCAGTCGGCACAAGGCAGCGCCGGATGCGGCAAGGTGACGGGAGCCGGATAATTGCCTGGCGCCATCGGCATGCTCTCCCTACACGGTTGCGCGTCCGATATGACGCCCAAAGGCCGCTGTAACCTTTTAACTGCAGCGATGATAGGCAGCCAGACGGGAAGGTGCAAAGGGGCCGATTGTCACGGCCCCTGCGCTTCGTCCTTACATATGGATCGGCTTTGCGAAGGTCGCCAGCGCCGCTTCCTTGACCGCTTCCGACATTGTCGGATGGGCGTGGCAGGTGCGACCGAGGTCCTCCGAGGAGCCGCCGAATTCCATCAGCACGGCGATTTCGTGGATCATCTCGCCGGCGCCGAAGCCGACGATATGGCCGCCGAGAACACGATCCGTGTCCTTGTCGGCGAGGATCTTGACGAAACCGTCGGTCGCCAGCATGGCGCGGGCGCGGCCGTTGGCCGTGAACGGAAACTTGCCGACCTTGTAGGCGATCCCTGCTGCCTTCAACTCTTCCTCGGTCTTGCCGACGCAAGCGACTTCCGGCTGGGTATAGACCACGCTCGGGATGACGTCATAGTTCACGTGGCCTGCCTGGCCGGCGATAATCTCGGCAACGGCGACACCCTCGTCTTCTGCCTTGTGGGCGAGCATCGGGCCGCGCACGACGTCGCCGATTGCATAGATGCCGGGAATGCTGGTCTGGAAATGGTTGTTGATCTCGACGCGGCCGCGCGCATCCATGACGACGCCGGCCTTGGCAAGGCCGAGGCCTTCGGTGAACGGTTTGCGGCCGGTGGCGATCAGCACGACATCGGCGTCGATCGTCGCAGCATCGCCGCCCTTGACCGGCTCGAAGGTCACCTTGGCGCCGGCGCCCGATTTTTCAACGCCGGTCACCTTGGCGCCGAGCTTGATGTCGACGTCCTGCTTGGCCAGCATGCGCTGGAACTGCTTGGCGACTTCGCCGTCCATGCCGCCGAGGATCATGTCCAGATATTCGACCACCGTGACCTTGGCGCCGAGCCGCGACCAGACCGAACCGAGCTCGAGGCCGATGACGCCGCCGCCGACGACGACCATGGTGGCCGGAACCTTCTCCAGGGCGATACCGCCGGTGGAGGAGATGATGACCTTCTCGTCGATCTCGACCTCGACGCCCGGAATACCGGCAACATCGGAGCCGGTGGCAATGACGATGTTCTTCGTCTCGATCACCTGCTCCTCGCCCGCGTCATTGGTCACCGAAACCTTACCTTCACCAAGCACCTTGCCTGTGCCCTGGAAGGCGTCGATCTTGTTCTTCTTGAACAGGAAGGCGACGCCATCGACATTCGACTTTACCGTCGCGTCCTTGTGGGCGAGCATCTTCCCAAGGTTTAGCTTCGGAGCAGACACCTCGACGCCGAGCGCGTCGATGCCATGGGCGGTCTGGTGGAAGACTTCCGAGGCATGCAGCAGGGCTTTCGAGGGAATGCAGCCGACATTGAGGCATGTGCCGCCATAGGTGGCGCGCTTTTCGACGACGCCTACCTTCAGGCCGAGCTGGGCTGCCTTGATGGCGCAGACATAGCCGCCGGGGCCGGTGCCGATAACAATAAGATCATAAGTCATGAATGGTCCTTCTTGAGAGCGGCTATCGTCCGCCGCTGACGTTGAGAATGGCGCCCGTTACATAGGACGACGAAGGGGAAAGGAGGTAGAGAACGGCGTCGGCGACCTCTTGCGCAGTGCCCGGCCGTTTCAGGGGAATGGTCGGCGAGAGTTCGCGGGCGCGATCCGGAAGACCGCCGGAAGCGTGAAGCTCGGTATCGATGACGCCCGGGCGAACCGCATTGACGCGGATGCCATCGGAGGCGACTTCGCGCGACAGGCCGATCGTGAAACTATCGATCGCGCCCTTGGATGCGGCATAATCGACATACTGTCCGGCCGAGCCGAGCACGGCGGCCATCGAGGAAATATTGACGATGACGCCGCCCTTGCCGCCATGACGGACCGACATGCGCCGCACCGCCGCAGCCGCGCAGAGGATCGAGCCGGAAACATTGACACGCAGCATGCGGTCGAGCCGCTCGGGCGTGATCTCGTCGATCCGGGCCGGCATCCCGACGATGCCGGCATTGTTGACCAGTCCGTCGAGACGGCCGAAGGCCTTGTCCACCGCGTCGAAAATCGCAGCGATACCGGCTTCGCTGCCGACATCGCCTTCAATCGCAACCGCCTTGCCGCCGGCCGCCTCGATCGCCTTGACGACCGCATCTGCGGCCGGGCGGTTCGAGGCATAGTTGACGGCAACGGCCCAGCCCTGTTCGGCTGCGGCGAAGCAGATGGCTGCGCCGATGCCGCGGCTGCCGCCGGTCACTAGAAGGACGGGTTGATCGCTGATCTTCATTGAGCACATCCTTTCAAAGTCAGAACATCCCAGGGAGCGACCGTCGCCTTGCCCCAGATGGATGAATTGCGCACGGCGGGCCCGAAATCGGGCAGAAGCAATTGCGCCGCCGCTTGCCTGCCCTCCTCAGGCAGCGAACCAACCTCACCGTCGGTGCCGATGGAATAGATCACGCCTTCCCAGACGGTGCAGGCGGCGATCTCGTTGCCCGTGACGTCGCCCTCGGGGCAATTGTTCATGATCATGCCATTTGGGCGGACGGGTTCGCCTGACTGCATGACGATGCCGTCGAGCAGCAGATCGGTTTTCGCCACCTTGACCTTGAAATGATTGCTGGTTGCAGCGCTAGGCGAGCCCACCGGCTCGAACCGCAATTCATAGGCGCCACCCGCATCGCCATAGATCGCCTGCTCCTGCAGGCAATCCGCCGCAGCCACCGGCGTCACCGCCAGCAGCATACCGAGGATCAATGCGGGGGCGGCGTGGCGCATGCTCAGGACGCCTTTTCCGTGGCAAGCTTCAGTCCGAGGGCGATGAAGACGAGACCGCTGACGCGGTCGATCCACTGGCTGGCACGCGAGAAGGCTGCGCGCATCTTCGGCGTTGTCATGAACAGGCTGACGCCGACGAACCAGAGGATCAGGCTGCTTGCCATGATCAGGCCATAGCCGAACTTTAGCGCGATCGGCGTATGGGCGCCGACCACCGTCGAGAAGATCGACAGAAAGAAGAACACCGGCTTCGGGTTGAGCGCGTTTGCCGCAAAACCGAGCCCGAAAGCCTTCAGCGCCGACTGGCGCCTTTCGTTCGGCTCCGCGCTTTCGGCCCCAACCGTGATATCCGTCCTTCCGGCACGAAGAGACTTGATGCCGATGTAGAGAAGGTAAGCGACACCGCACCATTTGACGATGTTGAACAGGTAGATCGACTGCGAGATGATCAGCCCGAGACCGAGGATCGTGTAGGTCACATGAAACATCAACGCAGTGCCGATGCCGAAGGAGGTGACGATCGCCGAGCGGCGGCCATGAACCAGCGACTGGCGCATGACCATCGCCAGATCGGCGCCCGGAGAGACGATGGCGAAGGAAAAGATCGCCATCAGCGATGCGAGTTCGAAAAGATAGGGATGCACGGCACGTCTCCGGTTATCGCTTCGGGCGACCGCTTCCCTGTCAGAAAACGAGCGCCGATACCATGATGAGGAGCCCGGCGAGCGAGCCAAGCCAGATGAGGGACCGGACGTAGGAAACGCCCGCCAGATAGAGCGGAATATAGGCAAGCCTGAAGGCGAACCAAACCCAGGCGCCGATGAGGCCCCCACCAGTCGGATCACCGGCAATGCCAAGCGCGAGCGCCAGGCCGACAAAGGCCGGATAGGTTTCCTGGAAATTGGCCGATGCCCGCGCGGCCCGCCCGGCGAGCTTGCCGGACGGCTTCTTGTCAATGTCGCGCGGACCGGCGTTCCAGGCCGATCCGAGTTCCAGGGTCGCTGAAAAACCCTGCAGGCTGACATGGAAGACGAGCAGCACGACGCTCCAGGCGAGAAGCGAAAGGAAGGGCGATGCCGCCAGTGCTGCCGCGTCCATGTTTCAGCACCTCTTACAAATCAAGAACCAGACGTTCCGGATCTTCCAGGCTTTCCTTGACGCGAACGAGGAAGGTCACGGCTTCCTTACCATCGACCATCCGGTGATCGTAGGAGAGCGCCAGGTACATCATCGGACGGATGACGATCTGGCCGCCGACGACGACCGGGCGCTCCTGGATCTTGTGCATGCCGAGAATGCCCGACTGCGGAGCATTGAGGATCGGCGAGGACATCAGCGAGCCGTAGACGCCGCCATTGGTGATCGTGAAGGTGCCGCCCTGCATATCAGCCATGGAAAGCGAGCCGTCACGGGCAGCCTTGGCAAGACGGCCGAGATCCTTTTCGATTTCGGCGATCGACATCTGGTCGGCATCGCGGATGACGGGAACGACCAAACCCTTGTCGGTGCCGACGGCCATGCCGATGTGGCAGAAGTTCTTGTAGATGATGTCGGTGCCGTCGATCTCGGCGTTGACGGCCGGGATTTCCTTCAGCGCATGCGTCACGGCCTTGGTGAAGAACCCCATGAAGCCGAGTTTGACGCCATGCTTCTTTTCAAACAGGTCCTTGTAGCGGTTGCGCAAGTCCATGACCGCTGACATGTCCACCTCGTTATAGGTGGTGAGCATGGCGGCGGTGTTCTGTGCGTCCTTCAGGCGCTTGGCGATGGTCTGGCGCAGGCGGGTCATCTTGACGCGCTCTTCGCGCGGCGCGTCCTCGGCCGGCGACGGACCACGGGTTACAATCTTGACCGGCTCGGACGCGGCCGGCGTCGAAAGGCCCTTGGCGACAGCGCCGATGACGTCGCCCTTCAGCACCTGGCCGCGCTTGCCGGAACCGTCGACCTGGTCGGCAGTGAGGTTGTTTTCGGCGAGCATCTTGGTAGCGGCCGGCGCAGCCGGCATCGCAGAGGCAACCTGCGGAGCGGCAGGGGCAGCAGCAGCGGCTGCCGGTTGAGCTGCGGTCGGAGCGGCAGCCTTCTTTTCCGCTGCAGGCGCGGCAGAAACGGCGCCGGCGGCACCGTTGGCGATCTGGCCGAGCAGTGCGCCGAGACCGACGGTTTCACCGGCGGCGGCGACGATTTCGGAAAGCGTGCCTGCAGAAGGCGCCGGCACTTCGATCGTAACCTTGTCGGTTTCCAGTTCGAGCAGCGGCTCATCGGCCTTGACGGTGTCGCCCACCTTCTTGAACCATGTCCCGACGGTCGCTTCGCTGACGGACTCTCCGAGGGTAGGAACGCGGATTTCTGTGGTCATTTTCAGATCCTGACTTTGATCGTTGTCGGTTATGCGGCAGGTGCGGCGACTTGCCGGAGAATGAGTGAGGGTATGGCAGCAATTTCGAACTGGAAGCCCAGGCGGGCGGCAATGACGGGATCGCCGTCGGTAAGCGCTTGGGCAGCCGCCTCATCGGCGACCTCCACCAGCGCCATGCCCCAGGCGCCGTCCTTGGCGAAGACGGGACCGACCGCAATCGCTCGTCCCGCATCGGCTTGCGCTCGCCAATAGACGGAGTGACGCTCCATCGCGGCCATTTCCTCAGACGTCGCGTCGTGAGGAAATGTGCTGCGGGGTGGCACTAGTTTCAGATGAAAATAGGCCATGGCGCGCTGCCTCTCAACCGCCCAGCGCGTCTTCGAGGAAGGCGGCGAGCTGGGCGAGGTGCTTGGACATCAGGCCCGTCGCCGGAGAGGCGGCGGCCGGACGGCCGGTGTAGCGCACGCGCTGGTACTTCGCATCAATATGGGCAAGCACCCATTCCAGATACGGATCGATGAACGACCAGGCGCCCATGTTCTTCGGCTCTTCCTGGCACCAGACCATTTCCGCATTGCGGAAGCGCGAGAGTTCGTTGATCAGCGCCTTGGCCGGGAACGGATAGAGCTGTTCGACGCGCAGCAGGTAGACATCGTCGATGCCGCGCTTTTCGCGCTCTTCGAGAAGGTCGTAGTAGACCTTGCCGGAGCAGAGAACGACGCGACGGATCTTCGTGTCCTTCTGCAGCTTGATCGGGCCGTCCTTGATGACCTCCGCATCGTCCCAGAGCAGGCGATGGAAGGAGCTTTCACCCGCCATTTCCGACAGAGAAGAGACGGCGCGCTTGTGGCGCAGCAGCGACTTCGGCGTCATCATGATCAGCGGCTTGCGGAAATCGCGCTTCACCTGACGGCGCAGGATGTGGAAGTAGTTCGCCGGTGTCGTGACATTGGCGACCTGCATGTTGTCTTCGGCGCACATCTGCAGCCAGCGCTCGAGACGGGCCGAGGAATGTTCCGGGCCCTGACCCTCGTAACCATGCGGCAGCAGGCAGACGAGACCGGACATGCGCAGCCACTTGCGCTCGCCCGACGAGATGAACTGGTCGAAGACGACCTGCGCACCGTTGGCGAAGTCACCGAACTGGGCTTCCCAGAGCGTCAACGCATTCGGACGGGCCAGCGAATAGCCGTATTCGAAGCCGAGCACCGCTTCCTCCGAGAGCATCGAGTTGATGACCTCGTAACGGGCCTGGGTCGGCGCCAGGTTGGCAAGCGGGATATAGCGTTCTTCAGTTTCCTGATCGTAGAGCACCGAATGGCGTTGCGAGAAGGTGCCGCGTTCGCAATCCTGGCCCGACAGGCGGATCTTCGTGCCTTCGATCGCGAGCGTGCCGAAAGCGAGTGCCTCCGCCATGGCCCAGTCGGTGCCCTCGCCGGTCTGGATCATGTTGGCACGACCGTCCATGAAGCGCTGGATGGTCTTGTGCACGTTGAAGCCTGCCGGGACTTCCGACAGCTTGCGGCCGACTTCCTTCAGCGTCTTCATCGGTACCGAGGTCTTGCCACGGCGTTGTTCGTCCTGGTTGTCGGCAGCGCGCAGACCCGACCAGACGCCGTCCAGCCAGTCGGCCTTGTTCGGCTTGTAGGCCTGCCCCGCCTCGAATTCCTGTTCCAGATGGGCGCGCCAGTCGGCTCGCATTTTTTCGAGTTCGCCTTCGCTGATCAGGCCCTCGGCGATCAGGCGTTCGCCATAGAGCTGGACGACCGTCTTGTGGGCGCGGATCACCTTGTACATCTTCGGCTGCGTGAAGGACGGTTCGTCGCCTTCGTTATGGCCGAAGCGCCGATAGCAGAACATATCGATGACGACCGGCTTGTGGAACTTCATCCGGAATTCGGTGGCGATCTTGGCCGCGTAGGTCACCGCTTCCGGATCGTCGCCGTTGACGTGGAAGATCGGCGCTTCGATCATCTTGGCGACGTCCGAGGGGTAAGGCGACGAGCGCGAGAAGGCCGGATTGGTGGTGAAGCCGATCTGGTTGTTGATGATGAAGTGCACGGTGCCGGCGACGCGGTGACCGCGCAGGCCCGACAGCCCGAGAATTTCAGCGGTCACGCCCTGGCCGGCAAAGGCGGCATCGCCGTGCAGCAGGAGAGGCATGACCTGGGCCCGCTCGGACAGCGGGATGATGTCACCTTCAAAGACCTTCGCCATCTGGTCCTGCTTGGCGCGGGCCTTGCCCATGACAACCGGGTTGACGATTTCGAGATGCGACGGGTTTGCCGTCAGCGACAGGTGGACCTTGTTGCCGTCGAACTCACGGTCCGAGGAGGCACCCAGATGGTACTTCACGTCGCCCGAACCTTCGACCTCGTCAGGCGCGGCGGAACCGCCCTTGAACTCGTGGAACACGGCGCGGTGCGGCTTGCCCATGACGTTGGTCAGAACGTTCAGACGGCCGCGATGGGCCATGCCGAGGATGATTTCCTTGAGGCCGACCTGGCCGCCACGCTTGATGATCTGTTCCAGCGCCGGGATCAGAGATTCGCCGCCGTCGAGGCCGAAACGCTTGGTGCCCTTGTACCTGACGTCGATGAACTGCTCGAAGCCTTCCGCCTCGATCAGCTTCTGCAGGATCGCCTTCTTGCCTTCCGCGGTGAACTCGACACCCTTGTCCGGGCCTTCGATGCGCTCCTGGACCCAGCCTTTGATCTCGGGATCTGAGATATGCATGAACTCGACGCCCAGCGTCGAACAATAGGTGCGCTCGAGGATTTCGAGCATCTCGCGGATGGTCGCGTATTCGAGGCCGAGCACGTTGTCGAGGAAGATCCGGCGATCGTAATCGCTTTCCTCGAAGCCGTACGACTTCGGCGACAACTCGTCATAGTCCTCGACGGGGGCGGCAATGCCGAGCGGGTCGAGCTTGGCGTGCAGATGGCCGCGCATGCGGTAGGCGCGGATCATCATGATGGCGCGAACCGAATCACGGGTCTGCTGGTGGACATCGGCCGCACTCGGCGCGACGCCCGTGACCGCCGTCTGCTCCTCGGCCTTGGCCTTCACCTTTTTTTCGATGACCTTCTCGACCGTGCCCCAGTCGCCGTCGAGCGCCGAGACGAGTTCGCCATTGGCGACGATCGGCCAGTTCGACTTCTTCCAGGAGGCGCCCTTGGCTGCCTTGATCGCGTCATCCGGCTGGTCCTGCAGCGCCTTGAAGAACGACTGCCATTCGCCGGAGACCGACGACGGATCGCTTTCGTAGCGCGCATAAAGCTGCTCGATATAGCTGGCATTCGCTCCGTCGAGGAACGAGGTCAGCAGAAATTGCTCGTTGGCTTCTTGCCTTGCCATGGTGCTTCGCGGACCTGTCCGTCCGCCTCCTGACTTGTTAACTCTTGCCGGCTTTTTGGTCCCGGTCGACCTCGACGGCATCGGCGCCGGAAGCGCCGCTGCCTTTCTTCGCGGTGGAGGCAACCGGGCCGGCTGCGATAGCGGGCCCGGTCACATCGCCGTGTCTCAGCCCTTGAGAACTTCGACCAGCGTCTTGCCGAGGCGCGCCGGCGACGGCGAGACGCGGATGCCGGCCGATTCCATCGCAGCAATCTTGTCTTCAGCCCCGCCTTTGCCGCCGGAAATGACGGCGCCCGCGTGGCCCATGGTGCGACCTTCAGGTGCAGTGCGGCCGGCGATGAAGCCCACCATCGGCTTGCTTCGGCCGCGCTTGGCTTCGTCCTTGAGGAACTGGGCCGCGTCTTCTTCCGCCGAGCCGCCGATTTCGCCGATCATGATGATCGACTTGGTCTCGTCGTCGGCGAGGAACATTTCCAGCATGTCGATGAACTCGGTGCCCTTGACCGGGTCGCCGCCGATGCCGACAGCCGTTGTCTGGCCGAGACCTTCGTTCGTCGTTTGGAACACGGCTTCATAGGTGAGCGTGCCGGAGCGCGAGAGAACGCCGACCGAACCCTTCTTGAAGATGTTGCCCGGCATGATGCCGATCTTGCATTCGTTCGGCGTCAGAACGCCGGGGCAGTTCGGGCCGATCAGGCGGGACTTCGACTTGTCGAGACGGGCCTTGACCCTGACCATGTCGGCAACAGGAATGCCTTCGGTGATGCAGACGATCAGGCCGATTTCAGCCTCGATGGCCTCAATGATCGCAGCCGCGGCACCTGCCGGCGGAACGTAGATCACCGATGCATCGGCGCCGGTCATTTCCTTGCCTTGCGCCACGGTTGCGTAGATCGGCAGCTTTTCGCCCTTGGAACCTTCCCAGGTCTCGCCACCCTTCTTCGGGTTGATACCGCCGACCATCTTGGTGCCGTGGTAAGCCAGCGCCTGCTCGGTGTGGAAGGTGCCGGTCTTGCCGGTCAGGCCCTGAACCAGGATCTTGGTATCTTTGTTGATGAGAATGGACATTGATCAGGCACCCTTCACTGCAGCTACGATCTTCTGGGCGGCATCGTCCAGGTCGTCGGCGGAAATGACGTTCAGCCCGCTCTCGTTGATGATCTTCTTGCCGAGCTCGACATTGGTGCCTTCGAGGCGCACGACGAGCGGAACCTGAAGCCCGACTTCCTTGACGGCTGCGATCACGCCTTCGGCGATGACGTCGCACTTCATGATGCCGCCGAAGATGTTGACCAGGATGCCCTTTACTGCCGGATCGGCGGTGATGATCTTGAAGGCATGGGTCACTTTTTCCTTCGAAGCGCCACCGCCGACATCGAGGAAGTTCGCCGGCTCGGCGCCGTAGAGCTTGATGATGTCCATGGTTGCCATGGCAAGGCCGGCACCATTGACCATGCAGCCGATGTTGCCGTCGAGAGCAACGTAAGCAAGGTCGTACTTGGAGGCCTCGATTTCCTTGGCGTCTTCCTCGGTCTGGTCGCGGAGCGCCACGACGTCTTCATGGCGGAACAGCGCATTGCCGTCGAATGACATCTTGGCGTCGAGAACGCGCATGCGGCCGTTCTTCATGACGATCAGCGGGTTCACTTCCAGAAGGCTCATGTCCTTCTCGACGAAGGCCTTGTAGAGGATCGGGAACAGTCTTTTGGCATCGGCCTTGGCTTCGCCTTCGAGCTTCAGAGCCGAGGTGAGTGCAGCAAGATTTTCAGCCGTGACGCCGGCTTCCGGATCGATCGCGACATTGATGATCTTTTCCGGTGTATCATGGGCGACGGTCTCGATGTCCATACCGCCTTCGGTGGAAACCACGAAGGAGACCTGTCCGACGGCGCGGTCGACGAGGATCGACAGGTAGAGTTCGCGGTCGATGTCGGCGCCGTCCTCGATGTAGAGGCGGTTGACCTGCTTGCCGGCTTCGCCGGTCTGCTTGGTCACCAGCGTGTTGCCCAGCATTTCCTTGGCATGGGCCTTGGCTTCTTCAATGGAGAAGGCCAGACGAACGCCGCCCTTGGCATCCGGGCCGAGTTCCTTGAACTTGCCCTTGCCGCGGCCGCCCGCGTGGATCTGGCTCTTGACGACATAGAGCGGGCCCGGAAGCGACTTTGCAGCGGCTTCGGCTTCGTCGGCGGAGAAGATGGCAACACCTTCCGCGACCGGTGCGCCAAAGCTCTTCAGCAGGGCCTTGGCCTGATATTCATGAATGTTCATCGGAAATTTCCTGTTTGGGGCCGAACGGCAATGGCTTCAGAGCCATTATTTCAGGCTTGGAGCAATGGTGATGCAGGCTTCGCAAAGACCGGCGACCGAAGCGACCGACTTGTCGAAGGCTTCCTGCTCGCCCTTGTTGAATTCGACTTCGATGATCCGCTCGACACCGCCGGCACCGATGATCGTCGGAACGCCGACATACATGTCTTTCACGCCATACTGGCCGGTGAGGTGTGCTGCGCAGGGCAGAACGCGCTTCTTGTCCTTGAGGAAGGATTCAGCCATTTCGATCGCCGACGCGGCCGGAGCGTAGTAGGCCGAACCAGTCTTCAAGAGGCCGACGATTTCAGCACCGCCATCGCGGGTACGCTGGATGATCTCTTCGAGGCGCTCCTTGGTGACCCAGCCCATCTTGACCAGATCGGTCAGCGGAATGCCGCCAACGGTCGAGTAGCGGGCGAGCGGCACCATCGTGTCGCCATGGCCGCCGAGAACGAAGGCGGTGACGTCCTGCACGGAAACGTTGAATTCCTGGGACAGGAACAGGCGGAAGCGCGACGAGTCGAGCACGCCGGCCATACCGACGACCATGTTCTTCGGCAGGCCGGAGAACTTCTGCAGCGCCCAGACCATCGCGTCGAGCGGGTTGGTGATGCAGATGACGAAGGCGTTCGGGGCATATTTCTTGATGCCGGCGCCGACCTGTTCCATGACCTTGAGGTTGATGCCGAGAAGGTCGTCGCGGCTCATGCCGGGCTTGCGGGCAACGCCGGCGGTGACGATGCAGACATCGGCGCCTTCGATGGCCGAGTAATCGCTGGCGCCGGTCAGATTGGCGTTGAAGCCTTCAACGGGAGAGGACTGGGCAATATCAAGGCCCTTGCCCTGCGGGATGCCGTCAGCGATGTCGAACAGGACGATATCGCCGAGTTCCTTCAGGCCGGCGAGATGCGCCAGCGTGCCACCAATCATTCCAGAACCAATAAGTGCGATCTTGTTGCGCGCCATGAAAGTGCTTCCTTTGCGATCCAAATCTGACAAGGCCTGACGTGGCGCCTGAGACGCGAGCTGGGCAAACCTTTCGGTGCAAGGAATTAACCTTCAAAATCTAAAATATCAACCGATACTTTTGGGTGGAACAATTTCAATCGGTTAGATCAATAAATTCTTACGTAAACGTAAGATTTTTCATCGCGATACTGTCACGAAGCCACTGTTTCCGCACGATGATTTCGCGCATATTCCTCGCTCTGCATCTCGATCAGGCGCGAGACAGTGCGGTCGAATTCAAAGCCTTCCGTGCCTTTTTTTGCCGTCAGCAGATCGATCGGCGCGGAGGCCGCCGTGGCGAAAAGACGGGCACCGTGATCATAGATCGTATCGATCAGCATGATGAAGCGCTTGGTCTCGTTGCGGCGCTCAGGCCCGAGATGCGGGATATGATCGATGAAAATCGTCCGGTAATGCGAGAGGATGGCGAGATAGTCGGCAGCGCCCAGCGGCCGCTCGCAGAGGTCCGAAAAGGAAAACCGGGCGCAACCGTTGGCCGCCGCTGGAACCTTGATCTTCCTGCCCTTGTGCGCGACCTCGCCGGCCGCGACGGAAAGCCCAGCGGTCGCGTGAATCCAGGCCCGATCGAGCGCCGCGTCGGCCTGCGGCCCCATCGGCGACAACCAGACCGGCAAGCCCTCCATCTTTGCCAGGCGATAATCCATTCCGGCATCCAGCGGCACGATCTCGGTATAGGTCTTCAACAGATCGATGAACGGCAGGAACAGGCCACGGTTGAGCCCGTCCCTATAGAGATCGCTCGGCTCGACATTGGAGGTCGCAACGAGAACGCAGCCCTTGGCGAACAGCTCGCCGAACAGGCGCGACAGGATCATCGCGTCGGCAATGTCGGTGACGGAGAATTCGTCGAAGCAGAGCAACCGCGCCTCGGCGAAAATCTCCGAGGCAACCGGCGGCATCGGGTCAGCCTGGCGCGTCTCGCCGTTCTTCAGCTTCTGCCGGTGCTTGAAGATGCGCTCATGCACGTCGGCCATGAATTCATGGAAATGCGCCCGGCGCTTGCGCTGGATCGGCACCGTTTCAAAGAACAGGTCCATCAGCATGGTCTTGCCACGGCCGACGCCGCCGTAGAGATAAAGCCCCTTGAGCGGCGGATGCTCGTGTTTGCGCGAGGCAAACAGCCAGCCGAGCGCATTCGACTTGCGCTGCGCGCGGTTCCCGGCAAGCTCGGTCAGGAGATGGTCGAAGCGCCGGGTGATGGCGAGCTGCGCCGAATCGGGCCGCACCGCGCCTTCGGCAATCATGGCCTCGAGTTTTCGCGAAATACTGTCGTCGGGATTTGGCACGCGCTGGACCGGTGTGAGCATTTCCCGGAAAAGGGTGAAACGGCTTTCCGTCCGGAAATGCATAAAAACAAAGGATAGAGCGTTCTTCGTGACTCGGAAAAAAGCGGCAACGCTCTAAGGCTGGCGGCACGAAAAGCCCGGCGGCTGCCGGGCCCTATTGATCAACGGCTGAGGCTGACCGGTTGTCCGCTATTGGTCGAGCCGTCGAAGCGAGCATCCGCGGTCTTGAACAGGCGGGCGAGCGGATTGCCGTTGCGATCCTTGAGCACGACCTGCTTGCCGGCCACTTCCCAGGACCCCATGGCGGTCAGTTCGCCGGCGCAACCGCGCGTGCCGCCGCGCGAGCCGCTGCCGAGATTGGTGAGCGTCAGGAACATGTCGCAGGAACTGCCGGCGTTCGAGACGCGCCAGTTGCCGACCATCGATTCCTTGGTGACATCGAGCGCATTGGTAGCCGCCGCCACGTCGGTCCCCGCCGGCTGCTGGACACCGCCGACCGTCGCGGTGCCGCTGACCGGCGCTGCCGGGAACTGCGAGGTATCGGTCGTCGCCGGAGCATCGAGCTGGCCGGAGGACACGCTCGGTACGGGCTGCGCCTGCAACGGGGCTGGCGACATGCTGTTGCCGCCGAAATCGCTCATGGACGTTCTCTGACATCCAGCCAGCGCCAGCACCACGGCCAGTCCTGCCACCGCATGTATTGTCCGCATATTCCTGCTCCCGATCATCTCTGGCACCGCGTTATCGACTGACATACAGGCCGAATTAACTTAAAACCACCTTTCAATTCAAGAGAACGGCAATTCTTTGACGCCTGTGGCATGATTGAAACGGTCGAGCGACAGACCATGGCGGTTGTATTCGGGTCAGCCTCCACCGCTGGCGGTGCACGTCATCACGATAGAACGTCGGCCCAAAAGAGTCTTTCACGCGAAAGACTTCGCGTGACTGGATTCCTGTGACAAGCACAGGATGAGGGAAGATGGAAATTCCGCCGCATAGAAGCGTCGGGCGATCAGAGCCGCCGCTCGACCATCATCTTCTTGATCTCGCCGATCGCCTTGGCCGGGTTCAGGCCCTTGGGACAGGTCTGGGCGCAGTTCATGATCGTGTGGCAGCGATAGAGGCGGAACGGGTCTTCGAGATTGTCGAGGCGCTCGCCCTTTGCCTCGTCGCGGCTGTCGATCAGCCAGCGATAGGCCTGCAAGAGCACGGCCGGGCCGAGATAGCGGTCGCCGTTCCACCAGTAGCTCGGGCAGGAGGCGGAACAGCAGGCGCAGAGGATGCACTCGTAGAGGCCGTCGAGTTTCTGGCGATCCTCATGGCTCTGCTTCCATTCCTTGGCCGGCGTCGGCGAAACGGTCTTCAGCCACGGCTCGATCGAGCGGTGCTGGGCGTAGAAATTGGTGAGATCCGGCACTAGGTCCTTGACCACGGGCATATGCGGCAGCGGATAGACCTTCACCGTGCCCTTCACCTCATCCATGCCCTTGGTACAGGCCAGCGTATTGGTGCCGTCGATGTTCATGGCGCAGGAGCCGCAGATGCCTTCGCGGCACGAGCGGCGCAGCGTCAGTGTCGGGTCGATCTTGTTCTTGATGTAGAGCAGCGCGTCGAGAACCATCGGGCCGCAATCGTCGACATCGATATAGAACGTGTCGATCGACGGGTTCTTGCCGTCGTCCGGGCTCCAGCGATAGACGCGCAATTCGCGCGTGTTCCTGGCCCCGGCCGGCTTCGGCCAGACCTTGCCTTCGGTCATCTGCGAATTCTTGGGGAGAGCGAGTTCAACCATGTTTCATTCTCCTCAATACACACGCGCCTTCGGCTCTATCTTATACGGGTCAATACCCGGCTGCAGCAGTTCCGTATGAACCGGGCGATAGTCGAGCCTCACCTCGCCCGCCTCGTTCACCCAGGACAGCGTATGCTTGCGCCAGTTGACGTCGTCGCGGCCGGCAAACGCCCCGCTGGTATAGTCCTCGCGGGCGTGGGAGCCGCGGCTTTCCTTGCGGGCTTCGGCGCCGACGACCGTGGTGATGGCGTTGGCCATCAGGTTTTCCAGCTCCAGCGTTTCGACCAGATCGGAGTTCCAGATCATCGAGCGGTCGGTGACCTTGATATCCGGCAGTTCCTGCCAGATCGCGCTCATGCGCTTGCAGCCCGATTCCAGCGATTCCTGCGTGCGGAACACGGCGGCGTCTTCCTGCATGGTGCGCTGCATCTTTTCGCGCAGCACGGCAGTCGGCGTTCCGCCATCGGCATGGCGCAGCCTGTCGAAGCGCGTCATGATCTTTTCCGAGGCCTTCTCGTTGATCGCCGGGATCGAAGAGGCACGGTCGATCACTTCGCCGGCGCGGATGGCAGCGGCACGGCCAAAGACCACAAGGTCGATCAGCGAGTTGGAACCCAGGCGGTTGGCGCCGTGCACCGAGGCGCAGCCGGCTTCGCCGACGGCCATCAGTCCGGGGATGATCCGCTCCGGATTGGCGCTGTCGGCGTTCAGCACTTCGCCCCAGTAGTTGGTCGGAATGCCGCCCATGTTGTAGTGGACGGTTGGAAGGACCGGGATCGGCTCGCGGGTGACATCGACGCCGGCGAAGATCTTGGCGCTCTCTGAAATACCCGGCAGGCGTTCGTGCAGCACGGCCGGATCGAGATGGTCGAGATGCAGGTAGATGTGATCCTTGTTCTTGCCGACGCCGCGGCCTTCGCGGATTTCGAGCGTCATGCAGCGCGAGACCACGTCGCGCGAGGCAAGATCCTTGGCCGACGGGGCGTAACGCTCCATGAAGCGCTCGCCTTCGGAATTGACGAGATAGCCGCCTTCGCCGCGCGCGCCTTCGGTGATCAGACAGCCGGCGCCGTAGATGCCGGTCGGATGGAACTGCACGAATTCCATGTCCTGCAGCGGCAGGCCGGCGCGGGCGATCATGCCGCCGCCGTCGCCGGTGCAGGTATGGGCGGAGGTCGCCGAGAAATAGGCGCGGCCGTAACCGCCGGTCGCCAGCACCACCATCTTGGCGGCGAAGCGATGGATCGTGCCGTCGTCGAGGTTCCAGGCGACGACGCCGGTGCAACGGCTGCCGTCGTCGGACATGATCAGGTCGAGGGCGAAATATTCGATGAAGAATTCGGCGTTGTGCTTCAGCGACTGGCCGTAGAGCGTGTGCAGGATGGCGTGCCCGGTACGGTCGGCGGCAGCACAGGTGCGCTGCACCGGCGGACCTTCGCCGTAGTTCTGCATATGGCCGCCGAACGGACGCTGATAGATCTTGCCTTCGGCATTGCGCGAGAAGGGCACGCCGTAATGCTCAAGCTCATAGACCGCCTTCGGCGCTTCCATGGCGAGATACTGCATGGCATCGACGTCGCCCAGCCAGTCGGAGCCCTTGACGGTGTCGTAGAGGTGCCATTGCCAGCTGTCCGGTGTCATGTTCTGCAGCGAGGCCGCGATACCGCCCTGCGCTGCAACCGTGTGGGAGCGCGTCGGGAAGACCTTGGTGATGCAGGCCGTCTTGAAGCCCTGCTCGGCCATGCCGAGCGTGGCGCGCAGACCGGCGCCGCCGGCGCCGACGACGATGACGTCGAAGGCATGGTCGACATAGGTATAGGCCTTGCCGGCGGACGCAGGTGAGTTGAGCGATGCCATGTGATTATCCCGCAAATGCAATCTTCAGGCCGGCGAACAGACAGAAACCGCCAACGAAGAGGGAAAAGAACGTGTTAAGAACGAGAAGCGACAGCTTCAATCCTTCGGAGTGGATATAGTCCTGGATGATCTCTTCCATGCCGAGCTTCATGTGGATGACGCTGGCAACGATCGTCAGCGCCGTGATCACCGATACGAAGGGATTGGCAAGTGCAGCAAGCACCTCTTCATAGGGCCGTCCCGCATACATGATGAGAAAAACCACGTAGAAGAGAAGCAGCGGCACCAGCGCGAGGGCGGTCGTGCGGACGCGCCAGAAATGCTCCGTTCCGGATCTGGCGGAGCCGAGCCCGCGAACCTTGCCAAGAGGCGTGCGCATATCCATCGCAATATCCTTAAACAAAAAGCAGGACGGCGGCCCAGATGAGCAGCGTCACAACAACGGAGGCGACCAGATTGGCAATCGCCAGCCTGTTGGCGAAATGCTTCTCGTATCCGAGCCCGACATCCCAGAGAATGTGCCTCAGACCACCGAGCAGATGATGAATGAGTGCCCAGGTATAGCCGACCAATATGAGCTGCCCGAGGATCGAGCCGAAGAACCAGTTGACCCAGCTGAAATAATCAGGACCGGAAGCTGCAGCCACCAGCCAGGCTGCAACCAGCACGGTGCCGACATAAAGCGCGGCCCCCGTGATGCGGTGGATTATGGACATCGCCATGGTCGGAACGAATTTGTAGATTTGCAAGTGCGGCGAAAGCGGCCGGCTTTTGGTGACATTCGTCATCGGAACCCCACGGAAGAACCGGAAAGGGATGCCCAAAAACTGGACTATATCTATCCGGTATTGCACATGATTGTGCACAATTCAGTCAGCCGACGTTTAATCACCATATTGATTAACGACAAGTGTGTTTGCACTGCAAAATCATTTTAATCGATTAGACGAAAAGGAGGCGCAGCGGCCGAATCGAAAGAGCGCCGGCGTTAACGATAGACCGCGAAAATTCAACGCATTCCGTGACTTTTGCCGTCAACTGCCGCACATTGCCCGTTAAGGATTTGTTAAGCCTGCGCGGAGGGCTCCTCGAAATGCGTCCAATCACCCTATCGAATGCGACGAAAGTCTTGGTCGCCGTCTTCGCCCTGATTCTTTCCTTTGCCGATTTCGCCGAAGCGCGTGACCGTTCCGATGGCGAGCGGCATTTCATGCGCCGTCATCATCACGAACGCCGCGACCGGGAAGTGCTGTCCGGCGTCAATGTCGATAGTCGCCTCCTTCATCGCCGCAATCGTAATGTGCGCCTTTCAGGCATCAACGCCGAACGCCGCTATTTCGAGCGCCGATACGGATCGTATCGCCGCCCCAGCCAGCGGAACGTCGTGCGCGAATCCCGTGGGCCTGATCGGAACTATTGGGCATCGGCTTATGGCGGCGATGATTTTCCCTCAGAGACCCTTGGCGGCACCTATTTCGGCGGCCTGTCGGCCTGGAGCGATCCGGGCAACGGCACGTATTTCTACTCCGAACGCGGCGGCTATGGCTATTACAGCGGCGCCGCCGACAGCGATTATAGCGCGCCCCGCGCCAAGATCATCCGCGTGACCCCATCGACTGCCGGCCGGGCCTGCTCCTGGGAGGCCGGCGTCTGCGTCATCCGCCGCTGATGTCCGGACCGCTACGGCGCCGCGTCAAAAATGACGCGCCAAGGGCGCTCCAGCACCTTGAAACTGCAGCCATTTTTTCCTTGAATCGATTCCAATTGAGGGAATTATGCAGGAAAACGCCAGACTGTGGTCTTCTTGACCTCGCTGTCCTCCAGGGCGCGGGTCACCGGCACCTGATAGGTTGAAAGCATCTGCATTCGGTCGCGCGGGCAATAGGCGCGACCGGGATCGCCGACCAGCACGGCGGCCCCCCTTTCCGCAAGCGCGGTGAACCATGGGACCAGTCGATCGGCAAAGGCCTTGTCGTAGAAGACATCGCCGGCAAAATAGACGTCGGCACTGCGCTCGTTGCCGATGATATCGGATGAGGCGAAGGACACCGCGACGCCGTTCAGCGCGGCATTCAGCCGAATGGCGGTTTGCGCCCAGGGATCGATATCGACCGCCAGAACCGACGTCGCGCCCGCTTTTATCGCCGCGATCGCCACGAGTCCGGACCCGGAAGCGAAATCGATCACCTGCTTGCCTTCGACCAGCGGCGGATGATCAAGAATATACCGCGCCAGCCCCTGCCCGCCTGCCCAGGCAAAAGCCCAGAACGGCGGCGGCAAGCCGATCTCCTCCAGCTCCGCCTCCGTCCTCAGCCAGAGATCATGCGCTTCGCTAGCCAGATAGAGCCGGATCTCGGGCACATGCGGCGGCGCCATGATGCCGGTATTGGCACGAATGAAGGTTTCGGGATCGGTTTTCACGGCTGGAATGCTTCCGATTGATTGGCCCACGGCATAAAGTCCCCTCATCCGCCCTTCGGGCGCCTTCTCCCCTCACAACGGGAGAAGGGACAGGCGCCAATCTCGGGGCAGCTCCCTCTCCCCGCTTGCGGGGAGAGGGTTAGGGTGAGGGGCATCACCGAGGAGCAGGCGATCCATCAACCACAGACACAAATCAGCGCGGCGGGTTGTCCAGCCCACCAAGGCGGCAGATCTCGAGATATTCCTCCTCGGTGACCGGCTGGACGGAAAGCCGCATCGAGGTAACCAGCGCCATCTTCTCGAATTTCGGATTGGCCTTGATGTCCTTCAACGAGACCGGCACCGGCAGGTCGCAGACGGCGCGGATATCCACGCAGTCCCAGCGGGCATCGCCCTCGGCGGTCGAATCCGGGTGCGACAGCGCACACACCTCGGTAATCCCGACGATCTCAAGGCCTTCGTTCGAATGGTAGAAGAAGCCCTTGTCGCCGATCTGCATGGCCCGCATGTTGTTGCGTGCCAGATAGTTGCGCACACCCGTCCATTCGGTACCCTTCTCGCCTGCATCCTTCTGCATCTGCCAGGACCATTTGAACGGCTCGGACTTGTAAAGCCAGTATCCCACGCTCAAGCCTCCGGCTTGTTGAAGACCCAGTTCCAGGGCTTGATGTCGACTTGGGCGAACAGGCCAGCCTTGGCATAGGGGTCGGCAGCGGCGATCGTGCGCGCGTCCTCGATGGTCTCCGCGTTGATGACGACCAGGCTGCCATTCGGCTTGCCGGCCTCATCGAGGAACGGCCCGGCGAAGGCGAGCCCGCCCTTGGCATTGAGATCGTCGAGAAAGACGATGTGTTCCGGACGCGTGTCCATCCGCACTTGCAGGGCGTTCGGCTTGTCCGTGCACAAAACGGCAAACAGCATGATGGTCTCCTTGATTGACTGTCCTGGTGATTATTCTGGGATTGACTATTCCGGCGTGATCGGGCGAGACATCAGCCCTTCCAGCGCCGTCTCCACATCCGTCTTTCCGTCGATGATGGCAGCGACAGCGTCGGTGAGCGGCATATCGACACCCAGCTGCCGGGCGACATCGGCCGCGACGGAGGCCGCAAACGCGCCCTCCACAAGCTCTGCCGTCTGCGTCTGCCCCCTGGCGCTGCCGCTCGCGCCGAGCGCAATGCCGTAGCGAAGATTGCGGGATTGGTGGCTGGTCGCCGTCAGCACGAGGTCGCCGAGGCCCGAGAGCCCACGCACCGTATCGGCTTCGCCGCCGCGCGCCGCCACGAAGCGCGACATCTCCGCGAGGCCGCGGGAAATCAGCGCCGCGCGCGCCGAATCGCCGAGCCCAGCACCTTCGACGATGCCGCAGGCGATCGCCAGCACGTTCTTCAAGGCGCCGCCAAGCTGCACGCCTATCCGGTCCGCGGAGGGATAGAGGCGGAACGTTGCACCCGACAGCGCCTCGGCCAGGGAGGCCGCCCGTTCGAGGCTGCCCGCCGCAATCACCATCGCCGTCGGCAGGCCCTTGGCGATGTCGGCGGCGAAGCCAGGCCCCGAGAGCACCGCGACATTTTGCAGATGCAGCTCTTCCTCGACGATATCCGTCAGCAAGCGGCCGCTGGAACGCTCCATGCCCTTGGCGCAGATGACGACATCCGCGCCCTTGTCAATGAACCCGTGCAGCGAACGGGCCGCCTCGCGCTGTGCCTGCGACGGCATGGCAAAGAGCACGATGCTGGCGCCTTCCAGCACCGTCGGATCGTCGGAAACGGTCAATGCTTCCGGCAGGTCGATACCCGGCAATGCGGAATCGTTGCGGCCGGTTTCCCTGAAATCCTCGACGATGCTTTCGCGGCGGGTAAGCAGCGTCACCGGCGCCTTGCCCGATGCTGCAGCAACGGCGGCGAGCGCGGTGCCGAAAGCGCCTGAACCGACAACAACGATGCGATCCATCTGTAAAGCGGCCTCAGTCATTATGCCTTCGCTCCCCGTTTGCCGAAACCGATCAGGGTTTTCGCGTCGGCATCAAGCGGCCAGCGCGAGCGCGGCGAAACATCGAGCGCGTCGGCTGGCAACCCCGCGGCCATCCGCTCGGCACCAGCCCAGGCGATCATTGCGGCGTTGTCGGTGCACAGCTGCAGCGGCGGCGCGACAAAGCGGAAGCCGCTCTTGTCGCACAGTTCCTGCAATGTCGCCCGCAGCGACTGGTTGGCAGCGACACCGCCGGCCACGACCAGTGCCGGATTGTCGACGGTCGCGGCAAACTCGGCCTTGAACCGCGTCAACCCCCTGCCGATGCGATCCTTGAGCGTGCGTGAAATCGCCTTCTGGAAGGAAGCGCAGATATCGGCGATATCCTGCTCGGTCACCGGCTCGATCGACTGCGCCGCCTGGCGCACAGCCGTCTTCAGGCCCGAGAAGGAGAAATCGAGACGCGCCTCGCCGACCAGTGGGCGCGGGAAGGAGAAGCGATCCGGGTTGCCGCTTTTTGCCGCATGTTCGACCGCCGGCCCGCCGGGATAGGGAAGCCCGAGCAGCTTCGCCGTCTTGTCGAAGGCTTCGCCAAGCGCGTCATCGATCGTCGTGCCCCAGCGCTCGTAAACCCCGACGTCCTTCACCAGAATGAGTTGGGTGTGGCCGCCGGAAACCAGCAGCATCAGATAGGGGAAGGACAGCCGGTCCGTCAGGCGCGCCGTCAAGGCATGACCCTCGAGGTGATTGACCGCGTAGAGGGGTTTGCCGGATGCCCGCGCGATCGCCTTGCCGGTCATCAGGCCGACGAGAAGGCCGCCGATCAGGCCCGGTCCGCTGGTGGCGGCGATCGCGTCGATATCGGAAAGCGTCACGCCGGCACGCAGCAGCGCCTCCTCGACCAGCGTATCCAGCGCCTCGACATGAGCGCGCGCCGCGATTTCCGGCACGACGCCGCCATAGACGCTGTGTTCTTCCAATTGGCTCAGAACCACATCGCCGAGAATCTCGCCACGGCCGCTCTCATCGCGCAGCACCACGGAAGCCGCGGTCTCATCGCAGCTTGTTTCGATACCGAGGATGCGCAGAGGCGAGGACATGGGGCTACTTTACTCGAATATTGCGGTCGCAGGGAAAGGCGGATACACGGAACTCCGGTAACAACGGATCGCAGTCGATGCAAACAAAACCTTTCCGGATCGGCACGCGGGGCAGTCCCTTGGCGCTCGCTCAGGCCCACGAAACGCGGGACCGCCTGATATCAGCGCATGGCCTGCCGGCCGAGATGTTCGAAGTCGTCGTGCTGTCGACCATGGGCGACCGCATCACCGACCGCTCTCTTGCAGCGATCGGCGGCAAGGGGCTCTTCACCCAGGAGCTGGAGGACATGCTTCTCTCCGGCGGCCTCGATTTCGCCGTGCACTCCTCCAAGGACATGCCGACGAAGCTGCCGGACGGCTTGTTCCTGTCCGCCTACCTGCCGCGCGAGGACGCCCGCGACGCCTTCATCGGGCGCACCGCCGCGAAACTCATGGACCTGCCTGAGGGGGCGACCATCGGCTCCTCGTCGCTCCGGCGACAGGCGCTGATCAAGCGGCTGCGGCCGGATATCAATGTCATCACCTATCGCGGCCTCGTCGATACCCGTTTGCGGAAGCTGGCAGAAGGCCAGGTCGATGCGACGCTGCTCGCCTTCGCCGGCCTCAAGCGCCTCGGCAAGGAAGACGTGCCGACGGAGATCCTCGATACCGAAATCTTCCCTCCGGCACCCGCGCAAGGCGCGATCTGCATCGAAAGCCGCATTGGTGACGACCGTGTCAACGGCCTTCTCGACGCGATCAACGACGTCAGGACACATCAGGCGGTCACCTGCGAACGGGCATTCCTCTCGACGCTCGACGGCTCCTGCCGCACACCGATCGCCGGCTATGCCGTATCGGACGGCGAAACGATCCGCTTCTCCGGCATGGTCCTGACGCCGGACGGCAGCCAGCATTTCCGGGTAACGACCGAAGGCAAGGCCGCCGACGCCGAGCAATTGGGCGCCAGGGCCGGCGAGGATATCCGCCTCGAGGCCGGACCGGACTTCTTTTCGAGCTGGACCTGAACCATGCGCGTCCTTGTCACCCGGCCGCAACCCTCAGCGACGGCAACGGCGGCAAGGCTGGAAGCAATAGGCCATGAAGCAATCGTTTTGCCGATGATGGAATCCGTCCATCTGCCGCAGGCGGCACTGGATGCCCTGGCCTTTCCCCACAGCGCCATTGCCGTGACAAGCGCGGAGGCGTTGCGTGCTTTGTCTGCCATCCGCGATCGACTGGCTCCGTATCTGCAAGCGCCGGTTTTCTGCGTTGGAGCAGCGACGGCGGACGCGGCACGGCAGTTGGGATTCCAATCGGCTATGGTCGGCCCCGGCACAGGGGCCGGACTCGCTCAGTTCATCGCGAGCACGTCGGGAAACCTCGCAGGCGGCCTCGTCTATCTGGCGGGCCTTCCGCGATCGCCCGGCTTCGAAACGGCCCTGCTGGAGGCGGGAATCGGTTGCCGCAGCGCGGACGTCTATCGGATGTCTCCGATTGCTCACGCGCCGGAAACCATCGAAAGCCTGCTTTTGTCGCGCAAACCGGAGGCTGCCCTCTTTTACTCCCGCGAAACTGCCCGGCACTTCTTCGCTCTGAATGCGGCAAGAACTGCATTCCCAGGCATGCGCCTCATCTGCCTGAGCGAGCATGTCGCCGACGCCATACCGCCAGGCATCGGGCAGATCGTCATCGCAGCCCAGCCTAACGAAAAAAGTCTTTTCGCGTTGCTCTGACCGGCCGATTCGCTTGCGCCCCGCGTGCCCGTCATCAGCACCCGGTCAAGGAATTGTCGCATAGGGGCTTTCCCTATCCGTGCTCCATGTCTACGTTTACCCCAATGCCTTAAGTTCATGCGATAACGGGAAGAGATCATCATGGGACCGGAAAATCCTCCGCGCCGCTCGAAGTCCGATCAGGAGCCGGTGACGATCGACCTGGAAGCCAATGCGGCGCCAGGGGACGACGCAGGAACCGCCGAGGCGGCGGCTGAACGCGAAGTGGTCGTCGACGAGGTGGCGGACATCCGGGCGGGCGAACCTGACGACACCGCGCGCGCCGACATTCCCGAGCCGACGGACATTCCGGAATCAGACACCCGCATTTCCGACGATACCGGCAGTTCCGCGTCGGATGAAGATGATGCGCGCGCGGAAGCGGCTGCAGCCGTCTTCGCAGAGGAACCGACCTCGGCCGCCGCCGCGGCAGAACAGCCAGCCCGGCCAATCCATGCCGAACCGCGCCGCACCTCGAATTCTGGCGCCCTTGCGGCCGGCATTCTCGGCGGCCTGATCACGCTTCTGGGCGCCGGCGGCCTGCAATATGCCGGCATCATGCCGTCACTCGGCCCGGGCGGGGGCGAGACAGCCGTCGAACAGGGCCTTGCCAGCGATGTCGAAGCCATCAAGGCACAGCTTGCCGCAGGACCTTCCCCCTCGAAAGCGGTCGATCTCGGCCCGCTTGAGGCTCGCATCGCCGAGCTGGAAAAGAAAACGGCCGCAACCGGAAACGGCTCGACCGTCGATGTTTCCGGCCTCAACGCCCAACTTACCAGCCTGGCCGGCGAGATCGCAACGCTGAAATCGGCCCTTGCGGATGCCCAACAATCGACGGAAGCGGCGAAATCCGAGCTTTCGACCCGCATCGAGGCGGCCGAGAACAAGATCGACGAACCGGCAAGCGACGTTCAGTTGGCACGCGCCGTTGCCGTCACGGCCTTGAAGACGGCGATCGATCGCGGCGGGCCGTTCCTTGCCGAACTCGACGCCCTGAAGAGCATCGCCGCCGACGACCCGGCCGTCTCTGGCCTTGCCGGTGACGCGGCCCTCGGCGTTTCGCCGCGCGCCGATCTCGTGCGCGACTTTCCAAGCGTGGCCGATGCCATGCTGGAAGCCACCCAGCACAGCCCGAACCAGGGCATTTTCGCACGACTGATGGACAGCGCCTCCTCGGCCATCCGCATTCGCCCCGTCGGCAGCGTCGAGGGAGACAGCCCTGAGGCGATCATCGCCCGTATCGAGGACAAGCTGACCAATGGCGACCTCAAGGGCGCGAGCCTCGAATGGCAAGCCCTGCCCGACCCCGCGAAAACCGCAGGTGCCGCGTTCAAGACCAAGCTCGACCAGCGCATCCGCGTCGAAGGGCTGATCGACGCGGCGGTTGCAGGCGCCATGACGGCCAACCAGGGCTAAGGAAGAGTTCATGATCCGTATCCTGTTCTACGTTCTCATCGTTCTTGCTCTCGGCGCCGGCTTTGCCTGGCTGGCCGACCGCCCCGGCGAATTGTCGCTGATCTGGCAGGGGAGCCGCGTCGAAATGAGCCTGATGGTGGCGGCAACGCTGCTCGCCTCGCTGATCGCGGCCATACTGATCGTCATCTGGCTCGTCCGCGTCGTCTGGCTGTCGCCGCACTCGATTTCCCGCTATTTCCGCGCTCGCAAGCGCGATCGCGGCTATCAGGCACTGTCCACCGGCCTGATCGCCGCCGGCGCCGGTGATTCCGCCCTTGCCCGCAAGATGACGGCGCGCACGCGCGGCCTCTTGAGCTCCGACCAGGAGCCGCTGATCCACCTCCTGGAAGCGCAAACGGCGCTGATCGAAGGCAAATACGACGACGCCCGCAAGAAATTCGAACTGATGGCCGACGATCCGGAGACGCGCGAACTCGGCCTGCGCGGCCTCTACCTCGAAGCCAAGCGGCTGGGCGCAAACGAGGCGGCGCGACAATTTGCCGAGCGGGCCGCCGATAAGGCGCCGCATCTTCCATGGGCAACCCTGGCAGCGCTCGACTATCGCAGCCAGACCGGCCAGTGGGACGAAGCCATCCGGCTTCTCGACCAGAGCCGCGCCAGCCACGTTATCGACCGCACGCAAGCCGACCGCAAGAAGGCCGTGCTTCTGACCGCCCGCGCCATGGAGAAGCTCGAAGCCGATCCGAAAGGCGCCCGCGACGATGCGTTGGCCGCGCTGAAGCTCGCCGACGATCTGGTGCCCGCCGGCCTCATCGCCGCCAAGGCGCTGTTTCGCGAGGACAACCTGCGCAAGGCAGCCTCCATCCTCGAAAAGCTCTGGAAACAGGAGCCACACCCGGAGGTCGCCAGGCTCTATGTCCGCGCCCGCAGTGGTGATTCGGCGCTCGACCGGCTGAAACGAGCGAGCAAGCTCGAGGCGCTCAGGCCGAACAACTCCGTTGCTCTCGCCACCGTTGCCGAAAGCGCGCTGGAAGCCCGCGAACTGTCCCTTGCGCGGTCGAAGGCGGAAACCGCAGCTCGCATCCAGCCGAACGAGGGCATCTTCCTGCTGCTTGCCGATATCGAGGAGGCCGATACGGGCGACGACGGCCGCATCCGCCATTGGATGAACCAGGCGTTGAAAAGCCCGCGCGATCCCGCCTGGACCGCCGACGGCGTCACCTCGCCGGAATGGCTGCCGGTCTCGCCCGTCAGCGGCCGTCTCGACGCCTTCGAATGGAAGCAGCCGGTCGGACAGATCGCCGGACCAGTCGAAGAGGGCACGCTGGACGCGGCCGATGCGGCGATCCGCAGCCTGCCGCCGGTCGCCATTTTCCACCAACGCCCTGAACCGGAGCCGCAGCCCGAGCGGGCCGAGACACCGGGCAAGCCCCACCCTGTCGCCGAAACCCCGGAGAAAACCGAGGAGGTCAAGACCATCGCCGTGCCGGCACCCACCGAATCGGTGATCGTGCCGCAAACGGTGAAAGTCGAAAAGAAACCGGCGCCAGAAAAGACGGAAGAGGCTGTCGTGGAGCCGTTCTTCGGCCGCCCGCCGGATGATCCCGGCGTGCGCGACGACAGCGACAAGCCGCTGGCAAAGGCGAGCTTCCGCCTGTTTTGAGAAGAAACCCGACCTTTGACGGAAAAACATGTTTGACCGATTTCGAACTTTCCTCGACAGCCTGACGCACGGGCATGCCGCCGCGATCGCTCCCGGCGACCCGCGCATCGCCATCATGGCGCTCTGCATCCAGGTGATGGAGGCAGATGGCGAGATCCATGAGAGGGAGCGCCGGAAAGTGCGCTCCATGATCAAGGATCATTACAAGCTGGACGATCAGGCGCTCGACGCCCTGATCGCCGCTGGCCAGACCGCCGAAAGCGAGGCCATCGACTATTTCCGCTTCACATCGGAGATCAAACGGCATTTTTCCGAAGAACAGCGGATCGACCTGATCGGTATGTTGTGGGAGATTGTCTATGCCGATGGCAAACGCAGCGAAATGGAGGACCATGTCATCTGGCGCATCGCCGATCTTCTCGGCGTTTCGGGCAGGGACAGGATTATCAAGCGGCAGGAGGCGGCCGCCAAATTCGACGTCGCGGAGGAGGTAACCGCGCAACAGGAAAAGTGAGATGCTTTTCGACGACCGCACGTTCTACACGCGCACCACCGGAAAACCGGTCCTGATCATCCTGCATCAGGAACGCTCCAGCCCCGGACGGGTCGGGCATTTGCTGTTGGAAAAAGGCTTTAGCCTCGACATCCGGCGCCCGGCGTTCGATGACCCGCTCCCCGCAACACTCGAAGATCATGCCGGCGCCGTCGTCTTCGGTGGCCCGATGAGCGCCAATGGCGACGAGGATTTCATCCGTCGCGAGATCGACTGGCTCTCCGTGCCCCTATCGGAGAACAAGCCGTTCCTCGGCATCTGTCTCGGTGCCCAGATGCTGGTCCGCCATCTCGGCGGCGCGGTTGGTCCCCACCACGACGGCATGACGGAAATCGGCTGGTATCCGCTCCAGACGACCGAAAAGGGCCGCGCGCTGATGGAATGGCCATCCATGGTCTACCAGTTCCACCGGGAAGGGTTCGACCTGCCGGCCGGGGCCGAACTGCTCGCTTCGGGCAGCACCTATCCCAACCAGGCCTTCCGTTATGGCGAGAACGCCTGGGGCATCCAGTTCCATGGCGAACTGACGCGGGTGATGATGCACCGCTGGGTGGTGCACGGCGCGCACCGGTTCGAACTGCCCGGCGCGCAAATTGGCAGGGCACATCTGGAAGGCCGGATGGACTATGATGCGCCGCTGCGCGATTGGATGGACAGGTTCCTCACCCACATCTTCCAGCGCCAGGACGAACAGATGGTGGCCTGATTACTCAGACTTTTTGCTTGGGCGCTTCGAGCGAATCGATCTTGCGCAATTGCGGGAAGGCGAATGCCCAGACAATGGCGACAGCAAGCGTACCGATACCGCCGACCAACACGGCCGGAACGGCGCCGATGATGTGCGCCATGGTCCCGGCCCGGAACTCGCCAAGCTCGTTGGAGGCGCCGACGAACACCATGTTGACGGCGTTCACGCGGCCACGCACGGCATCCGGGGTCCACAACGCAATCAGCGTCTCGCGAACGTAGACCGAGATCATGTCGGCCCCGCCCATCAGCATCAGCGAAGCGATTGACAGCCAGGCGACTTCGGACAGGCCGAAGATCACCGTGCCGATGCCGAACAGTGCGACGCCGGCAAACATCAGCACACCGGCATTGTGGCGGATCGGATAGGCCGCAAGCGTGATGGCGACAAGGATTGCGCCGATCCCGGGCGCTGCCCTCAGCAGCCCGAGCCCGAGCGGACCGAGCACCAGGATTTCGCTGGCAAAGACCGGCATCAGCGCGACGGCGCCGCCCAGAAGTACGGCGAAGAGATCGAGCGAAATCGCACCCAGCACGACCTTTTCGGTGCGGATGAATTTGAATCCGGCAAGAACGGACGTCCAGTCGCGCGGCTCGCTGAGACTGTGCTGCGCCGGTTTTTCGATCATGAAGACGAGGATCCCCGCCAGAACGAGGAAGGCGAGCGCGACGGAATAGGCAACGATGGCGCTGACGCCGTAGAGCAGGCCGCCGGCGACCGGGCCGAGGATGGCAGCGGTCTGCCAGGAGGACGAGTTCCAGGCAATCGCGTTCGACAGGTCTTCAGCCGGCACGAGGTTCGGCGCAAGCGATTGCACCGCCGGCGCCATGAAGGCCCGCTCGATGCCGAAGACGACCAGGATGGCGAAGACTGGCCAGGGCGAGAACGCGTCGGCGATCGTCAGTCCCAGCAGTGCTGCCGCGCAAAGCGCGCTGATAATCATGCAGATCGAGACGATCGCCCGCCGGCTGTGGCGATCCGCCACCGATCCGGTCACCAGGATGAGCAGCAGCGACGGCAGGAACTGGAAGAGGCCGATCAGGCCGAGATAGAGCGTGTTCTGCGTCTGCTCGTACATCTGCCAGCCGACCGAGACACTGACGATCTGGATGGCGAAGGATGCAAGGAAGCGGGCGAAGAAGAAGCGGGCGTAGGAGACATGCCGGAACGCGGCGAACCGGTCTGCACCGTCTATGGCGGACATGCGGTGATCTTTCCGATGACGGCCGGATGAATAGCCCCTGCCGTATTAAACATGTTTAGCCCCACACAAAGCGCGGACTTGCCGGTTTAGTCGTCAATGTCTACATGTCTGTCAACAACGAATTGGAGACCGGCATGCTTGCTGTCATTGCGACCCTGAATTTCATTATCAATATTGCGTGGTTCCTGGTTATCGCCTCGGCCATCTTTTCCTGGCTCTACGCGTTCAACGTGATCAATGTGAACAACAACGCCATCAACATGATCGGCCGCTCGCTCTACCAGCTGACCGAACCGCTCTATCGCCCGATTCGCCGCGTCCTGCCGGACATGGGCGGCGTCGATCTGTCGCCGCTGGTGGTCTTGGTCATCCTCTATTTCGTCTGGTATTTCCTGAACACCACCGTGGCCACCGCCCTGCTCAGCTGAACCGGCCTTCTCGCGGCAATAAAAAACCTCCGGATCGACGCCATCCGGAGGTTTTTATATCGTTACGTGAGCTTGCTTGGCCCGGCGTTACTTCGCAGTCTTGGCACGCTCGATGGCTTCGACGATCAACTGCTTGGCCACCGTCGCATCCTTCCAGCCGAAGATCTTCACCCACTTGCCGGGTTCCAGATCCTTGTAATGCTCGAAGAAGTGCTCGATCTGCTGCAGGGTGATTTCCGGCAGGTCGGTATAGTCCTTCACCTTGTCGTAGCGCTTGGTGAGGTGATAGTTCGGCACGGCAATGACCTTTTCGTCCTTGCCGGAATTGTCTTCCATCATCATCACCCCGATCGGGCGGACATTGATGACGCAGCCCGGAACCAGCGGACGGGTCGAGGCGATCAGGACGTCGATCGGGTCGCCGTCGTCGGAAAGCGTATGCGGAACGAAGCCGTAATTGCCCGGATAGGTCATCGGCGTATAGAGGAAACGGTCGACCACCAGCGTGCCGGCTTCCTTGTCCATCTCATACTTGATGGGATGGCCGCCAACCGGAACCTCGACGATCACGTTAATATCTTCAGGCGGATTCTTGCCGATGGAAATTGCATCAATACGCATGTTTTCTCCCAGGGGTCTGAGTTTGGCTGGCGAGTCCGATAACGGTAAACATGCCGCGGCGCAACATTACTTTCGTCATGCGCGGAAAAATGCGACCTTTAGGCGAATAATCGCGGCTGCCGGACCGTTCCGGGTATGAGGAGCGCTCATGACATCGCACACAGGTACAATTCCGCTGATCCTTCTGCTGGCGATGACACCTGTTGCCGCCTCGGCCAATGACAGCACCTACACCGATCTCGACACCGATCATTGCAAGACGCTGTCGCCGGAAGACTCCGAAGGCGGCGGCATTTCGCTTCAATGCAAGGGGCTGCCAGACTACGCGGTCTATTTCAAGGAAGGCGATCTGCGCCAGAGCATCCTCTACGGTCCCGTCAGCGAAGCCTATATCGACGGCGTCTTCGAAAGCTTCGGGCCGTTCAACAATGCCGGGAGAAAGATCGAATGGCGGCTCGGAGCAGACGGCAAGCCGGTCGCGACCATTTTAAGGTGGTTCATCGAAAACATCGATCCGGCCACCGGCGAACCGTCACCGAAAGTCAGGGGCCAGGTTCTCGTCGTCTCGAAAGTGGCGGGCGGTGACGGACAGGGCTGCGTGGTCGGCTATGTCGATGCGCTGGCCAACCCCGAACCCAACAGCCTTGCCCGGCAGGTCGCCGATACCGAGGCGGAAACCTTCGCCTGCGGGCGGGACACCGCAGCGTTCCACGGCAAACGCGGCCCCACCGCGGCGGAACCGACACGCGTTTTTCCGGACTGAGCATGTCGCTTGACAGGGCGGACGAGGGGCAATTCGACGAGCGTTGGCGTCTCAGTCCCAGATATAGCCGATCTTCCTGAGGCTCTTGCCGCCGAAATCTTCCATGCCTTCGCAGATGTCACTGCCGCCGGCCGTGCGGAAGAATCGGTCGGCGAGGTGGCTGTCCTCGAGGCACCAGACGACGAGACCCTTGCAACCGAGGGACCTCAGGAGGTTTTTCGCCTCGCCGAACAGGATCCGGCCAAGTCCGATGCCCTGATACTCGGGACGCAGGTAGATCTCGTAGACCTCGCCTTCCTGCGGCAGTGCGCGGGCACGATTGAGACCGAGCGTCGCATAACCGGCAACCACGCCGGCCACCTCGATGACGAGGAGGGTGGAAGGGCCCCGCGTCGCCTTGCGCCACCACGTATGATCGCGCCGGTCGACCATCTGGTTCAGCGGCTTGTGCGGAATGAGCCC
>UCOA01000027.1 GCA_900474095.1 Hyphomicrobiales bacterium | reverse complement strand
TGGTGAGCGGTTTATAGTCCCAGGCCTCGTTCATAGTCAACAGGCTTTTTGAAAAAAATGACAGTTTTTTGACAAAACCTTGTGCGGCAGGGGTTTGCTGCAGTGCCGCACCTTTATACGCCTCGGCGAGCGTGCCGAATTCACAATTCTGCCCTTACTTCTTCACAATCGCCGCCTCTAACCGAGGTTCGGACATGCGTTGCAAGCTGCTTCGCCGGCCCTTCCCTTCTCCCTATATATCTAGGGGCTGTTCTGTTTGACTCAAGAGCATGAAAGATGCACACCTTCGCACAATATACGAAGACCATAATAAGAAACGGCGCGTAATCAGGGACTCCGCTCGAATTGGCATGATCACGGACAAGACCATGACACGGTCGCTTGGCAACGAGCCTCCGATCCTTGCGGATGGACGCAAGGCACCCGACCGGCGCGAGATTTCTCTGCGCTGGCTTTCGGGTACGTTCCTCACCGGCATCACCTCCAGTCTCCTGATGGGCGTCGCACTGTTTGCAGCACTGGATGGCCGCCAGCAGCTTGCCATTCCGGCCGAAGCCTATGGCGCCCTCGATCCTTCGGCCGGCGGCTCCCAGCCGACGGCCGCCGCCAAACGCGGCAGCCGCATCCTGACGCCGAGCATCGTTGCCAAGCCCTCCGACCGTACCATCATGGAAGTCTCGACCATGACCCATGACGGCGAGAAGGAGGTCGTGCGGCGCCAGCCGTTCGCGCATGTGAAGATGACGCTTGCCGCCAACCACCAGCCGGCCGAAAGATATCCCTCCTTCGACCCGCTGGCCATTTTCTCCAACGAGGAGACGGACACCGCCCCGCCGGTCAGCCGTACCGGAACGCTTTACGGCTCGGACGTCGAGTCCGAAGTGGCGCTGAAAACGGTCGATTTCCCGCTCAAGGGTTCAACGCTGAAATTCGCGCCCTCGATGTCGATGGACGAGGTCGAGGAGAATGTCCGCACCAACGGTTCGGTGCTGACGGACGGCAACACCCAGATTGCCTCGCTGTTTTATGTCGATCCCCGGCGCTTTGCCTCCGACGCATCCGATCTCGACCTGTTGCAGGGCCTGTCCGCCCGGATCGTCGAGGAGAACATGACGGTTTCGGCCTTCGAAAACATCACCGACCAAAGCACCGAATATGCCGATGACGTCATTCCGGTCCGCCGCGCGACACCGATCGCCACCGTTCTGCTCAACGCCGGCTATGCCAAGGTGCAGGCTGAAGATATTGCCGGTTATCTGCGGCCCGCACTCGATGCGAAGGAACTGCAGGAGGGCGATGTCCTGCGCATCGGCATCATCCAGAATGGCGAGAACGGCGAGGCAAAGATCGTCCGCGCCAGCGTCTATTCGCGCGGCAGCCATGTCTTCACCATGGCGCTGGACGACACCGGTCATTTCGTGAAGGGCTTTGAGCCGCCGCAACTGGAAGCCGTCGCCACTGCCTTCGACGACAATGGCACGCCGGCGATCGCCGCTGGCCGCGACCTGCCGCGCGTCTATGATGGCGTCTACCGTGCCGCCCTCTCCTACGGCATGAATTCAACGATGATTGCCCAGATCATCAAGCTGCTGGCGAGCAATGTCGATTTCCAGGCGCAACTGAAGCCGACGGACAAGCTGGAGGCTTTCTTCTCGGTCACCGACGAAAGCGGCAAGGCAACCGACGACAGCGAGCTGCTTTATGTCAACGCCAAGTTCGGCGATGCCGAGACACGCTTCTACCGGTTCCAGGATCCCGACGACAATACGATCGACTATTACAACGAGCAGGGAAAGAGCATCCGCCAGTTCCTGCTGCGCAATCCCGTGCCGAACGGCACCTTTCGCTCCGGCTTCGGCATGCGCCGCCATCCGATCCTCGGCTACTCGCGCATGCACACCGGCGTCGACTGGTCGGCGCCGCGCGGCACGCCGATCATCGCGGCCGGCAACGGAACCGTCGAAAAGGCCGGTTGGGATTCGGGCGGCTACGGCAACCAGACGCTGGTCCGCCATGCCAACGGCTATGTCTCGTCCTATAACCACCAGAGCGCCATCGCCAAGAGCGTCATCCCGGGCGCCAAGGTGGTTCAGGGCCAGGTGATCGGCTGGGTCGGCACCACCGGCCTTTCGACCGGACCGCACCTGCATTACGAGCTGATCGTCAACGGCAACCGCGTCGATCCCTTGCGCATCCGCCTGCCCGGCGGCAAGTCGCTCGAGGGCGAGGCCCTGGCGCAGTTCGAAAAGGAACGCAGCCGCATCGACGAACTGCTGGCGAAGGACAACGGCAGCGCGGAAGTGGCTGCGTCGCAGTAGGGCGTTTTCTTCTGTTCCCCCTTCGTCCGGCCACCCGCCGGCGAAAAGTGGCGCGCGCTCGTGCTATCTCCTGTATATGAGCACGGGAATGGTCGAATGCGTCAGCACCTTGCTGGCGACGCTGCCGATGACCAAGGCGCCGACACCGCTGCGGCCGTGCGAAGCCATGATGATGAGATCAGCGCCGATCTCATCCGCTTTCCGGATGATCTCGCGGCTGATCGGTGACGCAGGGAACGCCGGCAGCTTCGGCCCTCGTACGGGCGGCGGCAAGCGTCTCGGCGGCATGCACCTCGGAAAGCGCCTCATATTGCGTCCGGGTGCTGCTGATTTGCTCCGCATCCAGGGAAACGAGGTGAAACGGTTCCATCACGGTCAAAACGGTGATTTTCGCATCCACCTCCTTTGCGAAGGTGATGCCGGCCTCCACGGCAAGCGTCGCAAGCGGTGAGCCATCGGTGGGTATGAGAATGTTGCGGAACATGAAAGCCTCCCGGTTAAGTCGCAATCAAGCTACCCGCATCGCCCTGAGCCACATTGACCCAGATCAATTTGTGTTCAGTTTCAGCTTATTTACGTTATAGGCCAGCAAAAAAGCGGGTGACCTGCTTGGGTCAAGGGCCGGGTTCGGCTGGGGGCGCGGCATTCACGACGAGGAACTCGGCGAGGTCGCAGTGGCTCAAAGCGGCCACACGGTCCTCACTCCTGGCCTGCCCAGCGCCGGTAACTATACCGGCATTCCAAAGAATTTCGCTCGTTTCCACTATCGCTTCCACCATAATGCCGCAGTTACTCGCTTTAATGCCGCAGTTACTCACTTTGCTCTTGCGGCAAATTCGTGCCGAAACCGTGGACGGCTTATACATCGAACGCACTGCTCTAGAGCCGGATGATTTTGGTCGGATCGGCCTAAGTTTCAATTCGCTCTCGAAGCAAAGAGGGTGAGCATGATGTCGCCCGAAAACCGCGCGCACATTTCGGCATGATGCTCCGGACGGTATCTCCGCGCTTAGCTTGATGTTTCCCTGAAAATCGGAAGGAGATTGCTATGAAAAGTGAGCTTGTAGTAGGAATTGCATTGGTTTTCTCGACCGTCGTTGCGGCTGACGCAACGGCCCAGAACAAATACGCTTCGGAAGCCGGCTGGGATATTATCGTGAAGGATAACATGGGGCCCGGATGCCTGATCACCAAAGCAAATGCGGACGGTACACAGGTTCAGATGGGCATCGACGCAACGGGCAGTCTGCGCGGCTATATGGCGCTCTACACCAAGGCTGACGCCAGCGTCGCTTCAGGCGAGATACGTTCTGTCCTGTTTGACGTCGATGGCCAGAAATTTAGCGGCGAGGCCAAGGGCCAGGTCATCGGCGGCTATCGTGGGGCGTTCGTGTGGGTCAACAACGCCGAGTTCATCTACGACCTCGCCAAGAAGAAGGCCGTGACGATTACGCCCCAAGGCGGCAATCCCATTGTCGTCAGTTTGGCTGGAACCGATGCCGCCTTCAAGGCGCTGAGGGCCTGCCAGGCCGCACAGTAACGCTGCCCTATGCATAATTCCCTAAACCGGAATCGGTTTAGGGATAGAATTATGCAGCAGTTTCAAAGTGCTACAGCGTCCTTTACGCGCCATATTTGACGCGCGGCGCTGTAGAGCATGATGCCGAAAAGTGTGCGCGGTTTTCGGGCGTCATCATGCTCACCTGCATTGATTCTGGAGCGTCGAACCAAATCGGTGTTTCTGGCCACCGAACGCACAAAGAACCTCCCCGGAAAGTCCGGAGAGGCTCTCTTCGCGATGTTATGTTCTCACGCGGCAGCCTTCTCGCCGCTGCCCCTCAGCTTGAAGTTCAACCGGTCCGACCCGGCAAGGGCCTTGATGATCGACCCATCCGGGAAATTGCCCTGCAGGATCTGCTCGGCGAGCGGGTCCTGGACGTATTTCTGCACGGCGCGCTTCAAGGGGCGTGCGCCATAGGCCGGATCGTAGCCCTTGTCGGCGAGGAAGGCACGGGCTTCGTCGTCGAGTTCGAGCGTGATCTTGCGATCGGCGAGCAACTGCCGCAGGCGCGACAACTGGATATCGACGATCGCACCCATTTCCCCGCGCTTCAGGCGATGGAAGAGGATGATCTCGTCGACCCGGTTCAGGAACTCCGGCCGGAAGTGGCTGCGAACCACGTCCATCACCTGGTCGCGTACCATGTCGCTGTCATCGTTCTCGCCAAGCTGGGTCAGGTATTCTGCCCCGAGGTTGGAGGTCATGATGATCATCGTGTTGCGGAAGTCGACGGTGCGGCCCTGGCCATCGGTCAGGCGGCCGTCGTCGAGCACCTGCAACAGCACGTTGAACACATCCGGATGCGCCTTCTCGATCTCGTCGAACAGCACGACCTGATAGGGCTTGCGCCGCACCGCTTCCGTCAGCGCACCGCCTTCCTCGTAGCCGACATAACCGGGAGGCGCGCCGATCAGTCGGGCGACGGAGTGTTTCTCCATATATTCCGACATGTCCATGCGCACGAGGGCGCTATCGTCGTCGAACAGGAAGCGGGCGAGTGCCTTGGTCAGCTCCGTCTTGCCGACGCCGGTCGGCCCGAGGAAGATAAACGAACCGATTGGACGGTTCGGATCCTGCAGGCCTGCCCGCGACCGGCGAACCGCGCGCGACACGGCCTGTACCGCATCACCCTGGCCGACCACCCATTGCGAGAGCTCGTCTTCCATGCGCAACAGCTTGTCGCGCTGACCTTCGAGCATCTTTTCAACCGGGATGCCGGTCCAGCGGGAGACGATATGGGCAATGTTGTCGGGCGTGACGACTTCCTGCACCATCGGGTCCAGCGCCGAAGAATCCTGGCTTTCCGAGATTTCCAGTTCCTTTTCCAGCTTCGGGATCACGCCATAGGCAAGCTCCCCTGCCCGCTGGAATTCGCCCTTGCGCTGGGCGATCGCCAATTCGTTGCGCGCCTCGTCGAGCTGCCTCTTCAGGTCGGCCGCGAGGCCGAGCTTCGACTTTTCCGCCTGCCAGCGTGCCGTCAGCGCATCGGCCTGTTCTTCCAGCCCGGTAAGGTCGATCTCCAGCTTTTCCAGCCGATCCTTCGAAGCGCGATCGGTCTCCTTCTTCAGGGCCTCGCGCTCGATCTTCAGCTGGATGATGCGGCGGTCGAGCTCGTCGAGTTCCTCCGGCTTGGAATCCACCTGCATCCTCAGCCGCGATGCAGCCTCGTCCATCAGGTCGATCGCCTTGTCCGGCAGGAACCGGTCGGTGATGTAGCGGTTTGACAAGGTCGCCGCCGCCACCAGCGCCGAATCGGAGATCCGAACCTTGTGGTGCTGCTCGTATTTTTCCTTCAAGCCCCGCAGGATCGAGATCGTGTCCTCGACCGTCGGCTCGTTGACCATCACCGGCTGGAACCGGCGGGCCAGAGCTGCGTCCTTTTCCACATGCTTGCGGTACTCGTCGAGCGTGGTTGCGCCGACGCAGTGCAGCTCCCCGCGCGCAAGCGCAGGCTTCAGCAGGTTGGAGGCATCCATTGCCCCATCCGCCTTACCGGCGCCGACCAGCGTGTGCATTTCGTCGATAAACAGGATGATTTCGCCGGCTTCCGCCTGCACTTCGGAGAGAATTGCCTTCAGCCGCTCCTCGAATTCGCCGCGGAACTTTGCACCCGCGATCAGCGAGCCCATGTCGAGCGCCATCAGCTTCTTGTCTTTAAGGCTCTCCGGCACGTCGCCATTGACGATGCGCAACGCCAGACCCTCGGCGATCGCCGTCTTGCCGACGCCGGGCTCACCGATCAGCACCGGGTTGTTCTTGGTGCGGCGCGACAGAACCTGGATGGTACGGCGGATTTCGTCGTCGCGCCCGATGACCGGGTCGAGCTTGCCTTCGCGGGCATCCGCGGTCAGGTCACGCGCATATTTCTTCAAGGCATCGAAGCCGGCTTCGGCATTGGCACCGTCGGCCGTGCGGCCCTTGCGGATGTCGTTGATGACCTGATTGAGCCTGCCCGCCGTCACGCCCGCCTTCGACAGGATGCTGGAGGTCGCAGCCGAAGTCTCGATGATCAGCGCCAGCAGCAGGCGCTCCACCGTGACGAAGCTATCGCCTGCCTTCTTGGCGGCCTCTTCGGCAGTCGAAAAGACGCGCGCCAACGGTTGCGCCAAGGAGAGCGAACCATTGCCTCCGGAAACCTTCGGCAGCTTGGCAAGCGCCGCATCATTGGCCATCCGGGCCGCTTTGACGTCGCCGCCGGCCCGCTCGATCAGCGATGCCGCCATGCCCTGATCGTCGTCGAGCAGAACTTTCAGGATGTGTTCGGCCGTGAATTGGGGATGACCTTGCGCCAGCGCGTAGGTCTGAGCCGATTGCAGGAAACCGCGCACGCGCTCGGAGTATTTTTCAATATTCATCTGTCTACCTCCGTAATCGGTCAGCCCGTTCCTGGCACCGCCGACAGTTGGGATGAGGCTCCCTGAAAAGGCGAGCCCGTCATTTCCGGCCGATATCTGCGCCGATATCTCATTGCGCAGGAGCAACCTGTCGAAGGGAATATGGGGGAGGAATTTTGGAAATTAAAGGGGTTGGCGGGGCTCCCGGCCGGATTGAATCCGGTCCGCGACGCGTCGCTGTTTTGGACGGCGTGCGCCACGGCAGTAACGTCCGCCTCATCGCGACGCTGAACGCTCCACGGCTTGTTGTTCGGCAGCAATCTGAGGCTGTTTCGATACGCTCAAGCACCTGATCAGGCGGCATTCAAGGCTCCCACTCGTCGCAACCCTTATTCGCGAAATCCGGACCAATCGGCATCGCAAACGGTGGCCGCAACACTCGAATCAGCAAAAAGCCGCCTGCGGCGACCTGCTGCAAGCGGCTTTCAGTTTTATCGGGAGGCCAAGCCAAGCGGCTGGCCCTTTTTGATGCAGTCTGGCTTACTCGCCGGCAGCCTCTATGAGCTCCGGCGCGTCGCCGCTCGGCTCGCCACCGGTTTCGCCGGACGCGGCAGCCTCGTCACCGCTTGCGTCGCCGCGGCGCGGTTGGCGGCGGGGGCGCGGTGCGGCGCGGCGGCGCGTCGGGGCGCGGCCGGTCGGCGCTTCTTCTTCCAAAGCAACTTCGACAGGCGTGCCTTCGATCACCGGCTGCGGGCCGGAACCGTCGATGACCGGCTGCGGCGCAAGGTCGGGGCGCACTTGCGTCTGGGCCTGATCGGGACGCGGCTGGCGTTGGCGATCGTTTTGGCGCTGTCGGTCGCGCTGGCGCTCGCCATCGTGCTGACGCGGCTGGCGTTCGACCGGCTGCGGACGCTCCAGCTCGGGCTGGGGCTCCAGCGCAGCCTGGTTTTCGTCACCATCGTTCTGGTCGAGATCGTCGTCGCGCTCGTTGCCGTCGCGATCCTGATAATCGTTTCGGTCGTTGTAGTCGTTGCGGTCATCACGCTGAAAACGTTCCTGCATCTGCGCCTGGGCGGCAGCAATGATGCGGTTGTAATGCTCGGCGTGCTGAAGATAATTTTCCGCCACGACCCGGTCGCCGGAGCTTTGCGCGTCACGGGCAAGGGTCGCATATTTTTCGGCGATATGCTGGGCAGTGCCCCGGATCTTCACGTCAGGACCGGAGCTGTCGTAGGTCCGGGTCAGCGGGTTGGAGCCCTTCCGGTTGTGGTTGTTGTTACCACCGCCGCTGTTGCTGCTGCTGCTATTGTTATTATTACGCCCACGGCCGCGCTTGTTTTGCTGTCCTGGCCTCATCGTTCACTCACCTGGATTCTCTTGATATTGATGATCATGTGATTGCGTGACTTGTCGGGGATTCCGGATCAAGCAGACACGCGCCGCGACCCAACCGCCTCTTGGCGGCGCCGTCGCTGGTTAAAGTCAAATTAACAGGTACCCGCACCAGGCACTGTCCAACCTTAGCAACTCTTTGTGAGAGCAATCCCTGCGGCTAGGTCTGACCGGAACGAATCTCTGGTCTTTGACCTTCTGCCCAGTGCGTGGCTGGCAACCTAGCCCGCCTGCCGTGGAATTCCAAGCCTTTTCTTCATGTTTTCGAAAAGAACGTTCCGTCATGCGCCTGTTTTCAGGCATTCGTTATCGAAGGAGAACACGACCGCCCGATCATTTCCGCCGAGATCGCTGATCCTGTCAATGATTCGAAAGCCGTTTTCTGCGAAAACGTGCCCCACGACCTGCAACTGATCATAGCCGATCTCGACACCGACGACGCCGCCCTTGGCAAGATGGCCGGCGGCGTTCGCGGCAATGATGCGATAGGCATCCAGTCCATCCTCGCCGCCGTCCAGCGCCAGCGCCGGATCATGATCCCGCACCTCGGGTGCGAGCGACGCGACCACTTCGGTGCGTATATAGGGCGGATTTGACACGATTATGTCGAACGAGCCCTCAATTTTGTCGAACCAGTCGCTTTCCACAGTCGCAAAGCGGTGATCGAGCTTGTTGCGGACGGCATTGGCTTGCGCCATCGCGACGGCACCAGCGGCAAGGTCCGTACCGATGCCGGTTGCTTCCGGCACCGCACTGAGCAGGGCTAGACAGATCGCTCCGGTGCCTGTGCCGAGATCGATGATCCGGCAGCTTCCCTTGGCAGTGACGATCTCTCGAGCAAACGGAATGAGACCCTCGACGATCATTTCCGAGTCCGGCCGCGGTTCCAGCGTATCCTTGCACATGCCGAGGGTCAGCCCATAGAATTCGCGCTGCCCGAGGATGCGGTGAACCGGCTCATGCGCCGCCCGCCGCGCAATCGCTGCGCGGATGCGCCGCGCATCCTCCGGCGCCATGACCTCATGGCCGCGCGTCATGAAGGCGGTCGCCGGCAGGTCGAGCAGGCCGGAGATCAGGACGCGCGCGTCGAATGCCGCCTCGCCAATATGGGCATCGAGAAACCGCGCCTTCGCCTCGGCAAACAAGCAGTCGAGCGTGTCGGTCATCCGCGTTGCTCGCCCAGTTGCGCCAGCTGGTCCGCCTGGTAGTCGGCCAGAAGCGCATCCACCACCTCGTCGATCTCGCCCATCATCATCCGGTCGATCTTGTAGAGCGTCAGGTTGATGCGATGGTCTGTCACACGTCCCTGCGGGAAGTTGTAGGTGCGGATGCGCTCGGAACGGTCCCCCGACCCGACCTGGCTCTTGCGCGAGGCGGAGCGCTCGCTGTCGGCCTTCTGCCGCTCCATGTCATAGAGCCGCGAGCGCAGGACCTGCATTGCCTTGGCGCGGTTCTGGTGCTGCGATTTCTCCGAACTGGTGACGACGATGCCCGAAGGCAGATGCGTGATGCGGACCGCCGAGTCCGTCGTGTTGACGTGCTGGCCGCCGGCACCGGACGAGCGCATCGTGTCGATGCGGATGTCTTCGTTGCGGATCTCGATGTCGATGTCTTCGGCTTCCGGCAGAACCGCGACCGTCGCCGCCGAAGTATGGATGCGTCCTTGCGTTTCCGTATCCGGCACGCGCTGGACCCGGTGGACGCCGGATTCGAATTTCAGCTTGGAAAACACCCCGCGCCCGGTGACGGTCGCAATGATTTCCTTGTAGCCGCCCGCGTCGCCCTCGCTTGCCGAAAGCACCTCGACCTTCCAGCCCTTGTCGGCGGCATAGCGCTCGTACATGCGAAAGAGGTCACCGGCAAAAAGCGCTGCTTCCGAACCGCCCGTACCGGCTCGAATTTCAAGGATCGCGCTCTTCTCATCGGCCGCATCCTTGGGCAGGAGAAGGATCTGCATCTCCTGTTCCAGCGCCTCGATCCGCTCCTCGATCTCCGGCTTTTCCATCTCGGCCAGATCGCGCATCTCGCGATCTGTGCTTTTGTCGGAGAGCAGCGCCTCGATATCGGCAAGCTCGCCTTGTGCCTTGTCGTACTGCCGTATCTTCGTCACCACCGGCTGCAGCTCGGAATATTCGGAAGCAAGCTTCACATAGACATCCGCCGCCGGCCCCTCGGCCATGCGCGCCTCGATCTCACTGAAGCGCCGCTCCAGCTCGCGCATTTTCTCAACAGGTAAGGTTGCCAACTCGAACTCCACAGGTGCCGTTATGAAGGAACGGCGATGTTTTACGACAGGATGCCTTTTTCAGAGGCGTCAAAGTCGCGGTAAAACTTCAGAGATATTGCGTAATCCTCAAACCGATTCAGAATTGGAGAATCCCGCAAAATGGATCCAGTCATCGGTCATGGTCTGACCCTTGAGCCGGAATAAAGGTGAGATCAACGATCTGACCTCTTGGATGAGCCTATGTTCAACAATTTCGACGATCGTCTCCAATACTCGCTCTCGGTCCTGAAGAACACATCCGTTCCAGAAACGGGCAACGTTCCAGCCACTAGTCGTCATATAGTCGTCCCGCCTCGCATCATGACGGCTGTTTGCATGCTGGCTGCCGTAAACCCCGACGACGAGATGGACCTGCCCTGCATGCGAAATCAGCGAAGTATGGACCGATCGGCAATTGCCGAACAAACTTGAACCCATTGAGACGACGTGCCCTGAGCTCAAACCAGAGGACCTCCTCCGCATCGTTTTCCACCTTCCGCAAACTGCGGGCGCGCTCCGTTTTTCTTTTGTCCGGGCCTCTCATCGCCTACCGCCGCCACGCTGCCCCTCACCCTGACCCTCTCCCCGCACGCGGGGAGAGGGGATGACCGAATTTGCCGCCCCTCAGTGACCACCGATATCGCCAAGCGAATGGGAAGGACGGGAGCTTTCCCCATATCCCTTCTCCCCGCCCAAAAACGGGGAGAAGGTGCCCGACAGGGCGGATGAGGGGTTTTTTCCGCTAAACCGGAACCCCGTTCTCCGCCGCGAATGCCGTCAGCATTTCGCGAACCGGCGTTTGGTCCTTCGTGTCGTCCAGCGTCGCATGCAGCATGGCCGAGAGCTTGTCGACATCCAGCGCCAGAAGCATCGCCTTCACCGGCCCGACAGCCGTGGGCGACATCGACACCGAGCGGTAGCCGATCCCGAGCAGCGCCATCGCCGACAGCGGCTTGCTCGCCATCTCGCCGCACAGCGTCACCGAGGTCCCGTTGCGGTCGCCCGCCCGGATAATGTCGCGCAGGATGCGCAGGAACGGTCGCCCGAGCACGTCGAACCGGTCGGACACCCGCGCATTGCCGCGATCGACCGCCATGGCAAACTGGAACAGGTCGTTCGATCCGACGGAAACGAAATCGACCTCCTGCATCAGCTCATCGAGCTGCCACAGCAGGGCCGGAACTTCCAGCATTGCGCCGAACTGCAGCTTGCGCGGCAATTGCTCGCCGACCTTCGCCTGGCGCTGGATTTCCTTTTGCAACAGCCCGCGCACGGTGCGCAGCTCCGACACCTCGGTCACCATCGGCAGCATGATGCGCAGCTCCTGGCCTGCCGAGGCGCGCAGCATGGCGCGCAACTGCGTGCGCAAAAGGCCGGGCCGGTCCAGCGACAGGCGGATCGCCCGCCAGCCGAGCGCCGGGTTTTCCTCTTCCGCTGCGCGAAAATAGGGCACGACCTTGTCGCCGCCGATATCGAGCGTGCGGAAGGTCACCGGCTTGCCGGCCGCCTGCTTGATGACGTTGCGATAGAAGGCTTCCTGCTCTTCCATTTTCGGCATGGTCGAGGCGATCATGAACTGCAGCTCCGTGCGGAACAAGCCGATGCCTTCGGCGCCCGATTCCACAAGCTGCGGCAGATCGACCATAAGGCCGGCATTCATCTGCAGCTTGATGCGCTTGCCATCCTTGGTCAAAGGCTCGACGCCACGCAGCGCCTTGAACTGTTCCTGCCGGCGTGCCCGAAGCTTTACCTTCTCCTCATAGGCCCGCTGCAGGTCGGCCATGGGCCTCAGATGCACCTTGGCATCGTCGCCATCGACGATGATCGCATCGCGGTTTTCCGCCAGCGCCACGGCGCCTGCCGCCTGGCCGACGACCGGAATGCCCATGGCGCGGGCGACGATCACCACATGGCTCGTCACCGCGCCTTCTTCAAGAACCAGCCCGCGCACGTTCTCGCGCGGATAGTCGAGCAGCTCGGCAGCACCCATGGCGCGGGCGACGACGATCGCATCCGGCGGGAAGTCACTTGCCGAAAGCTTGGCACCATAGCCGGTCAGCTGCCTGAGCAACCGGTTGGCGAGATCGTCGAAGTCATGCATCCGCTCGCGCAAATAGGGGTCCGTCAGCCGGATCATCCGCGCCTTGGTTTCGCTCTGCACCCGCTCGACCGCCGCTTCTGCCGTCAGGCCGTTGCGGATCGCCTCTTCGAGCTTGCGGACCCAGCCGCGATCATGCGCGAACATCCGGTAGGCTTCGAGCACCGCGCGGTGTTCGCCTTCCATGGAGACATCGCGGCGCGATAGCATGTCGTCGATCGAGATGCGCAGTGAACCGAGCGCTTCCGCCAGTCGTCGGAGTTCATGGTCGGTGTCCTCGTTCAGCAGATTGGTGACGACGATGCGCGGCTCGTGCAGCACGACGTAGCCAAGCCCGATGCCCTCGCCGAAACTGTTGCCGTCGATCGACACCGGCCGCGACAGGTCGAGTTCCAGCCCGGGGCGGGTGATCTTCTTCAATTCGCCGGTCGCCACCATCTCGGCGAGCACCATCGCCGTGGTTTCAAGCGCCTCGACCTCGTCGTCCCGATAGGTGCGGCTCGCCCTGTTCTGCACGACGAGAACGCCGAGAGAGCGACCGGTTCTGAGGATCGGCACGCCGAGGAAGGAATGGTAAATCTCTTCGCCGGTTTCAGGCAGATAGGTGAAGGCCGGATGCGACTGCGCGTCGGAGAGATTGAGCGGCTGGGCGGATGCCGCAATCGTGCCGACGAGGCCCTGCCCCATTTGAAGTTGCGCCAGATGGACGGCGCCCGGGTTCAGGCCTTCGGTGGCATAGAGTTCGAGCACGCCATCGGAGCGCAGCACGTAGACCGAGCACACTTCCGCGACCATGTTCTGCGCAATCTGGCGAACAATCCGGTCAAGGCGCTCCTGCGGCTCGAGCGGTTCCGCCATGAGTTCGCGCAACCGCTTGAGAAGGACGCGTGGACCCGCCGAGAGGTCTCTCATCGCGTTTCGTCTCCTGTCTGAAAAGTCAACAACTGCGGGCGGCAAATGGTTCCGGCACCTGCGCGCCGAAACGTCGTTGCCGCCGCTTGCCTTAACTCTTATCCAGACCGTAGACGGAATGCAAAGTGCGAACCGCCAATTCAGCGTAAGCACCGTCGATCAGAATGGAAATCTTGATTTCAGAGGTGGTGATCGCCTTGATGTTGATGCCTTTTTCGGCAAGTGCGCGGAAAGCGGACGCCGCCACGCCCGCATGGCTGCGCATGCCGATGCCGATGACCGACACCTTGACCAGGCCTGATTCGCTCTGGATGACGTCGAAACCGACCTTTTCCTTGGCGCCTTCCAGGACCTTCAAGGCCTTCTCGACATCGCCGGAGGGCACGGTGAAGGTCATGTCGGTCTTCGAACCGTCTTCCGAAATGTTTTGGACGATCATGTCGACATTGATATGGGATTCGGCCAGCGGGCCGAAGATCGCAGCCGAAACGCCGGGCCGGTCGGCCACGCGCCGGAGCGAAATCTGCGCTTCATCCTTGGCATAGGCGATGCCGGTGACGACTTCCTGTTCCACGATCTCTTCCTCATCACAAATCAGCGTGCCGGGGGGATTCAAGAAATCGCCCATGCCCGGCGCATCGGGGTCTTCGAAACTGGAGCGCACGAAGGTGCGGACCTTGAATACCATGGCAAGCTCGACCGAGCGAACCTGCAGGACCTTGGCGCCGAGCGACGCCATTTCCAGCATTTCCTCGAACGCGATCTTCTTCATGCGCCGCGCCTTCGGCTCGATGCGCGGGTCGGTGGTGTAGACGCCATCGACATCGGTATAGATGTCGCAGCGGTCGGCCTTGATCGCAGCGGCGATCGCCACCGCCGACGTGTCCGAGCCGCCACGGCCAAGCGTCGCGATCCGGTTGTCGGGACCGAGCCCCTGGAAGCCGGAGACAACGGCCACCTGGCCCTCGCCGAAGCGGCGGATCAGCTCGGTGCCGTCGATATCGAGAATGCGCGCGGCGCCATGGGCGTTGTCGGTCTTGATCGGAATCTGCCAGCCCTGCCAGGAGCGCGCATTGATGCCGATATTCTGCAGAGCAATTGCCAGGAGGCCCGAGGTCACCTGCTCGCCCGAGGCGACGACGGCGTCGTATTCGCGTGCATCATGCATCGGCGAGGCATCGCGCGTCCATGCAACCAGTTCGTTGGTCTTGCCGGACATGGCCGAAACGACGACGGCAACCTCGTGGCCGGCATCAACCTCGCGTTTCACATGGCGCGCCACATTCCTGATGCGATCCATATCCGCGACGGACGTGCCGCCGAATTTCATCACGATGCGTGCCATATGCCTCTACCGGTCGAAATGCCGCGCGGCGACCCGCGCCCGTCTGTTTTTCAAGTCGCCGGTCTCTTAGCGAAAATGAGGGCGGCGTGCAATGGCGGCAGAAGCATCAAAAGGCGCTGGATTTCGAAGCGTGGAAACCCGACCGCGACCCGGAGCCGAAGATCGGCGCTATTGCCATGGCGCCGGGGTGAGCAGACCGAGCGCGGCCAGCTCCGGCGCGCGGTCGTCGCCCGTAACTCTTGGATCGGCTCAGGGGGTGGATCGCGACATAGCGAACGCAGCTCGACGGGGAAGTCGGTCAGGATGATGAGAAGCAGAGGCAAGCCGAACAGTCAGGGTTCACGTCCGAGCAGTGCGACAGACTGCTCGGAAGGAATCGCGATCAGGCGGGAAAGAGCGGTCCGGCAAGGATGAGCGGGAGCGGTAGTAGCGATATAGTGTGATCAAAAATCCTCGATCACGAATGGTGCATTCTCGTCAGTGTCGTTGCCGAAGAAGTTTATGCGCTTAAATGCGCCGCTCAAATGCCCTCGCCCTCTGAACGTTTCGACAGCATAATCGGCTCCACCAGTCCGGTGTGTCGAAAATGGGATTTTCATATCACGTAATTTTTCGAGTGTAGAGAATAAATGTTGGCTATTTTTTGCGTCAAAAAATAATAGATTTTTGTCAACATCTTCCTTTTTAAATCCTATTTTTTCAAATACCCTTAAATCAGTCTCATTTGAGAATTTTATGCCTATATACTCAGAGCTAACTATAGTCACACGAGTTGTGTCTGCTCATTTTATTTACTCAAATAAGAAATATTCTCCAAGAGTTTTCGTAGCACGCAGAAAGCACGATTGACATGGTTCGCAACAAGATTGTCCAACGGCATCAGATCTCATTATAAAAATTAATATTATTCATAAGTTTCCTTAGGAATTCCCCAAAATTTTCTGCATAGACACTATCTAAATATGGAAAATATACTTTACTTCCTTCATTTTTTCTGAAAACCAATACAGAATTGTTTCCAATGTAGAAAAAAGGTATTTCATTATCAGAAATAAAATCCTCGTAAATGCTCCATTCGTATGATTTTTTTTGGATAATTTCTGAAATCTCCGATACGTGAAGGAATGAATTTTCATAACCACCGCTTAATGCTCCATTTCCATCTTGAGTTAACCGTCCATCTCCAATCATCTTTAAGAAAAAAGCATAAGAATTTGGGATTATACTTCCAAATTCTTTTTCAAACTCAGCAATTTCTTTTTCATCTACCCGAGTGAAAAAGTTTGGAGTCGTGTGATCACGTGCTTCCGACGGTGCATGTGTGAACTGCCGATACCACTGCAGAACATCATCATCGATACAATCTTCCATCTGGCCTTCCCTCATTTCCCGCCGAATAGCCCACTAAAAAAATCACGTAGTGAATTAAGCGCGCCACCTGTTTTATGAACGCCACCTTGATGATTTCCAGCGCCAACCGGCGTCATATTCCACCATTCATTTTTTCCGCCATCATTAAGCTGCCGAATGTGGTGAGCTTCGTAGGGAGCACCAACGCGAGTATTTCTACGCCCAAGGCCGCTTTCAATGTCCTCGTTAGTGTATGTCGGCCATTGTCTCCCTGTTCGTCGCTCCCATTCAGCTCTCAAGGCGGGGAGCTTTCGATCCCATACAGTTCTGAGAGTGACTAGTTCCCTGCCCGTTACGCTTCCTATAGGCGTTTTGTCGTCTCTAAGGTCTTGCGTCAGGTATTGCCGCTGCTCATAGCCGATCGCAATTCCGCTTTTCTGCTCCAAGTCATTTAGATATCCGCGAATAGGACCCAGCGGATGGCCAATAATAGCCGCTCCAGCCATGGTCGCTGCCAACCCTCCAATACCGGGGTCGCCTAAATTCGGACTGACATCATGAATTTGTATTTCTTGATCATTTATGCCGGGGTGTGAGTCCAAAAAGTCAGGGATATTGTCCCCGTCCAGGTCTGCAGGGTCGAGGGGCGGACCACCATTGTGGCCCATTTGATGGCCATTCGGATCGCTCTTATTGACCGGGTCATTACCGGAATAAGCATAGCGGTTGGTGCCCACGCCCTGCACTGTTGGGTCCATCGTATCCGGTGAAATAAAGCGGGCATTTACCCCAGAGCCGAAGGACACGGACAGCATGCTGCAAATAAGCAGCAGGCTGAGAATGCGGGTCGGAAACCCGCCGGAAAAGCATGTCATGAACAAGTCCCCACTTGAATCAGATCGTTATTGCGCCTGGCCGCCCTGCGGCCCGACGGTCCATGTGTGAACGGCCGATACCACTGCAGAACATCATCATCTATACAATCTTCCATCTGGCCTTCCCTCACTTTCCGCAGCGATCGGCGGGCAGAGCACCAGAATGGCAATGCGAAGAATTTTCATGAACAGTCCCGCCGAGAATTCAACCATAGGTATTTATTGGGCTGGGTACAGTCAATAGACGGTCGGCGACTTCCATTTGTTCGACGTTCCAAATCTATCTTCCGAAAACGTGCCATCATGTATCAAAAACGCCTGCGGCGTCTGCCGGTGGGGATCGCGCTGTCCACGAACAAGATTGGCACCCGCCGGTGTCAGTTCAGGGTAAAATACGCCTGCCCACGGCAATGGGGCGCTCACCATGAATGTCCACCATTCCACGCCGCAAGCCAGCTTGTCACCCATTGTCACATACCTGTCATCAAACCCTGCTCCTGTGCCTTCAACCAACGGGGATTTGACCAATGATCGACCAACTCAGCCGCATCAAGGCGGAAATTGCCGACAGCTTCGACGAGGAGCTGGAAATGCAGATGGAAGAGGACCGGCTCGACGAGCTGGTCGCCGAGGGCATGTCGGAGGAAGCCGAGGCGACGATCGACCGCAAGGTCTATTTCCGCGAGCTGTTCCGGCTGCAGCACGAACTCGTCCGGCTGCAGGACTGGGTGCAGTACAAGAAGCTGAAGGTCGTGGTGCTGTTCGAGGGCCGGGACTCGGCCGGCAAGGGCGGCGCCATCAAGCGCGTCACACAGCGCCTCAATCCGCGCGTCTGCCGTACCGTTGCTCTGCCCGCCCCGACCGAGCGCGAGCGCAACCAGTGGTACTTCCAGCGCTATGTGCCGCATTTGCCAACGGCCGGCGAAATGGTCCTGTTCGACCGCTCATGGTACAACCGCGCCGGCGTCGAGCGCGTCATGGGCTTCTGCACACCGGAAGAACTCGACGAATTCTTCCGCACGGTGCCTGAATTCGAGCGCATGCTGGCACGCTCGGGCATCGTGCTGATCAAATACTGGTTTTCGATCACCGACGAGGAACAGGAATTCCGCTTCAAGATGCGCATCCACGATCCGCTGAAACAGTGGAAGCTGTCGCCGATGGATATGGAAAGCCGCGTCCATTGGGAAGAATACACCAAGGCCAAGGAAGAGATGCTGGCGAGGACCCATATCGAGGAAGCCCCTTGGTGGGTCGTCCAGGCCGTCGACAAGAAGAAGGCCCGCCTCAACTGCATCGCCCATCTCTTGAAGCAGATCCCGTATGAGGACGTGCCCAAGCCTCCGATCGACCTGCCCGAGCGCATCCGTCACGACGACTATATCCGCCGTCCGGTGCCGGATGAAATGTACGTGCCGGAAGTCTATTGATCAGGACCATCGACGACCCGGTCCGCGAGCGGCCGGGTTCGGATTGACAAACCTCAACTCTATGGGGTCAAGGCTCTAAACCAGGTCTCCGTTCGTTTTTGGCACATTTTCCCCTCCGTCATCCTCGCCCTTGTGGCGGGGATCCAGCGCGTTCAAGTCCTTGAACGCAAAAGACTCTTTTCACGACGCAGACGCGCCGTGGCTGGATTCCTGTGACGAGCACAGGAATGACGGAGGAGAGTTTTCGTTTCCAAAATCAATCACAGCGCACTTTGTCGGCAATCTTACCCCGCCGAAACGGCCGGGTCTTTTAGCATGGGACGGCCTCAGGCGGCCGTCTCGGCCTTGCGCGCCACCACAGCCAGATAAGCCGCCTGCAGTTCCGCTAGCACCGAACGCTCCGGCGCCGGTGTGCCAAGATGCAAGGCCCTGAGTTCCGCCATGAACGCCTCCCACATCGCCGGACCGCCCGCCTCCAGCAGCTCGGCGCGGATCGACAGTTCCTCGGATGCCGGCGTATGCCGACGCCCCCAGGCTCCCATATGGGCGAGCAGCGGCACAAGCTGGATCGACGGCTCGGTCAGGCTGTAGATCCCCTTCTGCTTGTGGCTCGGATCGTCCCGGCGCGACAGCAGCCCGTTTTCGGTCAGCCGTTTCAGCCTGTCGGCCAGAACATTCGAGGCGATGCCCTCTTCCGACTGGGTGAGAAGCTCGCGAAAATGCCGGCGGTTGCCGAACATGATGTCGCGGATGACGATCAAGCTCCAGCGATCGCCCAGCATTTCCAGCGTCAGGTTGATCGGGCATCCCGACCGGTGTGCAATGTCCATTGTCCGCCCTATGTTAAAACTGCTTGCAATATAGGATCGCTTATCCTACAAGGCAACCAGTTGCTGATTGAAATCAGTTTTGGAGGACAAGATGAAACCGCAACTCTTCGCCCACCCCTTCTCCGCCTACTGCCAGAAGGTGCTCATCGCGCTCTACGAGAACGACACGCCGTTCGAACTGCGCCTGCTCGACCAGAAGACGCCGGAGATCGTCGCCGAATGGAGCGCGCTCTGGCCGCTGAAGCGCATGCCGGTCCTCCAGGAGGGTGACGAGACCGTGCTGGAATCGACGATCATCATCGAATATCTGGCGCTCAACCGTCCCGGGCCCGTCCGCCTGATCCCTGAAGATGGCAAGGCTGCCCTGAAGACCCGCATGCTGGACCGCTTCTTCGACAACTACGTCATGACCCCGATGCAGAAGGTGGTGTTCAACCAGATCCGCGCCGAGGCCGACCGAGACCCCACCGGCGTCAAGGAAGCCAAGGCCATGCTCGACGATGCCTATGCCTGGCTCGACGGCGAGATCGCCAAATCCGAATGGGCCGTCGGCGATCAGTTCAGCCTCGCCGATTGCGCCGCCGCCCCGTCGCTGTTCTATGCCGACTGGGTTCATCCGATCCCGGAGGCATTGGCGAATGTCCGCGCCTATCGCGCCCGCCTGCTCGCCCGCCCCTCCTTCGCCCGCGCGGTGGAGGAAGCCCGGCCGTACCGCAGCTACTTCCCGCTGGGCGCTCCGGATCGGGATTGAAAGGTACTAACAAGCTACAAGGGTCAGCCTTTTCCGCTCCGTCTGCGCATCCGCTGCCTACAGCCATCACAAAGCCGTGCAGGAATCGGGTGGCGCCGGGCAGCCCCTGTTGCGATTGAATCTCCCGCAACACAAGAGGAGATTCAACCATGACCACGCTTTCCAACAAGGTCGCCATCATCACCGGCGCCAGTTCCGGCATCGGCCGTGCGACGGCAAAGCTCTTCTCCAGCGAGGGCGCTCGCCTCGTCGTCTCCGGCCGCCGCAAAAGCGCGCTGGACGAACTCGTCGCCGAAATCGAGGCGGAGGGCGGCGAAGCCCTCGCACTCGACGGCGATGTTCGCGACGAGGCCCACGCACGGGATCTGGTCGCCGCCGCCGTCGAAACGTTCGGCGGCCTCGACATCGCCTTCAACAATGCCGGCAGCACCGGCGAAATGGCGCCGATCGCGGATCTGACGCCGGCCGGATGGCGCGACACGGTCGATACCAACCTCACCAGCGCCTTCTTGGGAGCGCGACATCAGGTGCCTGCCCTTGAGGCGCGCGGCGGTGGTTCGCTGATCTTCACCTCCAGCTTCGTCGGGCACACCGCCGGCATGCCGAGAATGAGCGCCTATGCCGCCGCCAAGGCGGGTCTCATCGGCTTGGCACAGGTTCTGGCGACGGAACTCGGCACAAAGGGCATCCGCGTCAACGCGATCCTGCCCGGCGGAACCGATACGCCTGCGAGCTTCACCAACGCCCCGGGCGCCGGACCGGAAGTGCTGGCCTTCGTCGAAGGCCTGCATGCGCTGAAGCGGATGGCAAGGCCGGAAGAAATCGCCCAGTCCGTGCTCTATCTCGCCTCGGATGCCTCCCGCTTTACCACCGGCACGGCGATGCTCGTCGACGGCGGCGCTTCGATCAGCCGAACCTGATCCGCCCGGCCATGCCACTTTCCCGCGTCTCGTTCAGCCGCCGCTCACGCTCGCTTTCACATGCCCGAAAATGGTGATTGGACTTCTTTATGAGCGGCGTCTAATTTTCATATGCTGTTGCCTTGGCCGAAACCGGAACGGCATTTAACACGAGAGCGTTTTTGATTCCCACTCGGGGAGAGCGTTTTAGAGGCGATGTATTCTCAAGCCATTTTGGAGCCCGCCACCATCACGTGACGGGCTCTTTGTCTGTGTAGCCGCCGCCATTGAGCACGCGATTACCCAATTGGGTGAACCTCCCAGATCGTGCTGCTTCATCCCCGCAAATCCCCGCCCTTTTCACCCGT
>UCOA01000010.1 GCA_900474095.1 Hyphomicrobiales bacterium | reverse complement strand
GACCCGGTTGCCGGCGGTTTGGGATCAGCACCTCGGTCTCGGCGTGGCGGCGGGCGGAGAGGAAATCCCTGCTGTCAATCATTGCCGCCGTCATGTTGGCGTGGCTGACCTTCGAGCCGGTGCGCGGCCGCCAGGTCGAACCGGTCTCGGCCTCGAACAGGTCGGCAGCATAGTCACGCATGAACTCGAAGGCGTTGCGGCGCTCCACCAGCGTGATGCCTTCGGCGATGAGACGCTCGAGCTCGACACTTTTCACCTCGGAGCCGTCCTGCTCCTGCTGACCGCTGCGCTGCGCGTCCTCGTTGCGCTGCAGTTCGCGCTGGATGCGCTCGCCGGCGCGGTGGAAGAGATTGACGCTCGACCACAACAAGTCTTCGAGATCGGGCTCGAGCCGGGTGTCGCCAATCATCTCGGCGAAGGCGTCGAAGATCGCGGTGATGGCCGACTGGACGACTGGCTCTTCCGGTAGTCCCCGCGGGTCCGGCTCGTCCTGGAGGGGGCGATGGCCATAGAGTTGCATTTCGTAAATGAAGCGGTCGGTGGGCGAGGATGGGTGGCGAGGCTCAAAGCCATCGTCGAGGGGCGCCATGAGGTTCATGTCTCGTCTCCTTGGGATAGGGCCGCGCCTCTCGCGGCCTGACGGCGATCCCTTCCCACGGGCCAGACGGTCCGGAACCGCAAGCGCAGCGAGCGGCCCAGCGAAGCGCCGGGTAGAGGAAGGAGGATTTCTTGGCCCGCGAGGAGCGCCGGCACCGCCGGCGCGGGGAAGAAATCTGACTGACCCGCAGAAGGACCTGATGTCCCGTGGTAGGGGTCGCTCTCCGCAGGCCAACGGCGCGCCCTGTCCCGGGGAAAGGCGGGCACGACCCTGCCCGGACGCAAATGGCGCGCAGCCGCACTTGCCTCCCTCTGCCAGCCCCGGTCAGCCCGGGAGAAAGGCCATCGCATCATCCGGGACGAGCTGCTCACGCAGCCGCTCCGTCAGCCGGTCCGGTCCCAGTTGCCGCAGGTCTTCATTGAAGTCGCCGAGTTCCGGCTCGATGACCAGCGGCAGGATGCCGACGGCCTGTGCGCGCCGGCTCAATCCCTCGATGGCATGGCGACCGGCCGCATCGGCGTCAGCGGTGATGTAGAGGCGCACGGCACCGGGCGGAAATCGGAAAGCGACGAGGTGATTGGCGGTAAGTGCTGCCACCATCGGCATGCCAGGCAGCACGTGTGAGAGTGACAGCATGGTTTCGAGGCCCTCGCCGCCGGCCAACACCCGCACGGGGCCGCCGACCGGAAAACGGAAGCGCACCGCGTTGCCGAGAAGGCCGCCCAGCGACCGGCGAGGATCTGCGACCGGCGCCTTTCCGCCGCCCGCCGGATCGAGCCAGGTGCGGTGCACGCCGGTGATCGTGCCAGCTCCATCGGTAACGGCGGCGATCAGGGCGGGGAATACCGAGGTCCCCCCGCTCGCAAGATCCCGATGGTAACAGGACGTATGGAATCGGAGTGCTGCGTGAGCGGACGCCCGCAGGATGCCGCGCTGGCGCAGATACGCGTCGGCCACTGTTCCAAGCAGCGGCCTGCCCATGGCGAAGAGCCGGCGTGCTCGCTCGGCAGTCGAGCAATTGTCTGGCCACGTGCCAGTCGCCTCATTCTGCGGGGCGGGTTGCGGCTCCGGCTGCGGCAGGCTGAGAAACCGGCGGGCTTCATGGGCGACATCGCGGAAGTCGACGAAGCCGCAGGTCGCGCGCACAAGGTCGAGGAGATCGCCATGCCGGCCGGTCGCCGCATCCGTCCATTTGCCGGCGCGTGGGCCGGTCAGATGGACATAGAGCGAGCGGCCCTTGCTGTTGGCGATATCGCCGACGATCCAGTAATTGCCGGCGCGAACGCCGGCAGACAGATATTGGCGGCAGACCGCCTCGGCATGTTCTGCGAGGCGGCGCGCGAGGTCTGACGCGGACTGCATGATAGGTCTCCTCAAAGTCGGACGGCTTGACCGCGTTCAAGGAACGGGTAGCAACCGACCCCTTGCAAGGTAGGTTCGGTCGGCGCCAATGGCGTGGTCCGACACGGTCGGCGGTGGAGAATTGGCCATCACGCCGGTGGCCGGAGAAGAGATTGGCTTCATCGAATGTCCTGTGGAGAGCGGAGAAGAGGATTGGCCTGCCCGGATGCTCTTTGGACCCACCCGGCCAACGCTATCCAGCCCCCTCCACCGCCGCCACGCTGGCGGATCAGGCCCGACGACCGAGACAATTCATCGTCGACCACGACGATGGGCAATGGCCGATATCAGCCAGAGGTGACTGTCGACCTTTCGAGAAAGTGATGCCGTCGTCGGGGGCTGCGGCCGACGGCATCGGAATGAGCGGGTGAAAGTCAGACCGCGTTTTCGAGGAGCTTTTTGGCCTTGCCTTCCAGCTCGAGACGGGTGTCCTGATGGGTCTTGTCGCGTGCGAGCGCGGTGATCCCCTGCACGAAGTCGAAGATGCTCTCTGGAGGACGCCCCTCCTCCGAGAGAACGGTCTCGATGATCTTGCCGGTTTCGCTCTTGGTGAACCCGCGGCGGCGCAGGAAAGAGTCCCGATCTTCGTCGGTGCGGGCGATGATCCTTTCACGGGCGGCCTTGATGCCTGCGACGAATGGAGCAGGCGAGGAGTTGGCGAAGCTCGTCAGCGCAGGAGCGGCTTCGTGGGCGAAACGGTGCGCTGCGAATTTGGAGTGACGGATGTTGATCTCCTCGAAATTCTCCGTGCCCCACAGATTCCTGTTGGCACACACGGCCCGGAGGTAAAACGATGCAATCCCCAGCGTCTTCGAACCCACCTCGCTGTTCCAGGCGTAGAAGCCGCGGAAAAAGAGATCAGGATCGCCGTTCGGCAGCCGACCGGCCTCGATCGGATGCGTGTCGTCCACGAGGAACAGGAACACGTCGCGATCGCTGGCGTAGAGCGTGGTCATGTCCTTGGTGATGTCCACGAAGGGATTGTGGGTCATCGTTGCCCAGTCGAGTAAGCCCGGCACCTTCCAGATCGTGTCGCCGGTTCCAGTGCCGGCGATGTTCATGACGGCTGAAACAAGTTCGTGATCCCAGATGCGGCCATAGTCCGGTCCGGTCACCGCGCGAAGCTCGATGCGCCCGTCGTCGGTTTCGAGTGTCTTCACCAGTTCGGCGCGATGGTTCAGCAAGCCATGCTGTAGATTAATGCCGGCAAGTGGCGCCGGCAGCTGACGCATATAGGTTGACGGAGCGCCAACGAGGCCGCAGAGCTGGCCAAAGCTCCAATGGGTCGGCGCGATCGGCCGGGATTGACCGGGAACGATCAGCGCCAGGCGTTCTACGCTATCGCGACTGGCTTCGACCCTGACGGCGTTGGATTCGACCGTGCGGGTATGGGCGCGGTCCGCACGTGACTTGACGGCATCAAAGAGCTCGCCAAGCGACAAGTAGCGCTCGTCGTCCGGACGTGAGAACCATTCAGACGAGACGCGGCCGATGCGCTCGCCGCGCGAGATGTCGACCTTGAAGCCGGTAGAAACGGGCCGGGAATGCTGGACAAGGTTGTTCATGTTGCAATCTCCAGTAACGGAAAAACCCGGCTGATCCACTTTAAGCGAAGGCCGGGCATGGATTGAAAGGAGGGAGGTAGCCTGGGCAGCGGGTGCTGTTGTCACGGCGTTGCTTGGGCTGACATCGGTAATTGCGTGGACACCGAGCCGCGGCTAGCGACCGCGTCTCGGATCCGAGCGGAGCTGCGACCGACTATTCCGCCGCGTCGACTTGGGTTTCCTGACCACTGTCTTTCGCATCGGCGATCGCATCCCCGCTGGCGGGATCGATCGCGGTCGCGATCTCATTGGATGATGCCTCATCGTTGTCGGACCGGAGAGGATCAGGGAGCCATCCGCTTCCTTCAAGAAGCCGTGCTGCCTCGCGGGCCATGTCCGACTTCTTGAGTTGATCAATCGACTGTGCTGACTGCTCATCCTTGGCCTCGCGAACGGCTTGCAGAATCCGCACTTTGGTCACCCTTCCGAGATAGTTGTCGACCGTCGGCGTCCACCCCGCCTTTATCATTCCGAAACCGATCGAGCGGGCAACTTGGTCTGAATGGGCAATAGCGCGGCTGCGCTTGTTCCATGGCTCGACCGTGGCGTTCAGCGACAGGCTGGCGCAATGGGCGAAAAGCACCTGGCGGCTAACTTCGTCGAGCTGGACCAGGTAGTCCCAGAGTGCGTATTGATCTTTCGGGAGATCCTGCCCCCATGCCTCCTGGCGCAGATCGATTTCCTTCGCCCACGGCGTGTCGGCAAGTCCCGGCACCAGACTGAATTTTGCGCTTTGCAGCGTGAGTTCCAGGCACGAGTCTGAACCGTAGAGATAGAAAGTCTTCAGCACGAAGCTGTGGAGCACGGCTATGAACGCCATGAGCGGATCGTTCGCAAGCGCGTTGCGAAGCGCAATCGTTCGGGCTGCCGTCAGATCGAGGATCAGTCGATCGGGCAGCGGCCGGGCGGTGTCATCTTCCTCCTCGAATCGATCGGAGGCGACGGCCTTGCCATTTACGGAAATGCCACCGACGCACAAAGCGGCACTTCCATTTGTATTGTCATCATCAGCTACGACTATCGGCTCATCGTCCGGTCGGACAAAGCCGCGTTCGACCTTGAGGTCGCCGTTCGCGCTAAGCGAGATAAAGACACCGCCACGAGCGACATCTGCCGGATTGAAGACACAGGGCCGTTCGCACAACCCATCGAGCGCGGTCTCGAGTTCATCGAGCCTCTTCTCAGTCTCCTCCGAATAATCCTTCGCTTGCGCGTATGAGCCATCGAGCTTGTCGTACTCGGCCTTGAGAGCGTCGTAACGGGCAAGCTCCTCCCCTGTCATCTCCGCCTGCTCGCCGTAGAAGCGGCGAAGGCCTGTCGCGTGGCCATAGGGAAAATCAAAAGCCGCCTCGACCCATTTCCAGCCCTCTGTTGCCTTCAGAGCCGCGGCGTCCGTTCGGAGCTTCTCGATCACCAGCTGTTCGAGCAATGCGGGGTCCTGGAGCCAGCCACCCTCATCCTGCTCGAACAAATCACGCATGACGACCCCTCCGGCGGCCTCGTAGGCATCGACCCCGACATAGACGGCGCGGCGATCGCTCGCCCGGATCGCCGTTTCGGTGAGAAGCCGGCGGATATAATAGGCGTCCTTGACATGCGCCCGCGACACGGTATCCCAGACTTGCTCCTGGCGAACGTGATCGGTAGCGATCGAGAAGGCCATGATCTGTTCAAGGGTCATCTCGTCACTGGCGTAGAGGTCCAGCAGGCGTGGAGAAACAGACGCCAGTCTAAGGCGCTGTTTTACAGTCGCAACCGACACGAGGAAGCGGGCCGCGATTTCCTCTTCGCCAAGCCCCTGTTCACGCAGGGTCTGGAAGGCACGGAACTGTTCGAGTGGATGGAGCTGGACCCGGTGGAGGTTCTCGGCAAGCGAGTCTTCTGCCTCCAGCGTCTCGCCCTTGCTCACGATGCAAGGAACGCCCGCCGTTTTCGCCAGGCGCTTCTGAGAGACGAGGAGTTCAAGGGCGCGGTAGCGTCGCCCGCCCGCAGGGATGCGATAGATGCCGGTTTCGTTGCCCTCGCCATCAACCTCAGCCCGCACGTTGAGGCTTAAGAGCAAGCCGCGGTACGCGATGTCCTTGGCAAGGTCCTCGATCGAGACGCCCGCCTTGATCCTGCGGACGTTCTGCTGGCTGAGCACCAGCTTATTGAAGGGAATATCACGAGCGGCGCTAAGGGTGATCTTCTGAATGGGCTGGGCCATATCGCTTCTCCATGACGTGCCGGCCGGAGCCTCTCTCCGAACCTCCAAACTCGTCGCCGATCACCTTCCCACCTCTCCCTCTCAGCCACTCCGCTTCCGCCACCCCAAAGGTTTCCTCCAAGCAGGCATGAAGGTCGCCGCGCCCGGCTCTGCGCAGATTTCAACTGTTTCGCTCGGCTCACGGCCGACGATGAAATTACATTCAGATGAAGGAGAATGAGACTGACGACCAGGCTCTCAAGGGCAGTTGTGATGACGCAGGATTTCAATACGGCGCTCTCATCAGTATCTGCCAAGGTCAGAATGTCGATGAAGTGAGGGCACGCTGCGGGCGGGCGCCAATGAAGGCCGTGCCCTATTTGCGTCGGGTGACGTCCGTCAAGGGCATTGCGGTTTCCATCGAATCTGAGCAAATTCGACAGAATTGCAACTCTAGCCAACGCTTTTTCAATTAGGGTTTAAATACGCTTTGATCCGGAGGAAAGCCATCTGGCGGCGCAATGCCGACAGCCCTTTCCCAAAGACAGGATAAGGTTTTCGATGTGAACCTAGTGCAAAGGAACATACGCCTATGAGCGATCGTCTGAAAATATATGTCGGGTACGATAGTCGCGAAGATATTGCTTGGCAGGTCTGCCGTCATTCGCTCCTGCGCCATAGCGGCCCCGACATAGAAATTTATCCGCTGAAGCAAGCGGCACTGCGAGAACTCGGCCTTTATACGCGCGGCGCAGACATTGCCACGACAGAATTTTCAATCACGCGCTTCCTTGCTCCCTATCTCGGTGCTCATGAGGGCTGGACGATCTTTGTGGATTGCGATTTCCTTTTCACCCGCGATGTGCGTGATGTTCTGAAACATGCCGGCCGTGACAAGGCTGCGTTTGTGGTCCAACACGACTACACGCCTGCAAACGCCGTCAAGATGGACGGCAAACAGCAGACCGTCTATCCGCGTAAGAACTGGTCATCTTTCATCCTGTTTAACAACGCCCATCCAGATGTGAAAGCCCTCACTCCGGAAGTGGTGAATACCGCGACGCCTGCCTTCCTTCATCGTTTTCAGTGGGTTTCGGACGATAGTCTGATTGGCGCATTGCCGCTTGAATGGAACTTTCTCGAAGGGGAATATCCCCGCCGTGACGAAGCGCCTGCTGCGATACATTATACGAATGGCGGTCCGTGGTTTAACGACTGGCAGAATGTTGACTACGCCGATCTTTGGATCGCGGAGCGCGAGCTGTATCAGGCTTCGGTAAGCTAATAAAATCATGGACTTCTCTGACGGGCACCTTCTTGCAAAACCTATAAGGGTCGAAGCAGAACATCGCGTACAGTCTGACCGTATTTCCGGTTTGCGTTAAGCGGGGCGATCGAGGAACTGCCACTCAAACGGGGCACTGTGGTGGCGCAGATGTTCCGGCAAATGGGGCCGGGGAAAATCGGTGCGGGCTATGCTGGCTGCACCGCAAAGGGCCATAGCATTGATGTCTGGCATCTCAATCAAGGTCGTCGCCTCGATCCGCAGCAGACACTGGCATTGGCGAGCCGGACGGCTGCGTGCTCGACGAAGTCGTTCAGGGTGGCGGCAAAGCGGCCGAATTCAACCCCTCGACTGCGCGCTCGGGTCCGAACTACTCTGGATCAATATGGGGAGATCGGACCCGGCGCCCGCTGGTGTCATAACACATGAACCGGCACTCAGTCGAACCACGAGAAACGACGAATCCGTTGTGCCTGAGTTTTCATGGCCTTCCATATTCCGACATACCTCTGCATCGCTGACGTGGCTTGTAGCAGCGCGAATGGAAAATCAGCCGATTTAAGAGAGAGATAGGGAAAAACATAGGCTTCGATGTCAGCGCGCGCCTCGCCAATTGAGGCCGCTATGCTTGCCGGATCCTTCGGTCGATAGCGATACCAGTGATCCTGCCGCGCCGGCCGCAGAAAACCTATTCGCTGTCGTGACCGGCATTCATGTTCGGCAATCCGAGTTCTGGTGGGCTTGATGTCCGGTGTCACTCCGACATTGATCGTAAACCGTGAATCGAACTCGGTATTGTTCATCGAACGCTGCACAGAGATGACCTGAACGACGCCGTTTGTCCGTCGGTTCCAGGTTTGTCCATGCCTGAGAAAACCGGCCGTTTCCAGAAACGGAGCCAACTCGCGACCAATCGTCCGTTCAAATGCGCTCATTCCCAATCCACCCTTCGCTCGGCCTCCAACACCAGTCGCCATCAAGCGGCTCTGTCAAGGGCAGCAGAAATTGCCCGAGACACTACAACCGTGTCCAGGCCTGGCGGCGCGGCCGCGAGGCTGGCGAGACCGAGAAACGCCCGCGACTGCTGAATCCAAACTTCCGCGTAGGCACCGCTGAGACCCGTCGGTCTCTTTCGGCAAATTGGTACTCTTTAGCGAAAGTCTGAGGCACTGCCCCTGCAAGGGTGGCCGCTCAAGCTCGAAGTCTCGGCGATCAGCCAGTGAAATGGTCGCGACGGACCAACATTCAACGGGAGGACGTATAAACCGAGCTGGCTGAGAGCAAATCTTTGGCTTTCTGCAATAGGATAGGGCGCCCCATCCATAAGATAGTCTCCTCCCCCCGCCCGGCTCTTTTTGCGTAGCTCTGCCACAATGATGTCTAACCACCCGCAGATTCCAAATCCACACAAAAGTCTATTTTTGAAGCACGGCTAACGTCCTGCAAACAGGGTTTTTTTGCTTTGGCGGCATTGATCCTCAACCACCCGTTTCACGATGTGGCGCGGCGACTGGCTTTGATTCCGGAGATCCCTTGAACCGCAGGAAGATCGACAACACTACCAGGAGGCCTGTCGACAGGAACTCCGACTGCCAGTTCTGAAAGGATTCGAACCAGAACTGCGAGCTCGTCACACGATCCATGAGCGTCACCGGCATCTGTCCGTGCATCGCTGCCTCCTTATTCGCGGCGTCTATGCTGTAACGGAGGTGCAGGAGGAAACTCCCCAGAAACAGGGCCCCGAGTGCAAGGCCGAGCGAATAGGCATAGATGCTTCGTACGATACGTCCCGCCTTCACGGGCCAGGGCACATCCGGATCCTCGGCCCGCGGCGCAGGGTCTTCATCCTGCAGCGATATCTCATCCGGATTCTTCGATTCTGCCGAACCCCGCTGAAATAGAAATGCGGTCAAGACCACATAGGCCGACATTTGCAGGAACTCACTCTCCCAGTTCTCGAACACCGCCGACAGGAAGTGCCCGGACATGGCGTAGTCTGAAGGACCTATGCTGGAAGCGCCGTGGTCGGCGAGCTCCTGATTGTAGACCTCCCAGCCGGTCAGGAACATTCCGCCAATCGTCGCCAGTGCTGCCAGGCCCAGCACGATCGACAATCCGTTGTCGCGCAAGAACCGCATTTTCCTACTCCCTACCCAAATGCGCCGGGTGCGCTCGCCATGGGAAATCTCCGTAAACGATATGGGTGTTCACGAAACAGTGGAGGCCCCTTTTGGTTCCCAAAGGACACAGCGATTTATGGCTGGTGTTCCCCGCATTATCGCAGCGCCTGCTTTGCTGGCGCGCCGATATCTGCTCCTGACAGCTGACTGCACTTCCGACGTGATTGGCGCCACATGGCTATTTCACACCTGAGAGAAACTCCTCCGTTTCCATCAGTTCCAACTGCGTGGAAAACCGATTGCCCAACAGTTTAAGCGAGGCATCGTGGGTTTGATCCGCACCGCTACAGACAGCATCCTTGAGAATGATGGTGCGATAGCCGAGATCGATTGCACCGAACACCGTCGCCATGACACAGACGTCGGTCTCGCCACCGCTGATGGCGAGGGTGGAAACCCGCTCGCCGGAAAGCAGACTGTGTAGGCGGCCATCGAACCATGGTGAATAGACGCGTTTGTCGAAGCATATGGCCGGCGGAATGAGTTTCTTTAAGACCGGCACGACGTCGACCATCTCTGACGGAAGATGCTCACCGGTCATCATCCACCATTTGCGGTAATACGCACACCATGTACCCGGCAGGACATCCGGTTTCTCAGGCGGGACAAACCGGGTGAAGATGGTGCGCTCGGCATGCCGTTCCGAAAGCTCTGTCACCTGTGGCAGCACGGCCTCCATCCAGGAAACATACCAAGGCGTATCCTCGGCAAACATCCGTTGCATATCGACGCAAATATGGCGCCACTCCATGGACCTTGCTCCACTGTTGGGGGTCCGTGTTGACGCGCGCTCGCGATATTCACCCCCCAGGAGCTCTCTGCTTTGCGCGCGGCGAATGTCCCCGCCGTAATACTTGTCGGTGATCACGTCAGATCCCGCATGGCATCAAAAGGTCCGACGCGCTGGGGAGGATCAGGCGTTTCATCAGGATTGGGGGCTGGATCTTCATCTGGCAAGCGATCGGGTTCCGGCTCCTCAATCGGCGGGTCCGGCTGGCCGATCGGCGGACCGCGGGGAATAGGTTCAGTCGTGCCAGGGCCTGGTACCGGGTCAACGGGCAATGTCATTTCAAGTCCTCCTTTACTCGGAAAACCTCAAATCACTGCGAATGTTCCCGTAAACCCGCGTTGAAATTGGCTCGGACGCCGACCCTTCCTCGTGGCAGCCGAAACCCTGGGTCGCCAATCCTGAGATTGTCGCGCTTGCGAGGGGAAACCAGGAGCTGCGGCCCGTTCAAAATTTCCGCACAGCCATATCCTAACGGTCAAGGCCACATTGAACCTGCCAGGGAGTTAGTCTCCTGCACCTCGAATAAAGAGGGCACCAACGAGACCTATTACGACGATCGACTGCAGAATGAACATAGGCCATTGATCGGACATGGGAACCATTTTTTCGCCTTGTGCGTTCAGACAGGCCAACGTGAAAGGGCTCTGTTATGAACAACATCATCTACCTTGTTGGACTGGTCGTAGTGGTGATTGCCATTCTTTCATTCTTTGGGCTCGGCTAGGAGAACCGACCAAGATCGCTCAGCTATGCCGTCAGGCATTGTGACGGACTAAGTTAATGGCGGCAACCGCGGGGCACCCGGATGTAGCTGGAGAGCTACGTCGCGCTCACTCCCCACACGAAACAGGACGGCTGGTGGCATCTTTTTTGGCGGTATTCAAAAGGTTCGAGGCTGGTAAAAAGGATAAAGAAGCGTTGCGGTTGTGCCCATCCGCCCGCAGTTGTGGGGCTTTTCCCTTCAAGGTAGCATCGAGCCTTGGGGCGACCGAGTGGACCGTCCTGGTGAACCCGACGCCGGACCACAGGTGTCGGGAATTTCGTTAGTCTGGAGCATTTTTACGCAATTATGTAGGACCCACCACCAGACTCTCATTCCATGACCAGATAGGGTGGTGCCTCCTACATAATAGCGCATTTTTATCGCATGCCGCGAATACTCTGACTTCGCACATTTCCGTAGACGGAGCAGTTTGGCTTAATTTCGCGGGGACGTTGTGAACACACTGGCCGCGACTTACACCCCGGCTACCTCTTTGCAAGTCATCGATGCTGACAGCTCAGGCTTGAGGATCAGCCGCTTCAAACACGATCGTTTTCAGGTGTGCTCACTAACTTCGCAGCTGCCATGTTTGCCGACTGAAGAGCATCGGTCATCGTTTTTCCGGACGCAATCTCTGCAGCAAGTACGCCGATGAATTCGTCACCTGCCCCGTGGGTGCTTTCAACATCGACCTTCAAAGCTTCGATCTGAATTTCGGCTCCATCTTTGTTTGCGTAGGCAACACCAGCACCGCCCGCTGTAACAACAACCTCCGGAAACACACGGGCCAACGCTTTGGCGGCTTCGAATGCCCCATCCAGGGTTTCGACCATCGGTACGCCTGCCAACATCTCTGCTTCGATTGCATTGACCACGACGATATCGACGACTTCCTGAAGATCGTTCGACAAAGGCCGAGCCGGCGCAGCGTTTATCAGAACACGGCCACCGGCGTTTTTCACGGCTTTTGCAGCCGCGACATTGGCAGCATCGGGAATTTCACTTTGCAGAACGAGCAGCGTTGTCTTTTTCAGAAGATCCTGGGCGGCGGCAACATCGGCCTCGCCAAGGGTGAGATTGCTTCCGGAGACGATGACGGCGCCGTAGTCTCCCTCGGCATCGAAGATCGCGACACTCATGCCGGTGGATTGTGATGAATTACGCCGAACGAAGGTGTGATCGACATTCTTGCGCTGGAGATTTGTAATGAGAAACCGCCCAAAATCGTCATCGGCAACCGCTCCTATCATCGACGTCGCAATACCCACGCGTGCCGCCGAAACAGCCTGGTTGCCGCCCTTGCCGCCGCTTTTCGGGTGCCATGATGTTCCCGCCACTGTTTCACCTTTGCGTGGCCGGGCCGGTCCCATTACGGCGATGTCGTAATGGAGGCTGCCAAAGACAGTGACGAGGGGTGCAGATGTCATGGAAGGCGATCTTTTCGTTTGGACGTGACGGCGGACATCGTCCGCTCGAGATTGCGTTCGGCAGCCTTATAGTCACGCTGAGCAACGGCAACAAACACTGCGTCCAGGATGTTGAGCTGGGCGATGCGCGCGGCTGCATTTTCCCCCATCAAGGGAGAACCTTGCGCGGTGGAACAAAGCACCACGTCAGCTGCCTGCGCCAATGGAGACGAGTTGTAGTTAGTGATGGCGATCGTTCGAGCACCGTTTCGCCGGGCAAGCTGGATTGCGTCGATGACCGCAGTGGTATTGCCCGAATGCGAAAAGCCGATTGCAATGTCTCCGTCCATCAGCAACGACGCCGACATCAACATCATGTGAGAGTCATCGAAGACACTAGCGCGCACGCCAATCCGCAAGAATTTGTGCGATACGTCCCGCGCAATCTGCGCCGAGCCGCCCACACCATAGAAATCACGGTTTTTGGCCCGGTGGATCAGATCCGCCGCCCTGTCGAACGCCTCCATGTCGAGTATCGACAACGTTTCTTCCAAGGCATTGATAGAGGTGCGAAACACCTTTTGAACGATCTCCTGCGATGTATCGTCGACAGACAATTCCTGGTGCATTTCAGCTGTGGGTTGTCGGTTATATTGACTGACCGCCGCACGAAAATCTCGATATCCGGCAAATCCGAGTTTCTTGGTGATCTTCACCACCATGGCTTCCGAAACCCCGGCATCGTCGGCAATCTGTTTCAGAGACGTGTCGTCGCCGAAGTCGCGCAACGCAAAAACCGTATCAACAACCTTTGCTTCGAGCGGCGTCAGCAAGGGCATCATCATGCGGATGCGAGGGCCGACGGCCTTGGTGTCGAAGTTTTCGGTATTCATTCTCGTCCCCTCGTGGCGCGATCGATCATCATCGCGACGAGGATTATAAGACCGGTTGCAAGCAGTTGATAGAAGGCCTGGACGTTCATCAACGTGAGACCATTGCGCATGGTGCCGAGAATGATGGCGCCCAGGATCGTTCCTAAAATACTGCCCTTGCCGCCCATCAGTGAGGCTCCGCCGATGGCCGCTGCGGCGATCGCATCGAGCTCCCACAGGTTGCCGAGGATTGGTTCGGCAGCACCCAGGCGCCCGATCAGGATGAGCGAAGCAAGGGCCGCGAGGCCGCCCGAGATGACGTAGGCCGTGATTTTCGTGCGGGCGATCGGGACGCCGGCGATATAGGCAGCCTCTTCGTTGCCGCCGACGGCCAGAAGATACTCGCCGATTGGTGTCTTTTTCAAAAGGATCCAGGCAGCCAGCGCCACGACGGCAACGATCAGAACGGGAGTCGGTATACCGAACAGACTTCCGTTGAACAGCGACCGAAAGCCGGCCGGGATGCCGAGAACGGGATTGCCGCCCGTATAGATCAGCGCGAGGGCGCGGTACGTGCTCAGCGTTCCAAGCGTCACGATAAACGGCTGCAGACCGACATAGGCAACGAGAATTCCATTTACGAAACCGCAGGCCACGCCAATCCCGAGACCCGCGAGAATAGCGAGCGGAACCGGAGTTCCCGAAAGCAGCAGGGTCGCCGTGATGACAGCCGAAAATGCCGCGGTTGGGCCGACAGACAGATCAATACCGCCCGATATGATAACCAACGTCATGCCGAGCGCCAGGCACGCGTTGATGCTGGATTGCTGCAGGATATTTATGAGGTTGCGCTCGGAGAGAAATCCGGGAACCAATGTCGCAAACACAGCCATGATGACCACGAGGCCGATCAATGTGCCGGCATCTCTCAACGAAAAAGAGAAACGGCCGAATACGGGCGGAAGCTTCGTGTCGGCGGCGGCGGGTGAATTAGTCATAACGTGTTCCTTTATTTCTTCTTCCGCGCCTACGCCGCTGGTGCCGGCGTCTTTCCGGTGTCTGCACCGGGTATGGCATGCGCCACGATGGCGCTTTCGGTCAGGTCAGCGCGCGCGAGTTCCGCGCCAATCTTCCCATCGCGCATGACAAGGACCCTGTCGGAGAGCCGGATGACTTCCGGCAGTTCGGACGACACGACGACGATGGAATGTCCATCAGCAGCCAGTGCCTCGATGAGGTGATAGATCTCCGCCTTGGCGCCGACATCGATGCCACGCGTCGGCTCGTCGAACAGGAGGACCTGCGATTTGCTTGCCAGCCAGCGGGCGATGATCGCTTTCTGCTGATTGCCGCCGCTGAAAAGGCGGATCGGTCTGTCCAATTGCAAGGGCCGGAGATTTACCCGGCGCAGCAGGTCCTGAGCCGTGTTGCGCAACTTGCCGCTCTGAATGATGCCGGCTTTGGAAAAGCGTCCAAGCGAGGCAAGAGCCATATTGATAGTGACCGAGCGCACGGGGATAATCCCCTCCCGCTTGCGCTCTTCCGGAACGAGACCAATGCCGGCAGAGATGGCGTCTCTGGGATTGCGCAGGTCTACGGTTTTGCCGTCTATGGCAATACTGCCGGCCGAAAACTTGTCGACGCCCGCCAGAAGGCGCAGGAGTTCCGTCCGGCCGGATCCGACAAGTCCGGCAATGCCAAGCACCTCACCACGGTGAAGTTTGAACGATGCGTCCCTGATTTTGGTCAGCGACGAGAGATTCCGTGCCTCGAGTTTCACCGTCGCGGACGCGTGTGAAACATGCTGTTCTTGCATCAGCTCACGGCCCACCATCATCGTGATGACATCCTGATGGGAAGCCGTCTGCACATCCACTGCTCCGACGAGCTTGCCGTCGCGCATGACACTGGCGCGCTGGCAGATCCGGAACACTTCGTCCATCTTGTGCGAGACATAGATAATCGACACACCAGTGGCCGATAGCTTCGTTATGACCTCGGCCAGCCGTTCGAATTCACTTGGCGTCAGACTGGATGTCGGCTCATCCATGGCGATGATCCTGGCGCGGTCGAGCAATGCCCGGGCAATCTCGACGATCTGGCGCTGCGCCACCTTAAGCGAAGAGATCGGGGCCGCAGGATCGATGCCGGGTTCGATCATCGACAATGCCTCGGCGGCCCGCCGCTCCTGCTCTCGTTTCGAGACGAACAGCCCGCCCACAGACGTCAACGGATGGCCGAGGAACATGTTCTGCGCGACACTCAGATGCGGTACCTGCTGCAGTTCCTGGTGGATCATCGCGATGCCGGCTCCCCGCGCATCCATTGGCTTGCGAAAGAAGACATTTTCGCCATCGACAAACATGGAACCGGAGGTTGGCCGAAAGACGCCGGACAGGATGCGCAGCAACGTGGATTTCCCCGCGCCATTTTCGCCGAGAAGCCCATGTATTTCGCCGGACGCGACATCGAAGGATACGTCGGATAATGCGTTGACGCCCGGAAAGCTCTTGGAGATTGCTTCAAATCGCAGTCTTGGTGTCATTGCGTCACCCTCCCATGGGCAGGAGATGCCGGCCACCGACCGGCACTTTGCCAGTTGGCGGTCAATTCGCCGCAGCTGCGTCGTCCATCAGGACTGCACGCACATCGACGCCCTCGCCCTGGTAGCGGGCGACATTGTCTTTGGTGATGAGTGCCTGAGGCGTGGCAACCACGCGGGGCAGTTTCTGGCCAGCTACAAGGCGCAAGGCGGCTTCAAGCGCTACCTCACCGGTCAGCACCGGGAAGCTGTCGACGGTGCCTGTCAATTCACCTGCCTTGATGGAGGTGTAGGCGTCGGAGATGCCGTCCGTTCCAAAGACCGCGACCTTGTCCTGAAGACCGGCCGCCTTGACCGCCTCGACGATGCCCAGTGCCATCCCGTCATTATTGGCATAGAAACCGATCAGGTCAGGATGTTGCTGCAGGATGTTGGTGGCCGCATCATAGGAAGTCTGGCGATCCCAGTTGCCCGGGACGCTGGCGACGACTTCGAACTTTCCGCTTTCGCTGATCGTCGCCTTGAACCCGTCGGTTCGCTGGACCGCGGCATAGACACCGGCCTGCCCTTCGACAATCGCAACCTTGCCGCCTTCCGGCCGGTTCTCGACGAACCATTTCGCCACGCGCACGCCATTGTCGCGCTGCACGTTGCCGACATAGTGCTCAGCCTGCGGAATGACCGCATCATTGACGTTGACGACCGGAATGCCGGCAGCCTTCGCCTGTTCGATGACCGGCTGAAGATTGGCGTCGGTCTGCGGCGAGACCAAAAGGACATTGTAGCCCTGCGTGATCAGTCCTTCGGCGATCGTCAGCTGGCCGAGTTGGTCGCCTTCGCTCTGGGCGGCCTGATAGACCACGGGTACGCCGACATTGTCGCCGAATTGCGTGTAGCCCTCACCCAGGGAGCGCCAGTATTCGTTGGTCAGAGTCTTGGAAACGGCACCGGCCTTGGTACCTTGCGGCAACTTCGGGAAGGCGCCGAGCTTGGCTTCGAGCTCGGACCAGTCCATGCGGTCCTTTTCGGTGTCGGAGTTCAACGGGGGCAGATCCTGCGCTATGGCGGCGCTGAACAGGAAGCTGGCAGCCAGACCTGCGGCAACAGTCGTCTTCAAAAATGTCTTCATCGGTTCCTCCCGAGTGTGAAATTCACACGCCGTCTGGCGTGCTGTGGCTGTTGGAGTTCAAGCCCCCGCGCCAAGCATCACTTCTTGAATGATTGCCTGGGCGGAAACGGCATCCTGACGGTCAATCGCACCCGACAGGCGATTGTCCTGCTCAAGGCGGTCCACGACAGCAAGCATTCGCTTGACGGTCTGGATGTTCACCTCGCATTCGTGGACCGGATCGAGACCGGTCATATCCGGGAACGTGTCGAAATAGATCGCGCCTTCATAACCGTCCTTGCGGATCTGGCGCAGCAGTTCGATCGTCTGTTGTGTGTGGACGGCGCCGACCATCAGACCATCGTCGCGCTTGGCGTAGCCATCGTTCAAATGGACGCCGAGAACACGGCTGTAGCGCGCAATCAGCGCTGCTGCGAAGGCCGGCTGTTCATCCGCATAAAGGACGTGGGCAAAATCCAGAGTGACGCCGAGGTTCGGCAGCCCGACTTCCTTGATTGCCAAAAGTGTCGTGGCGCAATCGGGCATCAGGCTGTAGGAGCGCGGCTCGTTCGGCTTGTACTCGATGCTGATCTGGCAATCCGGGTCATGCCCGCAGACTTCACGGATACCGGAAATCTCGTGTTGCCACAATGCTGCATAGTCAGCCTGGAAGGCGTAATCGAACCCATCCTGCCCGAGCCAGATGGTCATCAAATTGCTGCCGGCTTCTCTTGTCGCATCGATGCCTTTCTTCGTCAGATCAATCGCTTCGCGACGAACCGCACCATCGGGGTTGGTGAAGGCTCCGATCTTGAAAGCTGGGTTGGTGTAGTAGCGCATCGCAAAGCCATTGATCGCAAGGCCCAAGTCCCCGATGTTCCTCGCCAGTTCGCGCGGGTTCTCAACGACATGGTCGGGGTAGTTGAGATCGAGGTCCGTCAAGCCCTCCACCTTTGCAGCGCGAGCGACCATCTGCGTCACGGTCGGCTTCCCGGAAAGTTCGGGCCATTCGGCCTGCGGCCGGGAGGCGAACGAATTGAGGCGGGTGGCGAATTTCAATGGGGTCACTGGACTAGGCTCACGTCGTTTGGCGTTGGGCATTACTTCACATACTTAAGTATTTTTGTAAAGTTATGAAATGTTGTGCGGCGCACCATTTCGCGCGAACATCGGCGGAGGAGGCGCCGCGCTAGTTCACTGGGCCTGCCGTCCGGCCCTTAACGATGTTGCGATCGAGGAAATATGGCGATCAGCACGAGTGGGAGAACGGCAGCACTGGCGATTGCTTCACCACCAATTGATGCCCTGCGATCCGGTCTGGCTTGCAACCATCACCGGAAATGTCTTGGCATCGGTGCTGGTCAGGAAAGCTTCAAGGACATACTCGTTCCGGCGGAAAAACGGAAAGGATAAAGGCTGCGACCGTGCCGGCGGCGCAATTGGCAGAACGATCCGCAGGAACATGCCCCGGACGGAGCAGCCATCAAAAAGAGCCGCCTGATCCAGTTTCAGGGGAATCATGTCGAACTGTTCGTGCATGATCCAGATGACGTCGGCAGCACCATCAAGGTGTAGACCAGGACGAGGCCGACAAGTCGCATTTTCTCGTTTGGCCGAAGCGGTGCGGAGGAGCCGGCCGTGGGGCCTGTCGTTGCCAACGAGACGCGGCACGATAAAATCCATCCTGCATGTCTTATTTTATATACAGCTAAAATACAGTTAAATAGTGATCTCCCACCGATATATGGGAGGATTTTCTATGGAACGCCTTAAGCCACAAGCGGGAAACACAGAAGCTGTAACCGAAGTCTGGTCCATCGCTGAATTCTGCGCGAGACAAAGCCTTGCGGCCGACGAAGAGGCAAGTCTGCTTCGGTTGTTCGGGCCATTCGCGACTAAGGGGGAGCTTCTTTACAATGCTGCGCGGAGGCCACGATGGCGATAACCAACGCGAAGCTGGCTTGTTTGGCTTGGACGCGATCAAGGAACTTTGGCGCCCTCTTACTGATGCCCAGCCGTCGTCGCGTCCCGCAGATCCGCAGAGATGGCGAGGCCCGGACAGCGCGCGAGAACCACCGCCCGGACCTCTAGTCGCTTCTTCCCACATATGGTGGCGGCGACCTGCAGAGGCTTGGCTCGGGGAAAGACAAAACCTCTCGGCGATCGGCGAGGTGCATCTCGGATCAGCCGCTTTAAGTTTAGCAATATCTAATATATTGGCAAGATCCAGGGATATGACCATTCGCAGCAGACGTTGCTTTCGTCGCGCATAATCATGGAAGCGCACCGGCATCCTGGGCCACCCATAAGACGCAGGCAGGGCGGATAAAGACTATGGCGGGATCATCATTCCGGATGCCAGCACCGATCTGACGGGCATTGGCGAACCGATTCCTGCAAGGAGGGGCTCGCCTACGCCCGCCCTTGGCGCGGCATGCCAACGCGGTTGCGGTCCAGCAGTCGCTCCACACCTATTTCGCTCGATACCGACAGGTCAGAAGCTAAAAACCTGCGACGGACGTGGAACATTGAGCATCATCCAAAGTTAAAATGGCAACAAGGGAGGAATGGAGGATGGTTGAAGAAGTCGAACCCGTAGTCAGCAATTCGGAACCTGACGTCGAATGGAAGGCGAACATAGAACGGCTGATGCGCCAGATCATCACTGAAGCCAACATGGACGGCTGCGGGTCGATCGAGACCTTGAACGCTATCGAGGAGGTTCTGAAAAAGCTGCAATCGACCTACGCCGAGGATCCCGGCCTGGAGGGCGCACCGACCGTGAGCATGCACAATCCTTCTTAAGGAGGAGGCAACCGGTTGCCGCCGGACGCGTGGTGCGCGGGCACGGTTGGGAGAGGCAATGTGCCCGGTTCTACTTCAACATCATTACCGCCGGCGGCCCCCTTATCGATTTCGAGGGCACCGAGCTTGCCCATCTCGAGCAGGCGAAAGCGGAAGCGATCGCCGATGCACGTGCCCTGATGGGCATCGCAATGATCGACGACTATACGATTTTCGGCCGCAGCATCGAGAT
>UCOA01000220.1 GCA_900474095.1 Hyphomicrobiales bacterium | reverse complement strand
GCGCGGTTGACGGCAATCTCGTCCTGCAGCGACAGCCCGGCCGCCGGCATCGGCAGCAGTGCCGACCCGCCGCCACAGATCAGCGCGACGACGAGATCGTCCTCTGTGAGGCCGTTCACCTCCTGCATCAGCCGCTGCGACGCCCTTAATCCGCTTTCATCCGGTAGCGGATGCGATGCCTCCAGCACCTTAATTCGTTCGCAGGGCACGCCATAGCCGTAGCGGGTGACGACCGCCCCGGAAAGCGGCCCGCCCCACAGCCGTTCGAACACCTGCGCCAACTGCGCGGCACCTTTGCCGGCACCGATCACCACCGTTTTGCCCTTTGGCCGCTGCGGCAAGTTGGCTGCCAGCACCCTGGCCGGATCGGCAGCGGCGACTGCCGCGTGAAACAGCGTTTCGAGAAAGGCCTTGGGGTCCACGATCATCGGCATATTTCCTGTCCTCATCCAATAAAAGACCGGGCGGCCGTCCTTTCTGCCGCCCGGTCCTGTCGTTAGGCGACCGCGTGGTTGGCCATGCGTTCAAGAGCCTTGACGAGGCCCGAGTGATCGAGACCGGCGTCGCCATTGGCAGCGCAGTTGTTGAAGAGCTCCTGTGTCGCTGCCGTGTTCGGCAGCGAGATGCCAAGCGATTTTGCCCCCTGCAGCGCCAGATTGAGATCCTTCTGGTGCAACGAGATGCGGAAGCCGGGATCGAAGGTGCGCTTGATCATCCGGTCGCCATGCACTTCGAGAATGCGCGAGGAGGCAAACCCGCCCATCAGCGCTTCACGCACGCGCGCCGGATCAGCCCCTGCCTTGGAGGCGAAGACCAGTGCTTCCGAGACCGCCTCGATGGTCAGCGCGACGATGATCTGGTTGGCGACCTTGGTCACCTGCCCGTCACCGCAGTCGCCAACCAGCGTGATGTTCTTGCCCATCAGCTTAAACAGCGGCAGCGCCCGCGCGAAGCTGTCCTCGCTGCCGCCGGCCATGATCGACAGTGATGCCTGCTTGGCGCCGACCTCGCCGCCGGAGACCGGCGCGTCCATATATTCGGCGCCCGTTTCGCGCACCTTCCTCGCGAATTCCTTGGTTTCGATCGGCGAGATCGAGCTCATGTCGATGACCAGCTTGCCCTTCGACAGGCCGTAGGCAACACCATTTTCGCCGAACAGGACGTCCTTGACTTCCGGCGTGTCCGGCAACATCAGGATGATGATGTCGACCGTCTCTGCCAACGCCTTCGGCGTCTCGGCGAACTGCAGGCCGTGGTCGACCAGTTCCTGCTTCGGCGGGATGAAGAATTTCGAGGTGACGACGGTGTGGCCGGCCTCCTGCAGGTGGCGCGCCATCGGCGTGCCCATGATACCCAGTCCGATAAAGCCGATTGTGGCCATGATGCTTAACTCCTGATCTTGATGATGTCTGCGCTGCAAGGCTGACGGTTCGCCTCGGACAGCCAGTCGAGCCCTTCGGATGTCGTCGTTCGCGGCTTGTATTCGCAGCCGATCACGCCTTCATATCCGGCAGCTTCGAGCGCCGCGAAGACGAACGGATAGTTGATCTCGCCGGTGCCCGGCTCGTTGCGGCCCGGATTGTCGGCGAGCTGGATATGGGCGATCCGGTCCTTGTGCTTTTGATAGGTGCCGATCAGTTCGCCCTGCGTCCGCTGCTGGTGGTAGAGATCATACTGGATGAACAGGTTGTCGCTGCCCACCTCGCGGATGATCGAGGCCGCCTCATCCACCGTGTTGAGATAAAAGCCCGGAATGTCGAAGCGGTTGATCGGCTCAATCAGGAGCCGGATGCCGTGTTTGCCGAGTTCGTTCGCCGCCAGCCTGAGATTGGCAACGAAGGTGGCCTGCAGCACGTCATCGGAAACGCCTGTCGGGGCGATGCCGGCGAGGCAGTTGATCTGGGTGCAGCCAAGCGTCGTCGCATAGTCAATGGCCGACGCTACGCCGCGCCGAAACTCGTCGATCCGGTCAGGCAGGATGGCGATGCCGCGCTCGCCCCCGGCCCAGTCGCCGGCCGGCAGGTTGTGCAACTCCTGAGTTAGGCCGTTGGCATCGAGAGCAGCCTTCAGCACGTGGGCGTCAAAGTCGTAGGGAAAGAGATATTCCACCGCCTCGAAGCCGGCCTTGGCAGCGAGTGCGAAACGATCGAGGAACGGCGCCTCGTTGAAAAGCATGGTCAGGTTTGCCGCAAATCTGGGCATCCGATGTCCTCCTTGTTCTCTGATCAGTCGAGCATGGCCATGATCGCCGTCGGTGCATCCTCGCCGCGCTCGGCAAGCTCCTCGAATTCGACGACCGCATTGATGTCCGCACCCATGGAAATATTGGTGACGCGCTCCAGAATGAATTCGATGACTACCGGCACCTGATGCTCGTCCATCAAGGCTTTTGCCCTGGCGAAAGCCCCCTGGAACTCGTTCGGGCTCCTCACCCTTATTGCCTTGCAGCCCAGCCCTTCGGCGACCGCCACGTGATCGACGCCATAGCCCTTCTCGGCGTCGCCGGAGGCATTGATGTTGTCGAAGGCGAGGCTCACCTCGAAATCCATGTTGAAGCCGCGCTGGGCCTGTCGGATGAGGCCGAGATAGGAATTGTTCACGACCACATGCAGATAGGGCAGCTTGTGCTGGGCTCCGACGGCCAGTTCCTCGATCATGAACTGGAAATCATAGTCGCCCGAGAGCGCCACGATCGGCCGGTCCGGATCCGCAGCGCGCACGCCGAGCGCTGCCGGCAGCGTCCAGCCGAGGGGGCCTGCCTGACCGCAATTGATCCAGTTGCGCGGCTTGTACACGTGCAGGAACTGCGCCCCGGCGATCTGGCTGAGGCCGATGGTCGAGACATAGCAGGTGTCGCGGCCGAAGGCCTTGTTCATCTCCTCATAGACACGCTGCGGCTTCAGCGGCGTCTGGTCGAAATGCGTCTTGCGCAGCATGGTGCGTTTGCGCTCGCGGCACTCTTGCACCCATCCCGACCAGTCGCGCAACTTGCCCGCCGTCTTCCATTCGGTGGCAACGTCGAGGAACAGCTTCAGCGCAGCCCCGGCATCCGAGACGATGCCGAAATCCGGCGCAAAGACGCGGCCGATCTGCGTCGGCTCGATATCGACATGGACGAATTTGCGCCCCTCCGTATAGGTCGGCACATGGCCGGTGTGACGGTTGGCCCAGCGATTTCCGACGCCGAGCACGAAGTCGGACGCGAGCAGATTGGCGTTGCCGTATCGGTGCGAGGTCTGAAGGCCGCACATCCCGGCCATCAGCGGATGATCGTCCGGGATCGTACCCCAGCCCATCAGCGTCGGGATGACCGGAATGCCGGTGATCTCCGCGAATTCGGTCAACAGGTCGGAGGCATCCGCATTGATGATGCCGCCACCGGCGACGATCAACGGCCGTTCCGCCGCGTTCAGCATGGCGATTGTCTTGTTGGCCTGCGCCCGCGTTGCCGAGGGCTTGTAGGCGCCGAGCGAAGCGTAGGTGTCGATATCGAACTCGATCTCGGCCAGTTGCACGTCGACCGGCAGGTCGATCAGCACCGGACCGGGGCGGCCCGAGCGCATCAGGTGGAACGCCTTCTGAAAGACGAACGGCACCAGCGCCGGCTCCATGACGGTGACCGCCCATTTGGTCAGCGGTCCGGCGATTTTCGCGATATCGACGGCCTGGAAATCCTCCTTGTCGAGCCGGGCGCGCGGCGCCTGGCCGGTGATGCACAGGATCGGGATCGAATCCGCCTGGGCCGAATAGAGCCCGGTGATCATGTCGGTGCCGGCCGGCCCCGAGGTGCCGATGCAAACGCCGATATTGCCATGTCTTGCCCGCGTATAGCCTTCCGCCATATGCGAGGCGCCCTCGACATGCCGCGCCAGGATGTGGCGCACCGAGCCGCGCGCCTTCAGCGCCGAATAGAAGGGATTGATCGCCGCCCCCGGAACCCCGAAGGCGCAACCGACGCCTTCCCTCTCCAGAACCAGAACCGCCGCATCGACTGCGCGCATTTTCGCCATGACCAGATCCTCCATCGTGTGGAGATGAGGTTAATCCATTTTCTCAGGCCTGCAATTTAATAATGGAAATCATTCCCATCATATGGAAATAAACATTTTCAACGAATCAGAAGCAATCAATGTCGCGGAACAGGATAAACGCCTGGGATTTTGATACTGGCCGCTTGCGGGGTGAGTGTCAGCGCGATCCGAACCGGCCAAAAGCAGTTCCGGTTCGCGCAACGATGCAATATGTCATGAGAAACCCGGGCAAAGAGGACGCACATGTCAGACAAGCCGCAATCACCAAGACAGGATCAATTGCGCGCCAAACCCGGCCGCAAGGCCCATGAAAATGCCGCCCCCTCCTCCGTCCAGGTGCTCGACCGCAGCCTGACGCTGCTTGACCTCGTCGCAAGCGCCGATGGTGCTGCCCTGACCGAGCTTGCCGACCAGTCCGGCATGGCCCCCTCGACGGTCCACCGGCTGCTCACCTCGCTTGCCGGTCACGGCATGGTCGCCCACGACGCCGAGACCGGCGCCTGGACCATCGGCCTGAAGGCCTTCGAGATCGGCAATGCCTTCCTGCGCTTCCGCAAGCTTGGCACGATCAGCCGCCCGTTCCTGAAGCAGCTGATGGAAAGCTCGGGCGAAACCGCCAATATCGGCATCGAGGACGGCGGCGACGTCGTCTTCATCTCACAGGTCGAAAGCCACGCCCCGATGCGGGCCTTCTTCCGCCCCGGCCGCCGCGGTCCGATCCACGCGTCCGGCATCGGCAAGGCCATCCTCTCAACTTGGGGCGACGCCGAGATCGAACACCTCCTTTCAACCCGCCCCCTTCCCCGCTTCACCGAAAACACCCGCGACACCCTGCCCAAGCTGCTTGCCGACTTGGAAGTCATCCGCACCCGCGGCTGGTCGATCGACGAGGAGGAACACACGCTCGGCATGTGCTGCCTCGCCGCCCCGATCTTCAACGAATATGGCGAGGCGATCGCCGGGATTTCGGTGTCGGGGCCGGCTGTCCGGCTGCCGGACCGCAAGCTGGCAGAACTGGGGCCGGTGGTGCGGGCGGCGGCGGAAGGGGTAACGCGGGCAATGGGGGGACGGGTGGTGGAGCATCAAGGCTGGACCTCATGAGGGCAAGCCGGACCGCTGCCTGCCTTTTAAAAAAAATTGAGAGATCAGCTTCTCGGCCCAAAGCCGGCCATTCAATGCGGCGTTGGTCCAACAGATCCGCGTCATCCAACCGCCGTCCCACCGTCTGAGTCAGGACACATGCAGATCAGACGGTGCATTTTGCTGCGGCAGGCCGAGCAAGACCGGCGCCAAAACCTGACAGTGGAAAAACCTCCTCCGTTAGGGCTGCCGGGCTGCATGCGGCTGCTGCTGGCGCTTTGCGAACTCCACGTGAGAATGTTTGTGTCCCGCGCCAGCCGTGGCCCCTTCGACAAGTCCGGCGTCGCCTTATGGAAATCACGCCGGTCAGGCGCTTACTGCGATCGACACCCGGCAGAGGCAGAACTTGAACCTCGCACATGTCGCGCAGACCGTCATCAAAACCCTCGTCCAAGCAATGGTTGGCAGCCGCATTGCCGCCCGGATCGTCGGTCAAGGCGTATTTGGACTGCCGTTCAAGGGTCAGTTGGCCGATCTCAGGCAACATCACGAATTGCTCGAATGACTGCACCGCAGCCGCTGCGCTGGTCGCTGTCTGGTTTAAGGCGCTTGGCGTACTGCCGGCAAAGATCGTCTGCGTCGACCAGAGAGACTGCTCATCGCTCCGCAGATGGTCACGCGCCGAGGCTACCATCAGGCCGGTTGCGAACTGAGGTTCCGGATTGACGGCCGGGAAGCGATCACTCTTGTTGGTGTAGGAGGCCATGAGATAGGGCATATCGTGTCCGCCCAGGCCGGCGCGGCCCACGTACTGTACCTGAACGGTGCCCGTGCCACGGGCCTTCAGGTCCAGCATGTCGGCTGCCTTGCTGGAAACGTCGATGATGCGACCCCGATGGAAGGGACCGCGATCGTTGACGCGCACGATGACCGAAGAACGGTTTTCCAGATTGGTCACCCGCACATAGCTGGGCAAGGGAAGGGTCGGATGCGCGGCGGAAAGGTGATCCGGGTCGAAAATTTCGCCGTTTGCGGTAAGGCGCCCGCGAAACGCCTTGCCGTACCAGGAAGCCACTCCCTTCCTGTCGTAGTTCGGGTCTTCCTTCGGATAATAGCGCTTGCCTTTCACCACATACGGCTTGCCGACCACATATCGTCCACTGCCCTTGCGAATCTTGCCGTGGGCGATATGCGGGCTCGCCTTCACGCCGTATACCTTTTCGGAAACATATCCTTTGCCGCGGTTCTGGTTCGGCGCTTGCGGGGTCGTACAGGCAGCACAGCTGGCGCAGACCATCGTGATCGCCAGCCAGCGCAGGCCTTTGACAGCCGTCCTTACATCAATAGCCATCCGTCCAACGCTGGCGACAGCCTTCCGCGCATCTGCGGCAAGCCTCGACACAAACACTCATGTCGGCCACACGCTCGCAGGCCGCTGTGTATCGGATCGAGAGACAGACAGAACAGGAGCGGAGGCACGCGTCGAAGCATTGCTGCATTCTGGGTCGGGCCATTCATTCGCTCCTTCCGTGAAACAACTGTAGAACACGACCTGATGCCAAAGGTTCCATTAGCGCTAGCTAATTTTCGGAGGCCTTTTAGTTTGGACCAGCCGCTGACAACGCCACCGGGGACACCAGCGGCGGTAACAAGACTGCAACGTCACCACGATGCACCAGGCGGTTGCTGTGCCAGTTTGCTATGGCGCTCGACTGGATCGTCGGACGACGGGATCTGTAAGTTTCGCCCCTAGACGAATTCGCAAGGACGAGGCCGGTACCGTCTGCAGTCCATCCAAGCCATCGCCAAGACGCCTCGGTGGGACGGGTCTGGCGTATTCCTGACGAATGCCCACGGCCGCAGTTGGCGCTAAAGCCGCTTCAGCTCCTCGCTACCCAGTTGTGCCAATCCTCCACGCTGCCGTGGAACACATTGAGGTCGACCCTGCCCTCCACCCCGTGGGAAAGCCCCGAGCCTGAATATTGCCAGAACAGCCATTTGCGGCCGGGGTAGACCTTTGAGGGGTGGGCTGCGACCGAGCGGAGCCAGAAGGGGTGGTTGGGGAATGCACCGTCCAGGTTATCGCGGTAGAAATCAGGCGCGGTATAGATCACCGGGCGTTGGCCGTAGTGCCGCTCCAGCTTATCCATGAAGACCTGCATCTTTTCCAGCACCTTTGCCCGCGAAACGCGGCGCTTGCAGCTCGATTCGCCGTTATATTCGACGTCGATCACCGGCGGCAGCGCGGAGGGGTCGCGCGGCACGTTGCGGATGAACCAGTCGGCCTGTTCGCCGGCGGTGCGACACCAGTAGAAGAAGTGATAGGCGCCGCGCTTCAGCCCGGCCTCCTTGGCGCGGCGCCAGTTCTTCTTGAACATCGGGTCGAGATGGTCGCCACCGTCGGTCGCCTTGATATAGGCGAAGTTCGCCCCTTGCGACCTCAGCCGCGCCCAGTCGATCTCGCCTTGCCAACGGGAAATGTCAACGCCGTGCACCGCAAGTTTCCGCGGCGAGCGGGAGCCGAAATTGATCGGATGAGCGTCACGGAACTGGCGGCTGTAGACCTGCGCCCGC
>UCOA01000132.1 GCA_900474095.1 Hyphomicrobiales bacterium | reverse complement strand
GTGGCGATATCCGTGGTGACGCGTTCGCGCAGCACGTTTTCTTCAAGGGTGACCCACTCGAGCTGAATGTCAGGATTTGCCTTGGTGAAGTCGTCCGTCAGTCCCTGCATCCGGACCATATCGCCATTGTTCACCGTGGCAATGGTGAGCGTTTCTGCCTGGGCGAAACCCGCGATGACGACTGCCGAGCACGTGCCCAGCAAAAAAGTTTTCAAGTTCATATTGTTCTCCCATCAGTTGGACAGCCCAGTTCTCCTCAAACCGATCAGCTGCTGATCCTATTCTTAAACCTCCAGTTAGGGATTGCTCTACAGCGCAAAATGCTACCGTATGATACTTTTTTATCCCAATGTACGTGAAACGAGGGGCCCTTTTGGTTGAGGAATGTCACCGACAGCGCCTTCGTTGTACTCTCGATGAGACGAGCGCATCTTAGTTGCCCTGGTCGACGGTTTTAAGACGGGAAACCGGCTCATCGTAAACCGTACAATCCTCTCACGAAACTAATACGGAAAGGCATAGATGTGATACTTATTTATCTCAATAAACAGCAGTTTAACTCTTCATGACAAAAATGTATCACAACAAACCCGATTATGTAACGAGTTCTGCTCGGCCTTTCTCACTATATGTCATTGCCTTTTTATATGACGTTATTAACATCATATCAAACCGTTGACTCCATATCTGCACAAATTACCAGTTTTTAACCATTTTCATCATAGTTATATCCCGTGTCGTCGATGGCAGCTGCATGCTGCCCTTATGCGGAGAACGGGGCAATTTCATCATGAGACTCAAGAAGCTAAATAGACCGTCCATCAGAACATCGCTCGTTGCCATATTCTCGGCCGTCGCAGTCATTGTGGCGGCTTTCGCATACACTACAGTCGATGGGCTCACCGACCTGCACGAGGGTTCGGTTAAGATAACGCGGAGCTCACTGCCCAGCATTCTTGCGGCAAAAGACATTAAGTCCAATATTCAAGCGATACAGGCAGCCTATTTTACCTATATCACCGCCTCGAAACCGGCCATCATGAAGTCCGCCGAGGAGAGCGTTAAGGAACTTCAGGGAGTTGCCAAGGGCGAAGTTCTGCGGGTCCAACAACTCGGACCCAACGCCAGGGAGGCGGAACTGCTTGCGATCATCGATAAGAGCCTCGTCGAATTCGCCAAGAAGGGCGAAGGTGTCTTCACGCTTGCCAAAATCGGTCAGTATGACGCCGCGACCGGCACTCTCGCCGCCATGATGGAAGCGAGCCAGCCGGCTTTTGCAGCGATGGATGAACTAGTGGCAATCGCCACGCAGAACGCAGAAACTGCGGTTGCTTCGGCCGACGGCACCTTTAGCAGGGCCCGCTTTACCGCCTTTGCGGTCATCGGACTTGTGCTCGGGTTGTTGCTTGTGTCGTCGATCTACGCGTTGCTCAGCATAGCTAGGCCGGTCAAGGCTATCACCGCGTCGATGACCCAACTTGCCGTCGGCAACACCGAGAGGGCAATCCCTTATGCGGATCGCACCGATGAAATCGGTGAGATGGCCGGTGCCGTCGAAGTCTTTCGCCAGGGCGCAATCACCAACAAGCGTCTCGAACTAGAAGCCGAAAGAAATCGCGAAATCGCCGAGAGCGATCGCAAACGTTTGACGGAAGAGGCCGATGCAGCGGCGAACAAGCGGCTTCGGGAAGCCACGGCGGGATTGGCCCATGGACTGACCCGCCTGGCTGCCGGCGATCTCAGCTTTCAGCTGCTGGAACCGATGTCTCCCGATTTTGAAGCCCTTCGGCGTGACCTCAACTCCGCTGTGCTTCAATTGAGGGATACATTGACGTCCGTTTCGACTGCTGCAGGCGCGATGAATGACGGCACACGCGAAATCAACATCAGTACGGACAACCTTTCGCGCAGAACGGAACAGCAGGCGGCCTCGTTGGAACAGACCGCTGCCGCGCTAGACGAAATCACCGTCAATGTTGCGAACTCTTCCAAGCGTGCCGAGGAAGCCCGCGTTATCGTCAGCGAAGCGACCGCGAGCGCCACCCGCTCCGCCAAAGTCGTCGCCGATGCGGTGGAAGCCATGCATCGCATAGAAAAATCCTCGTCTCAGATCGTCAACATCATCGGCGTCATCGACGAGATCGCTTTCCAGACCAATCTTCTGGCGCTGAACGCCGGCGTCGAAGCTGCCCGTGCTGGCGAAGCCGGCAAAGGCTTTGCCGTCGTTGCGCAAGAAGTGCGCGAACTTGCTCAGCGGTCGGCAAAGGCTGCCAAGGAGATCAAGGAACTCATCCGCAAGTCGGGACAGGAAGTCGAAAGCGGCGTTTTGCTCGTGCGTGCAACCGGCGAGGCGCTGAACGCGATCGAAGGGCACGTAACAGAAATCAATCACCGTGTTCTTTCCATCGCAACCTCGGCCAGCGAACAAGCCATCGGCCTCGGCGAAGTGAACACCGCCGTCAACCAGATGGATCAGGTTACCCAGCAGAATGCTGCTATGGTCGAGGAAACCAGTGCAGCGAGTGCCATCCTGGCGAGCGAAGCAGCCCACCTACACGACCTGGTCTCCCAATTCAATTTGTGCCAGGCGGACCCGGCAGTGGGCCAACGGTTTCGCGGATCGGCTGCGAAGGTGCAACCTGTGAAGAGGGCGGGTGCGCTCGTCGCATAAGCCTTTGTGTTCATCGAAAATGCGAGAACAGCAATGGGCATGACAAACTGTTCATTAGAATTTTGACTCTCTCTTTTGGTCGAGCGCCATTGCTCACCACTCGAAAAGAACAGGGGGAATGGTCGCGCTGGACTACCAGATCGTCCTCGTCGACCGGAACGGAGTTGACCTTCACCAGGTGATCGGTGAGGCCGGAGACTTCCATGAGATTGCGAAACCGGCGCTTGGTTGCGGCATTCTCAGCGTGTTCGCCGGGCTCGATCGTCAGTCCCGCGGGAAAGAACTGGGCTGCATTACCCGTGTCGTGCCAGAGATAAAGCTCGTGGAAATTCCAGCCTGTTTTCACCGTCTGTATTCCTTGCGGTTCGCTCAGTTGCCGATCGTCGCCCAAACGCTCTTGGTCTGGGTGTACGAGACGAGGGCATCCATGCATTTGTCGCGACCGTTGCCGCTTTCCTTCCAGCCGCCGAACGGAAACTGCATGTCCCCATTCATGTAGCTGTTGATGTAGACCATGCCTGCCTCGACATCGCGTGCGAAGCGATGCGCCGTGCCCAGGTTGCTGGTCCAGATCCCAGCCGCCAGACCAAAATTGCTGTCATTGGCGATGGTCACCGCTTCCTCATAGCTGTCGAACGGGATGATACTAGCGACAGGCCCGAAGATCTCCTCGCGAGCGATGGTCATCGAATTGGTCACCCCGGTGAAGATCGTCGGCGAGACATAGGCGCCCGCCTCCAGCCCTTCCGGCACGCCGCCGCCCAGAATGCAGTCCGCACCGCCCTGTTTTCCGATGCCGATATAGTTGAGGACCCGTTGCTGCTGCTCGACGGTCACCATCGGACCGACTGTGGTCGTCGTTTCCAGCGGATCGCCCGGAATGTAGTCCTTCTTCGCGACAGCCGAGAACGCATCGAGGAAATCCGGCAAAATCGATTTCTGCACCAGAATGCGCGATCCGGCACAGCAGACCTCGCCCTGATTGCCGAAAATCCCCATCGCCGCCCACCAGGCCGCCGTTTCCAGATTGTCCGCATCCGCCATGATGACATGCGGCGACTTGCCGCCGCATTCCGTCGAGACCTTCTTGAGATTGGACTGGCCGGAATAGACCATCATCAGCTTACCGATCTCGACGGAGCCGGTGAGGGCGATCTTCTCGACATCATGATGCAGAGCCAAAGCCTTGCCCGCCTCCGCGCCGAAACCGTTGACGACGTTCAGCACGCCCGCCGGTGCTCCCGCCTCCATGAACAGCTTTGCCAGCAGAAGGGCAGACAACGGCGATTGTTCGGCGGGTTTCAGCACCACGCAGTTTCCGGCGGCAAGGGCCGGCGCGATCTTCCATGCCGTCATCAGCAGCGGATAGTTCCACGGCACGATGCAGCCGACGACGCCAAGCGGTTGGCGCAGCACATAGGAAAGCACATCAGGACTGGTCGCACCAACCGTGCCCTGCATCTTGTCGATGCATTCGGCGGTAAAGCGGAAGCAGTTGACGGCCAGCGGCACATCGACCGTCAGCATTTCGGTAATCGGCTTGCCCATGTCGAGCGTATCGATGAGCGCGAAATCGCTTGCATGCTGCTCGATGAGGTCGGCAAAGCGCAGCATAATCGCCATGCGTGCGCGCGGCGCCAGCCGCGACCATGCGCCGGACTTGAAGGTTTTCAGCGAAGAGGCGACCGCGACGTCGATATCTGCCGCATCGCCGCGAGAGACCTCGGCCAGCACAGAGCCATTTGCCGGGTTGATGCTGTCGAACATCTTGCCGGATGCTGCTGCGCGAAACTCGCCATCGATGAAAAGGCGTCCTTCGAACGAGAGTTTGGCGGCTTGATCATGCCACGAACCTGCGGATGGGGCGATTGTCATATCTGCTTTCCTTAGCCTGCGAGGATCATCTGGGCAGCGCGCTCGGCCACCATGATCGTCGGCGCATTGAGATTTCCGGACACCATTTTCGGGATTGCCGAAGCGTCGGCAATGCGAAGCCCCTCGATACCGTGCACTTTCATGCTGGCGGGATCGGTGACGGCCATCGCGTCGACGCCCATGCGGCAGGTGCTCGACGGATGGTAGAGCGTCGTCATATGGCCGCGTACGTAATTGCCGATCTCCTCATCCGTCCTGCATTCTGCGCTGGGGCTGAGTTCGTAGGTGATCAGTTCTTTCATCGGCGACTGCGCCATGATCTCGCGGTTGATGCGAACACCGGCAATCATCGTCGCGAGGTCGGTCCCATCGGGATCGCTGATAAAGTATTTCGGATCGATCGCAGGATATTCGACCGGATTGGCCGAGCGCAGCGTGATCTCGCCGCGGCTGTTTGGCCGCTGCAACGTGCTGTGGCCGGTGACGCCCGCCTGCCCGCCGAGGAAGCGGGCATAGTCGCGATGCGGGCTGATTGCGCCGTAAAGCTGGAGATCGGGCTCAATGCCGGGGCGCGAGCAAACATGACCACCAGAGGCGACCCACGGCGAGGTGCGTATCCCGGTACGTTTATCGCTCCATTCGGCAAAGCTGTCGGCGACGACCTCGTCCGTCCAGGCGCCAATGCCGATCGGCTCTTTGGTGTAGAACGAAATCGGAATGTTGAGATGGTCCTGAAGATCCTTGCCGACACCCGGCAGGTCGTGCACGGGCTTGACGCCGACGGCCGAGAGTTCGTCGGCAGGCCCGATGCCGGATAGAAGCAGAGTCTGGCAGGTGCCGATCGCACCCGCCGCCATCACCACTTCGCTATCGGCATAGGCGATTTCAGGCACGCCATCGACCAGAAACTTCACACCCTTCACGCGGCCATTGGCAACGATAAGCCCTGTGACAAGCACTCCCGATTTCAGCGTCAGGTTCGGCCGCTCCAGCGCAGGCCTCAAATAGGCCTTGGATGTGCCCCAGCGCTCGCCGTCCTTGATGGTGAACTGGAAGAGACCGACACCTTCCTGCCTCTCGCCGTTGTAATCCGGGTTATAGGCGTGACCGGCCGCCTGCGCCGCTTCAAGCCAGAGCATCTCGTATTTGTCCACATAAGGGACGTTGCCGATATGCAGCAGGCCGTCATTGCCGTGGTAAGGACTGTTCTTGATATCGGCATTGGCCTCCGACGCCAGAAAGGTCGGGAAAACATCCTTCCAGCCCCAGCCGGCACAGCCCATCGCCTCCCAGGCATCGTAATCCGACGGCAGGCCACGAATGTAGATCATGGCATTGAGTGCGCCGGAACCGCCGATCATCTTGCCCCGCGGCCAGAAGATACGCCGTCCGCGGCAGCCCGCCTGCGGCTCCGTATAATAGCTCCAGTCCGAGCCGGTGTTGAACATCGTTACCCAATCGGACGGAATATCGGAGGCGATGGGGGCAGCACGCCCGGCCTCCAGCACGAGAACTTTCCTGTCGGGGTCGGCGCTCAGCCGGTTGGCGAGCACACAGCCGGCAGAACCGGCGCCAATGATGATTGTATCGTACATATGATCCCTCTCATTCACCGACCAAGGCCGGGCTTTCTGCTAATTTTCCACGGGCAGGAGACGCATGACGGCGGCGAAGCCAGCCCACCAGATCTCCCAACCGACCAACGAGGCCCTTCGGCATGAGCACGATGGACACTGCGATGATGATGCCGAGACCGAGCGTGCGGAACTCTCCTGCCTCGCGCATCACCTCGTCGGCTGCGACCAGCACGATCGTGCCGACCAACGGCCCCCAGAAGGTGCCGACACCGCCGACGACGGTGATCGCAATGATGAACATCAACTGCGACATCGACAGGATACCGGGGCCTATCGCCTGGAAATGCGCGGCGTACACACCACCGGCGAGACCGGTGAAAAAGGCAGAGATGCCGAACACCAGAAGCTGCGCCTGGAAGCGGTTGACACCCCGCGCCACCGCATAGCCGGGATTATCCTTTAGTGCCCGGAAGGCAAGACCCATCGGGCTTTTGACGATCGCATAGGTGAACGCCATCGTGATCGCGAACAGGACGGCGACGATGGCGTAGTTACCGACCAGCCATTGCGCCTTGAACAGGGCACGCGTGCCGAAATCGCCGAAGCGGGCAAAGCCGACCGCTCCACCGGTAAACTGGCGACAGGTCGAGCCGACCATGACGAAACATTCCGTATCGGTAACGATCAGCAGATACATCGTCTGGGCGATGGCAAGCGTCAGCAGCGCCACATATACGCCGGTCAATCGCAGGCAGGCGAGGCCGACGACCAAAGAGAAAGCCACGGAGCCGAGGGCCGCCGGGACAAGCGCGCCCCAGACATTCCAGCCGAAGTAGAAGCAGATCATCGCCGTCGCGTAACCACCGAAGGCGAAGATCGCCATCTGCGCCAGGGAGAACACGCCTGCAAATCCGAACAGCTGGTTCCATTGTGACGCGATGGTCGCGTAGAACAGCGCTAACACGATCTGCCCAAGCACATATCGGCTGTCTATGAAGAACGGCAGCGCTATGGCCGCTGCAATCAGCAGCAGGGTAATAGTGATATCCAGCTTGTTCGAGCCGGTCAGACCCTTCGGAGAGGAGTGTGTGTTCATGATCGGCTCCTCACATGCGGCGGATCTGGGTCCGGCCGAAAAGACCGGAGGGGCGCCAGATCAGCACGGCGATGACGACGAACAGAAGCGACGGGAAACCCCAGCGCGCGCCCGCCACGTATTGAATGAAGGCTTCGAGCAAAGCGAGGCCGAAGGCAGCAGCGACGGCGCCCGGCAGATTGCCGAGACCCGCCACCACGCACATGATGAAGGCCTTCAGCATCGGATCGTTGCCGAGTGGCGGCGACAGCTGCGTCATGGAACTGACCATCACGCCGCAAATGCCCGCAAGCGAACCCGACAGCACAAGCACCTGAAAATACACCCGGTTGACGGCAACGCCCATCAGTTGTGCAGCGTCGCGGTTCTGCGCCGTGGCACGGATCGCCCGGCCCATCCGGGTCTTGCCGAGCAGCAGCGCGATCACCGCCATCATCACGACGACGACGAGAATGATGACGATGTTCTGGTAGGGCAGATTGAGCGGGCCGAGCTTCAGAATACCATCGACGGACAGGGGCTGTTTCAGTGGCTGGCCGCCGTAGGTCAGGAGAATGGTGTTTTCGAGCGCGATGCCGATGCCGACAGTGGCGATCATTACGTTGGATTCGAACGTTGCTTTGTCGTTTTTCAGCAGATTGCGCACGATGAGGACGTACAGCAGCCCTCCGGCCATCGCGCCGAACAGGATGGCGGCGGCAAAACCGGCGAAAACCGGCAGGCCGAGCGTGGTGGTGGCTGTGAAGGCTGCATAGCCGCCTAGCGTCAGCATCGCCGCATGGGCCATGTTGAGCATGCCCATGGAGCCCCAGACGAGGGACAGGCCGACGGTCGCCAGCGCATAGAGGGCACCCGTGGTCAGGCCGGCGACAAGAACGGACATCAGGATATCGAGCATGCCGGTCAGCCTCCGAGATAGGTTGCAAGAAGCTCGTCGCGGGCGAGAAGGTCAGCGGGCGGGCCGGACCAGACGATTTCCCCGTCGTCGAGCAAGTGAAGGCGGTCGGCAAGATCGGCGACACGCGCCGGATTTTCCTCGACGAGCAAAATGGTGCGCCCGCTGCGGGAGAGTTCGGAAATGACGCCGTAGATTTGCTCGATGATGAGCGGGGCAAGACCGAGCGACGGTTCGTCGATCAGAAGGATCCGCCCGGCCATCATCAGGCCGCGACCGATGCCGACCATGCGCCGTTCGCCGCCCGAGAGCGATGATGCCACCTGGTTGCGACGATCCGCAAGCTTCGGCAGAAGCGCGTAGACTTCCTCCAGCCGCCGGTCGATCTCGGCTTTTCCGGGCGCGAGATATGCGCCCATCAGCAGGTTTTCGAGCACGCTCATTTCGGGAAACAGCATATCGCCCTGCGGCACATGCGCAACGCCCAGGGCTGCCACCGCATGCGGCTTCGTCAACGTCGGTTGGCCATCGATGCTGATCGATCCGCCTTTAAGAGGCACAAGTCCGGAAATGGTCTTGAGAAGTGTCGACTTGCCGTGGCCATTGGGGCCGACGACCGTCACGAGTTCTCCGGCAGCAACGTCAAAGGAAACTCCCTTGAGAACGGTGAGTTCGTTATAGCCCGACACGACATTGTGCAGGCTGAGAACGGCTGGCTTTGCGGTGTCGCTCAAGCGCGCGCCTCCCCGTCGGAGAAAAAGGTCTTGAGGCGCTTGCGCGTCCCTTCGCCCAGATAGGTTTCGACCACCACCGGATCTTCGGCGACGCCGCTCGGCGGTCCCTCGAAGATCTTCTTGCCGTGATGCATGATGAGGACCCGGCTCGACAGCGCCAGCAGAAACCGCATCACATGCTCGATCAGCACCACTGTCAAACCGTCGCCCTTTAGCCGGATGACGAGCTCCATGACGTGATCGATCTCAGCAAGGTTGAGGCCGCCCACCGGCTCGTCGAGAAACAGCAGCTTCGGTCGGGTGGCAATCGCGCCCGCGATCATCAGGAGCTTGCGATCGAGCACCGGCAGTTGAGCGACCTTTTCATCAGCCTTGCCGGCAAGGCCGACGAAAGCGAGCGCCTCCTCCGTCTGCTCACGGACGTCGCGGCCGAGCCGGAAGCCGGGAAGGACACGCTTTCCACGACCGAAATAAGCGGCGATATCAATGTTTTCTCGCACCGTCAGGCTTTCGAAGCCGGCATTCAGCTGAAAGGTCCGGGCGATCCCGAGCTGGCAGATCCGGTCGGCGCCAAGACCCGCGATATCGTGACCGTCTAAGCTCATCTGCCCTTCGGTTGCCGGTGTTATGCCTGTCACGACGTCGAAAAACGTCGTTTTTCCGGCACCGTTAGGCCCACCAATCCCGACAATCTCGCCGGAACTGACCGAAAGCGACATGCCATCGACGGCCGCAAGCGAGCCAAATCGTTTGACGACATTTTCGCATTCGAGCAGCACGCTCGCGCCGTTATCCATAATTCCGCTCCTTGGTCCGGTAGGATGACGGCTGCACTCCAGGCACAGCCGTCACCAGAGGCAGATCGGTGATGGTTACGCCTTGATCCATGGTGGCAGGACAAAGCTGTCCGTCGCATAGAGCGGCGGCGCGATCAGCTTGGGATTGGTCTTGTAGTCCTGATGCTGCAGGAACTGATGCGGCATGCCGAGCGATGGGTCTGCCACCTGGGTCGGATAGCAATAGGCGGACTGCCCCGCCGGATCGGCGCGATAGGTGCCGTTGACGCCGCGATAGACATTGCGACGCATGACGGCTGCGATCTTCTGCGCCTGTTCCTTGTTGAACGGTTCGCCCGGACCGCCGGCGATGGCGGCAGCCGTTGCCCACATCCAGAGCCCGTCATACGTCTGCGAGCCGGTGATATAGGCGGAACTCGGGCCGAACTTGGCCCGATAGGCTTCGCGGAACGGCTTGGAGAAGTCGTCCGGCAGGCAACCGACCACCGTCGAATAGATCACACCATTGACGCTCTCGCCGCCGATTTCGCGGAAGGCTGGCAGCGACGGCCCGTACTGCATGTAGATCAGGCTATCGGTCGGCTGCGCCAGGAACTGCACCATGAACTGGGCAAGGTCCTGTGGCAGAAAGTGGGTGACGATGATCGCGGCAGGCGGGTCTTGCCGCAGCTTGGCAAGCGTCGGTCCCCACTGGTTGGTCGGGAATGGAACCGTTTCGAACAGGCTGACCTCGAAGCCATATTCCGCTGCCTTGTCGCGGATCGCGTTGGCGATCACGATCGAATATTCGTTGGCGGACGGAATGATGGCGATCTTCTTGTTGGGCGCCTTCCAGCTGCCGGCTGCGGCCAGTTCCTTCAGGAAGTTCAGGCAGCCCGGGCCGTACCAGTATTCCGGTGGGTCGCCCTGAAACGAGCCGTAGTAGCGCGCCGGATCGGTCTTGAATTTCTCGTTGTGCGAAATTAGCGTATTGTAGTGCATCATGATGACGTCATTGTCGGCGGCAATGTCCATCTCGATCATGTTGGTGCCGACATTGTAGCCGTTGATGATGACTGGTGCCGTGTAGCGGTCGATCAGGCGCTGCATGGACTGGCTGACGATATCGGCGCCCATTTCCTTGGTGTCTTCGACATGGATCTCGACCGGCCGTCCGAGAATGCCGCCTGCGGCATTGATTTCCTCGGCTGCAAGGTCGAGACCGTTCTTGAATTCGATACCGTCGGCGGCGGCGAAACCGGACATCGGCAGCGCCGCGCCCACGGCGATGGGTGTGGCATCCTGCGCCTCTGCCCTCGAATTCAAGTCTGCGAGAAGCGCTCCGCCGGCGGCACCGGCCCCGAGCACTCCCTGAAGCATTGCACGTCTGTTGATCATAACTGCTACCCCTTTTATCGTTGGTTGTTCATTGTCATGCATCGGGCCTACCTGGAAAACAGCGCCTCGAGGTTTGCAGCCGCCAAGAGAACGCGGGCATCCGCACCCCGCGCGCCAATGATCTGGAAACCGACCGGCAGACCAGCCGCCGTCAGTCCGCAGGGAATAACGCAGGCCGGCTGCTGGCTGAGATTGATCGGGAAACTGAAGCCTGCCCACTCCGTCCACCGCGTATAGGAACCGTTGGCCGGCACTTCCATACCGGCATCGAAGGCCGGGATCGCCGTGCCGGGCGAGACGATGAAATCATAATCCGACAGCAGTCGGTCCATCGCTGCACCGAAATCGGCGCGGCGGACCTGCGCCGTCACCAGCTCTGTGGATGTGTAGGCAGCGCCGTCGCGCGCAATTTCCAGAAAACCCGGATCGATCGCAGATCGTTGATCCAGAGGGATCGCGGACAGCCGTGCTGCCGCGCCGGTGAACCAGTGGTGATGAAAGAGATCGAGCAGGTTCTCGCCTGGAAGCGTGATCCGCTCCACGGATGCGCCTGCAGCTTCCAGCTTCGAGACGGCAGCATCGACGATGGCTGCAACCTCTCGATCGACCGGACCGCAAGGCGATGCAAACCAGTGGCCTATCCGCTTGCCTTGGAGATCTGCCGGCTCCGCAGCGAGCGACGACAGAACGCCCGCGCCCTGATTCCAGTCGGCAAGACTGCGTCCGGACATCGTCTTCAACATGGCGAGAGCGTCGGCTGCACAGCGCGTCATCGGACCGAGATGGGCAACCGTGCCGAAGGCGCTGGCCGGGTAGGCCGGAACCCGACCGAAGGTCGGCTTCAGACCGACAATACCGGTAAAGGACGCCGGAATTCGAATTGAGCCGCCGCCATCCGTGCCGAGATGAAAAACCCCGGTCCCCACCGCCGCTGCGACGGCAGCGCCGCCGGACGAGCCGCCCGGTGTTTTCGCGGCATTCCACGGATTGCGGGTCACACCGCTGAGGGCGCTGTCGGTGATTGCTTTCCAGCCGAATTCGGGTGTCGTCGTCTGCGCGGTGAACACCAGCCCCGCCGCACGCATCAGCGCGACGGCCGGTGCGTCTTCGCCGCAGGGGATGTCAGAGGTCGTCGTGCTGCCATAGCGCACGCTCCAGCCCTTGACCCAGACGATATCCTTCAGCGTGGCCGGAACGCCGTCGACCGGCGACAGCGGTTCGCCCGCCCGCCAGCGTTTTTCCGATGCCGCCGCCGCATCCAGTGCCCCCTCGCGATCAATGAAGGTGAAGGCATTGAAATCGGGATTGACTGCCTCGGCACGATCCATCGCAGCCTGCGCGACCTCGATCGGCGAAATCTCCCGCGTCCTGTAAGCGGATGCCAGTTCAGCGGAGCTCAAAAGACACAGATCCGCTGCCCCTGAGAGAGGGTTGCTGAAAGCCATTGATGCTGTTCCCCAGTTTGTGCGCGCCATCCGCAGACGGTTGATGCGCCTTCATGTTCCCACCTGCATCTTCGGCAGGTCTGTTTAATGGCGGTAGATTGGGGCTTCACATCACATTCACAAAATGTATTCTTCGACATAACTTTATGCATTTTATGTAATTTGGATCACGCCGTGAATCTGACCATCCGCCAGTTGCGTTATGTCTGCGAGGTTGCGCGCCGCGGAAGCGTGCAGGCTGCATCGAAGGCTTTGCTGATCTCGCAATCCTCGATTCTCGCGGCGATTACGCTGGCTGAAGGCGAGATGGGCGCCCGCATCTTCGAGCGCCGCCCGGCACGCGGGGTGCAGATCACTCCAGCCGGCGAACGCTTCGTCAGTGCCGCCCGGGTCATGCTTTCTGCCGAGACGGAGTTCAACCGTGCCATCGGCGATCTCACCGGCCGCGTGCCGAAAGTGCTGCGAATCGGCTGTTTCGAGCCCTTCGGCGCATTGTTCATGCCGGAAATGCTGCGCCGATACGTCGACAATGTCGGCGACGTCGAAATCGATCTCCTCGAAGGCAACCAGGTGCAGTTGCAAGCCTGGCTTGCCGAAGGCCTGATCGATTTCGCCATCCTGTACGATATCGGCTCGATCCATACCGGCAGCATCACGCGCATCTGCAAGGTCCCTGCCCACGCCGTGCTGCATACCGACGATCCGCTGGCCGGCGAGAAAGCCGTCTGGCTATCGGATATCTCGCCCCGCCCCTTTATCCTGCTCGACATGCCGCAGACCGCCACCTATCTCCTGACGCTGTTCGACATTCTGGCGCAACGCCCGGAGGTACGTTTTCACACGCGCTCCTATGAGACGGTCCGCTCCGCCGTCGCATCGGGGTTCGGCATGTCCATCCTCAACATGCGCCCGCTCGGCCGCGCCACGGCGGATGGTCAGACCATCATCCGATTGCCCATTCTCGACGAATTGCCGCCGCCTTCGGTCATCATTCTCGACCTTTATGGCAACGCCAAGCCGCTTTTCGTGCGGCTGTTCATCGAGATCTTCAAGCGATTCTTCCACGATATCGGCCCCTCCGGTTTTTCGGTGACGACCCCGGAACGCGAGGCGTCGCTCCTGCCCGTGCGGTAGCGCGACGTGCACTGGACATGGGCCGTAATTTCGACAGAATTCGGCATCGCGCTTGCCGCTGTCGTTCACATGTTCCGGTCCTGCGTCCCGGCATAGATCGCCTGTCGAGCGTCGTTCATTCCATCCCTGCGATTGCGCTGGCACCAATCTCCATCGTTTTGATCAACCGAGACTCCACCGGCATGATGATGGCTGCCCTCAACGTCTACTTTGTGCTTTATGTGGCGACCACGTCGGGCTTGATAAATTCCACACAAAGTCATCGTGATCTCTTCACTATACTGGGTGCTTCGAAGAGCGCGCGGTTTCTCCGGCTCGATCTGCCTGCGGCTTTGCCGGCTGTCGTCAGTGGCATGAAATACGCCGTTCCCGCCTCATTCATTGGCGCAATTCTCGGCGAATGGTTCGGCTCCTCCCGCGGTTTGGGCTTGCTGATGGTCAGCGCGATGCAGAACTTTCAGATCCCCTTGCTGTGGAGCGCGGTCCTAATGGTCGCCGGAGCCTCGCTCATCGCATTTGGTTTGATGACGCTTGTCGAGCGGCTTGTCTACGGGCGGTTTCAATGACGGGACCGCCAAGGAAACCAGGCCGGTTGGCGGGTGCACTGAAGTCCGCCATCTCACGATACTGGGGGGTGGCGGCGATTTTGATCGTTTGGCAGGGTTGGGTCACTCTCACCGGCGTCAACGCCATCGTCATGCCGCAACCGGCGACCGTTGTTGCCGATATCCTCATCTCGCCCGGCATCTATCTTCGAAATGGTGGCCAGACGTTGCTGCTCGCAGCTCTCGGCCTGATCATCGGCATGGGACTGGGGACTCTGATTGCCGTTATTGCCTGGACCTCACGCGTCATGAGCGGAGTGCTGGTACCACTGAGCCTTGTCTTTTCGTCCGTCCCTATCGTGATGCTCATGGTTCTCGCGCGCATCTTTGGCTATGACGTAAAAACGGTTCTTGCAATTGTCGTCATTATCTCCTTCTTCCCGGCCTTCGTGTTCACCTCCGCCGGCCTCAAGATTCTGCCGCCGGGAAGCGATGACCTCTTCAAGGTGCTGGGCGCCTCCCCCGTCCGCCGTTTTGTTCACCTTGTTGCCCCCGCAGCGCTTCCGAGCTGGATGATGGCACTCAGGCTCGCCGCACCGCCTGCGGTTCTCTCGACAATGGTTGCGGAATTCCTGATGGGCACCGCCGGGCTAGGCAACATGTTCCGCGCGGCCGCGACCGACTTCCAGACCGATCGGGCCTTTGGCGCCAGTGTTGTGGCCACCATCATTTCAGCAATCTGCTTCACTGCATCAACTGTCGCTGAGCGTCGGGTCTGTGAAAAATGGAGATAGAATGGACCAATGGGATCCACATGGTCGTCCGGTGCCACGGCCAAACAATCGAACACAGGCCAACGGTCTTCTTGCAAATGGACAGGAACCAGCGCTACCCCCGAAATTGCATTTCGTGCGATTCTTGTCCGGCAGGCAGTCGAGGGTTGCCGATATGCTTAGTCTTAGGGCATCGTTGAAACCTGCCATAGCGAACGTGAGTATGGCAGCGGATTGCAAGCCGTGTTCGTTCGGTGCGCCGTAATCGTAGTCTCCTTTGTAGCGCGGTCGCGACGAACTCAGTACGACCCAACGGTTCGCGCCGTGACAGCGGGCACCCGTTTAGAATAGATAATAATGACGACCAATCGCCAAGGACGGTACGAGCTTGTTAGCCACTTCGCCCGCCGGAGACCGGAGACGGCTCGGAGAGCCTAGTTCATGAGCCGGCGAAACAGTCGCGCAAATCGTCGAAACTCTGCCTCCTCACCCTCAAACCATGCGTCCAGACCACAGTAGGCGATCGCTGTGTTCGCCTCACCGCCATAGAGCGCATGTGCCTGCTCGATGATGGCGCCATCGGCCGGATGGCCTTCGTCGGCGGACCGAAGATCCGTTTGCTGCTGTCTCTTCCATTCGAATGGCTTGCGCGACATGGCAGACTCCTGCTTCTGACGTCATTTGATGACCGCCGAACCTTGCCGGGCGTTTTGCCGCTGCTCGGTCGATCGAGCGTATCAACGCGAAAGTTCGGTTGCAAGTTGTCTTGGCGGTCTGACCAGCGAGCGGGCAATATCGATGATGTCGTCCCGCGCGGCGGTCGGATCCTCGGTGTTCCAGGCAACTCCCATGCCGATCCGAAAGTCGACGCCCCTCACCTTGCGAAGCTCAAAATTACGGTTGGGGAAATCCCGCGTCCATTGCGGCGCAAAGCCGATGCCAAGGCCGGCAGACACCAGCGAGATCAGCGCAAACGTGTCATCGCAGGTATAAGCAATGTTGCGCGCCAGATCATGCTCGGCAAACATCTCGGCAAAGTATCGCTCGGTATAGGAGAGGTTCTGGCGCGAGAACGAGATGATCTTCTGGTCGCGCAGGTCGTCGATGTCGATCTCCTCCAGACCGGCAAGCCGGCTGTCCTTGGCGATCGCCAGCAGATAGTCGTCACTCGCCATCGAGAAGAAGCGCAAGCTGCCGATGTTTTCGACCGGCCGGATGAAGCCGAGGTTGATCTGGCCGGTTTCAAGATTGCGGATGATGTCGCCGGTCGAACCGCTCTGGATCTGCAGCTGGATGTCGGGATATTTTCTGGCGATCTTCGACAGGAACGCCGGCAGCACGCCGATGGTGGCGGGATAGATGGTGCCGATCTTGATCTTCCTTGCCGTCTTGCCGGCCACCGAGCGGGTGACCTCGGCGCTGACATTGATGTCGCTGAGGATCCGTACACACCGGTCATAAAAGGTCTCGCCTGCCACTGTCAGTTCGACGCGCCGTGTCGTCCGAACAAACAGCTGGACGCCAAGCTCGCGCTCCAGTGCCTGGATCTGGGTCGACAGCGCTGGCTGGGCGATATGAACCCGCATCGCTGCCCTGCCGAAGTGGAGCTCCTCGGCGACCGCAACGAAATAGGTGAGTTGACGCAGTTCCATGCGAAAGACCGATCTCGGGCACCGATTGATTGGTGTGCCCGCCAGATTGATATAATATGTAGGATATATCCGATGGATTAATGCAATGCAAGATGGTGGCCATGAAACATGGACACTCGTGCTCGCATCGCCTGGAATCTTCGACAGTTGCGCTCGACGCTCGGCGTGACCCAGGAGAATCTTGCTGTCGACGCGGGTGTTGATCGTACGGTGATCAGTGATCTTGAGCGGGGCAAACATAACGCATCGATCGATCTGCTCGATCGTCTTGCCAAGGCCATTAAGGTTGATGTCAGCGCCTTGCTCGCAGTCCCCGATCCTGCCGACCCCAAACCGGAACCCCTGAAGCCCGGCCGCAAATCAAACAGGTGAAATCACTTCAGATTACTGCCGGCCGAGGCACGCCATCGCATACCAGGGCGGGGCGCACTATCGGAATGCGGCGGCCGCGCGGGATGTGGTCAAGAAAGGGGCGCTGCGACGTGCCGGGATCGGCTACAATGAGGTGGAGGCTGCCAACCGGCGCCGTCGGAGCTTCGGCGATTGGTCGAGAAGCCGGCTGTCGACTAGCGCCTTCCCCTTGGTCTGACCACGCCAGGGAGGGTGGTTTGGTTGCTGCCTGAATCGGTCGCCTCCAACATGACCTTGGATTTTGCGGCAGGTCGGAATGAGCGCGCGGCGCGTCGGCGATACGGCCGGCTGAGCGGGAGGTCATCGGAACAGTGGCCAAGTTCCAGGCGAGATATTATGCGATCCTGCGAGCACAGATCGGGAACGAAGATGGTTTGCTCCGCTTTGTGTCCCAGAAGCAGACAATTCCCGCGGGCCGCATTTCCTCCTCCAATGAACCATCCGTCCTCATTCGTGAGGTTCTAAGGCGCTTTTTTAATGCCCGGCCGAATCTCATTACCCAATTGATAGGCACGATTTAGTAGGACATATCCAACAACGGTGAGAAAGACGGCTGGCCAAACTAAGGAAAGCATCAGTCCTACAATCCGCGCGAAGCCCCATGTAATTTGCCTTTCCTCGCCTTCTAAAAATGTGTTGGCCGCCACGATAAGCGCGACGGCTATATAAGCCAACCACGCGATAAGTATCATCCTCAACCTCCCAAGTTACCTCGAGATATTAGAACGCTCTTATTTAGCTATTCAGTCAAGTGGTGCGTGCGGCTTTATCCGATGCGCCCTTCGCCTCATATATCCTAGTAGCGCCCTCAAATTGGAGCATCCTCCCTACTAATTTTTAACGATGGGAAGTCGGGCTGCCTTAGCTGTGCGCTCGCCGATCGCAAAATCGATTATTCGGACGGCGGAGCGAAAGGCTCGTGATATGGGTGAGTCCACTCCCAATAAACAGCGCGACTGGCGCTCGCCCAAAAGAGGAGTCCCAACATTATTGCTATGACCAAAGCCTGCAATCTCATCTCCCATAAGTGTCTCCAAGACGAGGCAAATTTGTGGCGCAACGGAACGGGAGATATTGATTCAATTACGGCTTTTCCCTTCAACGTTGCTTCTTCTTTTGATCCTTGCGAGAATGAGCCCATCCGCCGATCCACCATCAAACCCGCAAAAACCGCCCATTCCGCACCACACATATTTTTTCACGAGGACGCCATGAAAATGGACGGATATCATCGACTGACAGCCTACCTCCTTAAACGTGGAGAACCCAAGTTCACTTTGACGTTCAACCAAATCGAAGAAATAGTGGGTCGGACCTTCAGCAGAATAGCCAACGACCCACAGTATTGGTCAAATCGCGAAGATCCAAGAAAGCGCTATCCTCCTAATCGGGCCGCACGTGAGGCCGGCTATAAGACATCTCTGGTGAAACGTTCGAACATCGTCATTTTCACCAAAGCACCGGATGCGGAAATCGTCGCAAAGGAAAAATGATTTCAGGTGAGACCTGCGGGAAACGACGAGATTCCAGATGGTCTTAAGTCACCCTTGGAATGACAAAATTAACGATTTCTTCACCTCGATAAGAATTCGTTTGACGAGCGGTTTTGTGCACTGCATATAAAATGCAGGTTTTTTAAAAGCTACTAACTTTAGCATTTTGGCGGGATCCCGTCGCAGCTTCTTTCGAAATGTTTAATTATTGTATTTTTAGGGGGTTTTAAAGTGCTTATCACGATGATCGGCGCCGGCTATGTCGGGCTTGTCTCTGGCGTCTGTTTCGCCGATTTCGGTCATGAGGTGATCTGCATCGACAAGGATGCAAGCAAGATCGACGCGCTCATTGCCGGACGCATTCCGATCTTCGAGCCGGGCCTGGAACAGTTGGTTGCCGACAATGTCAAGGACGGGCGTCTGCGCTTCAGCACCGATCTGGCAACAAGCGTCTCGCAGAGTGACGTGATCTTCATTGCAGTCGGGACGCCCTCGCGGCGCGGCGACGGCCATGCCGACCTTTCCTATGTCTATGATGCCGCGCGCGAGATCG